>JAHHOT010000175.1 GCA_018677555.1 Gammaproteobacteria bacterium | reverse complement strand
GACCGAAGCGTACCGGCGCAGAGCGAAGTTCTAACGCCCGGAATTTCGGCGGTGGCGTTCCGGAATGTCCCAGTTCCGAAAGCAATGCGAACTCCGGGTATTGACGCGGCATATGGATCCGCGTGTGACCGTCGCGCAGTTTCGCGATCAGTTGTGCCATTGCAACGACGATCTCTGTATCTGAAAGCTCGGGAATCCGCTCGCCGAGGTCCTGCACAGCGGCATCGAATTCAGCCTCGGGAAGGACGTGAAACGGTTTAAAGTGTATTTCTTTTATCGATGCCGAGATTTGCTGCAGGTCGGCTTTCCATTGCTCGTCGGTAATTTCACGGGACAGCTCCGACCCGTGGCAGGTCAGTATCGCAAGAGTCATCAACAGTACCGGGATGTGGCTCAGGCCCTTATGCATTTGTGTCTCCGGAGGATCGCCCGCCAAAGCGGCCGGCTTTTCTCTTGGATGCCGCGCAGCGCGAAGCGGTTTAAGGACTGATGGTGCTGCTACGCCTGGGGAGCGCGGCGAAACTCAGCGCTCGTGCCCGGGACGGTTGTAATGACGCACGACGTAGTTCGGCTGTGCGTATTCCACGCCGGGCCGCCCGGCGAGCCGGGTGACCAGCGTCGCAACCAGGCGTTCGAAATCCGGTCTGATGAGGAGGCGGTTGTCTGGGAGACGATCGCAGGCGACCGGATAATCCTCGGCACCGACCAGCCGCGCGCCCAGCGCATCGGCGTCGACCCCGGGATCGTTTTCGGAAGGAGCAATCGTGACGAGGATTCGCCCGATGTTGACGGGCCCGTCGTCCTGCGTTGCCCGCTCTACGACTACGTCGGAGACGCCGTCGGAATTTTCGAGCCGCCCGACGATCTCCTGAATTACGCGCTCTGCCGGAATAGCAATAATGATTTCACGCCCGGATGTTAAACGCGAATAGGTCAGGGGCACGCCCAGTTCGCGGGACAGGTCTGCAACGAAATCGTTGATTGTTGTTTCGGCACTCGAGTCGTTCAGCGCTTTTACAATGGTGTCGCTAATTTCCTCTTGCGCTGCGAATTTCACGATGATCTCCGCAGCCACCGTTTCGCTGCGTTGTTCGGCGTGTCCGCAGCCGAGCACCAGCGAGAGCCCCAGGATAATCAGAATCATCAGTTTCATATTCACGTACTGTTCGCGGCCAGCGGCTCGCTCGCAGCGACTCGGACCCAATATGCCACGACCGCGGCCGTGCCGACGACGATGACCGCTTCGCCGAGCCATTCATGTGCTATGGCGAACGCATGCGGCGTCGCTACTCCTATGTAATAGAGACCGGCCACCCTGAAAAGATTCAACAATGTGATGAGCGTGATACCGATCGCAAGTCCGGCCAATCGCTCGCGCAGGGTCAGGTGCAGGCCGACCGTCAACAACGACACAATGAATATTGCCGGGACTACAGGGGTACAGCCGTAGCTTATTGCAATGCGAAAGCCGTCCGGATGACTCAGCAATATACCGTCAAGCGAGATTTCCAGCCCGGTAAGGCTGACGATGGCGAACGTCGCCGAGGCAGTAAGTCGCTGCAGCGGAAGCAATAGCGCCTGTAGCTGCGCTGCGTGGTCCAGCAGGATGGCCAGCGCGACGGCCGCCGTCAAGCCGAGCAATAGTCGCGCGCGCGGTGAGCGAAGCGTTGCCAGCCCGTCCACAATACCGGCTCCGTCAGCGGTTTCGCTCGCCGCCGAGACGCCGGTAACCGAACACGCCTGTAAGGAGTGCCAGCAGCAGCAGTGCAATCAGGCCGATGCCTGGTACCACGCGTATGTTGACGGTTACAGGTGTTGCCTGTGATTGTCCGGCGATGGCCACAACCAGGTTCGAGTTGCCGCGATTGACTGCTGAAACGGTCGCCGCGGCTCGTCCATTCGAATCGGTAATAGCGTTGGCCGGCGTTATTGTTGCGACCGTGACATCACCGGACGTGAAGCTGACGGCTTGCCCGGCGACCGCTGCATTGCCCTGCCTGACGACCACTTCGAGTACGGCAGATTCTCCTTCGTCGAGCTCGAATTCCGTCGGTGTAACGCCGAGACGCAGCGGCGGTTCCGGTTCCGGGTCATCGAGTGCAATGTTGGCGTTGAGCAGGCCGCTGCCGCAGGGTCGGGGGCACTGCTGGCCGGTCCGCGGCAGTGCGTTGTCCTTGAGTATGTTCTCGATTTCCTGCGGAGAAAGCGTTGGGTCCCGCGCCAGCAACAACCCCGCAACGCCGGCAACATGCGGCGTTGCCATCGAGGTGCCGTTAAAAAATGCGTAGCCGCCGTCGACCATGCTCAACACGCCATCGGGATTGCCGTCATTATCCTCGTCTGCACTGACGTCCCCGCCTGGCGCCATGATGTCGACGACCTCACCGAAATTGGAATAACGCGATACGAGATCGCCGTTGTAGTCGCTGGCGGCAACGGTAACGACGTTGTTGCAGCTCGCAGGGAACGAGCCGGCAGCATCGCTCGCCTCGTTGCCGGCCGCGACAACCACGACTGCGCCGGCGGCAACGGCGTCATTGATCGCGCTTTGCGTCGATGGCGATGCGGAACAGGGCGCGCCAGCGCCGAGACTCATGTTGATCACCTTCGCGGGATTCGGGTTGGACGGTGCGCCGGGCACCGCCAGGCCAGCCGACCAGCGGATGGCATCATTGATATCCGCGATGCTGCCGCCGCAACGGCCGAGGGCGCGCAATGGCAGGATTCGGCTGTTCCAGTTGACGCCGGCTACACC
The DNA here is from genome assembly GCA_018677555.1 of Gammaproteobacteria bacterium. Classification (GTDB taxonomy): domain Bacteria; phylum Pseudomonadota; class Gammaproteobacteria; order Steroidobacterales; family Woeseiaceae; genus JAHHOT01. The sequence goes on along the minus strand of JAHHOT010000175.1, from coordinate 18,499 downwards.
TTCGTCATTGTCAGTGTTGCCGACGCCGACCGTGCCGGCGACGTGCGTGCCGTGCCAGCTATCCTGTGAAGGCCGCGAGCCGATGCCGCATTGTCCCGCGGTGACGCCGTCGCCAGGATCGGTTGCATCAGCATCTCGACCGTCACCGTCGTTGCTGGTGAAGGTGTCCGTGATCATGTCAAAACCCGGCAACAGGTTCGGAGAGCCGTCGATGTCGGGATGATCGGGCAATATGCCGGTGTCAATAACGGCAATGATCGACGATGGAGAGCCGACACTCAGGTCCCACGCGCGTGGCAGGTTGATGCCGCCGGGCGCTTCGTCACTACCGGAACCGCTATTGCGGTAGTGCCACTGTTGCGCAAAACCGGGGTCATTCGGTTCGCGCACGATGTGCATGATGTAGTTCAGCTGGGCGTATTCGACATCAGGTTCCGCACGCATTTGTCGAACCGCCGCCTCTGCCTGGTCTTGCGCCTGCGTTGCGGACAGTGCGCGCATCCTGTCAGCTGGCAGGGAGTAGATATATTCACCGCCGCTCGTTGTGTCGACGTGGTCGGTGAACCCCATGACGTCCAGCCGTTCGTCGCCTGCGTCGCGCGTGCTCGTTGTGAACTTGACGATGACTTGCCCGGCAACCCAGCGCAACGGCTGTTGCTGCTCGAGCATCGCGGATACGTCCGTGCCGCTCCGCAAGGTGACGTCGTCCTGTGCCAGGGCCCAGTTGCCCGTTAGCCATATCAACGACAGCAGGATGGAAATGGGTAGTTTCTTGACCATGTGGATTCTCCAACGCCAGACCGGAAAAAAAAGAACAACAGGCACGACCATAGCACCCGCACCGGCCGTCGCGGGAGTCGCCGGTTTGCGACATTCATCCCCGCACAATGCGGCTGGCGCGCTTGCGCGGCCAGACCGCTACTGTGACGCCGTTGCCGTGCTGCCTGCGATAACCTCGACTGGCTGGCCGGGCGCCAGTCTCTCCGCACCGCGCACAATTACTTTGTCGCCGGCTTCGATTCCGTCTGCGAGGCCAACCCACAGGCCGATGATCGTTACGATATTCGCCGGTACCTGGACTGCCGAGCCCTCGTTATCGACTTTGTAGACATAGACCTGGCTGCCGCGTTCGACAAGGGAGTCCCGCGGCACCGCAACCGTCGTGACGGCTACATCGCTCGGCAGGCTTATCTGCACAGGCGTCCCGACAAGCCAGCCACTGTCTGTCGCGTCCAGTCGAATTTCAACCATGCGGGACACCGCGTCGCCGACCGGTACAACAGCGCGGACTGCATGTTGTCGCGTGACATCGCCGCTGCTCACAGTAACCGCCATACCGGGCTTTACATATCGTGTGAGCGAGATGGGGGCAGGCAAGCTGATTTCGGCGCGATGCGTGTCAACCAGCCTGATGACGTCTTCACCAACGTCAATGTACTCGCCGACGGCTGCCAGCCGTTCGACAACGTGACCTGAAAACGCAGCGCGAATGGTCGCACGCGCGAGGTCACCTTGCGCCTGTTCCAATGCGCTTCGCGCATCGGCGAGCTGGTGCATTGCCTGGTCGCGCAGGGCGCGGGACTCATCGACGAGCGTGGCGGACGCATTGTTTTTCTGCGCAAGCTCCAGCGTCCGGACAAGCTGCCGTTCGCGATAGTCGAATTCGCTCTCCAGCCGCGCAACGTTCGCGGCCGCGCGCGTTACCGCGATTTTCATCAGTCGAGGATCGATTTGGGCGATTACGACGCCGGCATCGACGGCATCACCGACATTCGCCAACGACGTAAGGACTCCCTCCACTTCAGCGGAAATGCGGGAATCGTTGAGGCTCACGACCGTGCCCGAAACGGTGACGACGGGCGCCATGTCGCGCAGCACCGCCGTCTCCACCTGGACCCGCGCAGCAGGCATCGACTGCATATCACCCTGCGCGAACACCATGCCCGCCGAGCACACTATGTTGACAAACAGCATGTGAGCCAGGTTTTTTCCGCCGGTCCGCAGTTTCCTTTTTTGCATCGTTATAACCATTGTGAGCAGGCTCAGTGCGCTGCTGCATGACTGGCTGCGGGGTCCGGCACGACGCGCGCGCCCGGGACCATTTGCAGCAGACTTGGCAACAGCAGCAGCGTAAACAGGGTTGACACTGACATCCCACCTACGATGGCTGCGGCCATACCGCGATAGATCTCGCTGCCGGACCCGGGCACGACCAGGAGTGGCAGCATGCCGAACAGGCTCGTAAGCGTGCTCATGAAAATCGGCCGCAGGCGATACCGCAGTGCCTGGTGTACGGCATCCCTGCGATTGAGACCTTCGGCCTGTGCGGCTCTCGTCTGAGCAACCAGCAATATCGCGTTGTTCACGACGAGGCCGAGCAGGATGATGAAGCCGATCATGCCGAGAAGGTCGAGTGGCTGAAACTTGATGGCGTTGACAATCGTGATTGCGAATACGCCACCCACCGCGGCAAGTGGGATCGAGATGACTACCAACACGGCGTCCTTGAGCGATTTGAAAAGTCCCGCCATGATCAGTACGAGCAGTCCTATAGCGACCAGGAAATTTGTCCCGAGGGTGCCGATCGCACGTTCCAGGTCCTTGACGCTGCCAGCATACTGGATGGAGCCGTCTTCCGGCATCAGTGCGCGTATCTCGGGTTCGATCGTCGTTTCGAGTGTGTCGATCAGGGCTTCGAGCGACATGCCTTCCGGCGGATTGATGATCACGCTGTATACGCGTGCATTATTGATGCGAATTATCAGGGACGGCGATGGCTCGATATCGATCGTTGCCAGGTGTCCGAGAGGCACAACGCCACCATTGGGCGTGGCAACAGGCAGCGATGTCATCTCCTCGGGCGTGTCGAAACGCGTCGTTTTCAGGTAAATGTCCACCCGGTCACGCCCGGTGAAATACTCGCCGAGCCACACCCCCTGGCCGAGCTGGAGGATAATCCGGGTGAGGTCCTGGCGCGTCCACCCGACTTCCGCGAGCCGCACGTCGTTCGGTGTAAATCTGAGCTCGCTGGCATCCGCAAAAGGATCCGGTTGTGGCTGCGCCGATGCACCGGGTATCACCGCTGGTATGCGTTGCATTGCCTGTGCCACGGCGGGCTTCAATGCGTCGACGTCATTTGACGCCAGGCGCATCTCGACGCTGTTGGAATCCTCGAAGCCGCCAAACAAGCTGCGCCGCAGCGTGAATCCGAACATGTCGGGCACGCCGGCGGTTATTTCGTCGCGAACCAGGTTCTGAAACGCCACGAGATCCGTGCCTTCGACGGGATTGATCGCAAGCCAGCCGCCATTGCCGCCGGGGAAAGACCACAGGAAGTAATCGCGTATTGCCGGCTCTTTTTCGCCATTCAGGTGCGGGTCCAGGCGCTCCATCATCAGCGTGGCGATTTCCCGATCAGCGGTATCGACGTTGGTGCCGGGCGGAAAAAACAGGAAACTGTCGACGGTGTCGCGCTTGACCGGCGGCAGGTAATTGCTTTCCGGCCACAGCAACACCGTAAAAAGAATCGAACCGGCCATTAGCCCGACAATCCAGCCCAGGCGTCGCGTAGGCGTACCGGTCGCAGCGATCAGCCGGTCTGCCCAGCGGTCCCACACGGTGCTCGCGCCGTGATCCGCCGGCAGCTCTTTTATCCAGTGAAGGGCAGCCGTTGGCAGTATTGTTATGGCAACGAGCAATGACATGGTGACGCCGATGGCGATGGTCAAGGCCAGGTCGGCGAACATCTGACCCTCTACGTCGCGCAAGAACATGATAGGGATGAATATGGCAACAGTCGTCGCTGTCGAAGCCAGCAATGCGCCCCAGACCTGTCCAGTGCCCTTGTCACTGGCGCGTGCCGGTGATTCTCCCCGTTCGCGCAGGCGAATGATGTTCTCGAGGACGACAATCGCCGCGTCCAGAACCATGCCGGTCGCAAATGCGAGTCCGGCGAGCGATATGACATTGAGCGAACGGCCGGCGGCTGAAAGTACGACAAACGTTGTCAACAACGATACCGGGATTGCCAGCGCAATAATCAGGGTTGCGCGCCACTGTCGAAGAAAGAGCCACAGGACGCCTATTGCCAGCATGACGCCGGCGATGAGGTTGCCGGTCAGCAAGTTGATCGAGCGCTTTATATAGATCGCCGGGTCGAAACTGTACGCCGCATGCATATTGCGTTCCTTGAATACAGTTTCGTTCAGTTCGTTGACGTAACTCTTGACCCCGTCGAGCGCCTCGAGCACGTTTGCGTCTGCCGTTTTGGCGATGGATACGCGCGCTGCGGATCTCCCATTGTGGTAAATGAATCCTTCGCGTTTCGGCGGCCCGTAGTCTGCCGTTGCGATGTCGCCGAGCTTGATAGGCAGGCCGCCGCGCCACTCGAGAATAAGGTTTTGGAGTTCGTCGACGTCATAGCGACCTTCGATTCGCAGTGTGTAACTGCGTCTGCCCACATCGACTACACCCGAAGATATGTTTGCGGACCGGCCTATCTGATCTGCGGCACGCGCAATGTCGATGCCGAGCTGCGCCGCTTTGTAAGGATCAATAATTATCTGCAGCTGATCGCTGGCGTTGCCGCTGGTGTCGAACATGTCGACGCTTGAAACACCGTAAAGCGTTGCCAGTTGCGGACGAATTACCTGCCGCAGGAAACGCTTGTTCTCGATGAGATCCTGCTCGTCGCCATCGAGTTGTTCGACAAAATATTCAATGAGCTGGTCGTTCGCATCGCCCCATTCGCCCAGGCTTACCTGTGGCCGCTCCGCGTTGGCGGGCAGTGGCCGTAGTCGATTCAGACGACTGATAATCTCGATCAGCGTGCGCGTCATGTCGGTTTCGAGCGCAAACTCGAGTTGCATGAAGCCGAAGTTCGTGCCGTTCCATGAAAGCATCTCGGTCATGCCGGGTGTGCCCTGCAAAACCTCTTCAACCGGTACCGTAAGCTCCGACTCGATTTCCTTTGGTGAGGCGCCCGGCCAGGCATTGATCACGGTCACCACGGGCTTTTCTATTCGTGGCAGGAGTTGTGCCGGTATGCGCTGGATGGAAAGAAAGCCGAGCAGCACTACGACCGCCGCAACAATCGCCACTGCGGCCGGGTTGGCAAGGCTGGACTGTGTAAGCCGCACGTACGATCCCCCGATTGTTCTGCTGAACCGGGATTACCTCCCGGGCAGCGCTGTCAGGCATTATCGCAGCGATTGGCGCCGCGGGCGACCAGGTAACGGGTTTAGTGCCTCCGGCACAGGAGAGTCGGTTCGAACAGGCAAGTGTCGATTATTGCGCGGCGCTTCCAGGTGGGTCCGCCGAATCGAGCGGCAGCATGGTAAGAGTTTGCCTGATGCGTGCGAGGTGTTGTTGCTCGATCTCGGGCCATCTCGCCGCATGTGCTCCGCCGTCCCGCAGTTCCGCGGCAGTGAAGCCGTAGCGCGACAGAGCGTCCAGATAGATGATCATGAGTTCTTTCTGCCGCGATTCGTCAGGCAGGTGCACAAGCCGCGCGTAGGCAAACTCACGCGGATACGCGTAACCCTTGCTGGTCAGAAGCTGCCTCACCATGAAGCCGTCGGTGCCGGTTTGCTCCCCTGGAGAAGGCGTATATTTACCGACCGCGGTGTCGGCATAGAACTCGTAGTCGCCGAGCGTTACGCGCAGCGGAGAGTCGTCGTAGTCATAGGTGTATGACAGTTCAGGCAGGAAAGCCTCGTATTGCACCCAGTACAGGCTTTGTAGCTCATTGTCGGCGTTCGTCTCGACGAAAAGGTGCTGTTCCGTATCCGCAACGCCATACAGTATGAATTTCTGTCCGCCGACATGCTTAAACGCCGGATCGAAGCGAAGCACGGCTGCAGGATCGGAATTGGATATGAGTTCATTCCCGCTAAGCGTTCGGCCGAGCCCTGTGTACTGCGCCTCGGTCGTGAAACGGCCCCGGTTGGAGAAATGCCAGTGCGTCGCGGCGATTCCGATGGCAACCGCCACAACGGCAATCAACAAGGTTTTTTTCAATTGCCTGTCCTTTTCACAGTCTTCGGGCGCCGAGCCTTTATTTTTTGATTCCGCCGACCTGCAAATGGATTAAAAGCACTTTGCATATCACGGGTTGTTGAGCCACTCCTTCGGAGATGTCGTCTCAGGGCGAAAATAGCAAATGATCCGCCCACCCGGATCTGCGCTGGCGCCTGGCTGCCAGGGCGCAATGCCGTGCAGCGCCAGTCGGTGAACAATATAGGCCTCGCCGGGTTTGGCGGCGATCTTGATGCGCTCGCATTCCGCGAATATCCGCTTACGCAGATCGCGATAGAGTTCGGTGATGTCGATGTCGCGCCATGACCTGGCGGGCCGCTCCCCGTAATACGCGGCTAGAACATCTCGTACGATTTCGTGTGAACCCTCCCAGACGACGAAAGGAGCGGCACCGGCGTCATGTTCGCCAAGGGGAATGCCGAAGATAAAGCGATGGTGTTCGCGCAGAAAGCGGCGGCGTCGTTCGCCAATCGGCAATATGCCATCGATGTGCGCGGCGAACTTGTCGCGACGGAAACGAAAGGCAGCCCCGGATTCGCCGTCCATCGGCTGCGGGTAGCCCGGGTAGCAGATCGAGACCTGTGCAGGCTCCCACTCCAGCGGGGCCACGCCAAGGACGTGCCGCAGGAATTCCACCGCCTCACCACGAAGCGGAGGTCCGTTGCCGAGCGCACCACTGGAGTCGTTGGGCAGGACGTTGACGCCGACGAACCAGGTATCGCCACAACGCATCCAGCGCCTGTTTCCCGGCTGCAAACGCGTCTCAATTGCTACCGGTAGCGCATAGTTAACCCAATCATGCAACGCCGGGTCGTACGGAAACCTGCACCAGCTTTTTTCGAGGAATGGCTGTTTTTTCATCGATAACGGTTGGCGTTGCCGGCGGAGGCCAGCGGCTGCGCACCAGCGCGCCCGATCGGTATTGTCGCATGTTCGACCTGCAACGATTGCCGGCGAAATTAGTCTAAAATAGTATGAACATCATGCGAAACATACTGCTTTCAGCACTGACTTTCATTGTGCTCGCCGGTTGCGCAAGCACGGAACCGGTCGAGCGGCGCCCGAAGCTTACCATCAGCGAGCTCGGCAAGGCGTTGGGCTGCGAGCCGGATGAGATCCCGTTTTGCGTCGACGTCGATTGTGCACTGACCGACTATTACTGTGCCGACAAGGCACAAGCGCTTGGTACGATATCGCCTGAATATCGCGAGTGAGCCGCGGCTAATTGTTCAGGAAGTGCTTCTCCAGGAATTCGGAGCGGAAATTCTGCGGCGGCGTCATCCGGTCCGGCCGACCTTCGGGCGTCAAATCCATGATATTCCAGTAGGGCCAGACGGTATCCACGTGATTGCCCTGTAGCTCGGTGCCCCAGAAGTGGTAGACCTCGCCGTCCTGTTTCCGAAACACGTGCAGGATCGGCCATTGCATGTCGTCGTTGTCACCCTGGCAACGATAGTCCGCCTGGTAGGTGGTGCCGTAGCCGGACACAAGGTTAATTTGTGTCCAGCCGCGCGTTTTGGCCCATTCATGAATTTTTCCGGCGGGCGCTTTTGCAATGCCGCAAAACGCGGCGTCCTGAGAGACCTGGTAGGCGCTTCGATCGAATCCATCCATCAACGACGTGCAGGACAGGCAGGGATTGTCCCAGCCGGGACCGTACATGAAGTTGTAAAGTATCAAGGTCGGTTTGTCGCCGAAGAGCTCGGAAAGCCTGACTTCCTCTCCCACTTTACCCTCGCTGGCCCATTGGAACCTGTAGTCCTCTTTCAGCTTTCCACCAGGCGGTAGCCGACGGCGCATCTCGGCCAGGGCCTTCACTTTTTCAACCAGCGTCTTCTCCTCCTCGAGCAGTTCGTCGCGGGCTCGTCGGTATTCAGGGGTCTCGTTGGGATAGCGCAGTTCACTCATGGCGGGCAACCCTCTTCGCGTTGAAATTTAGAAAAGAAGTATAGTTCACATGAGCGAAATTGGACCGAACGAAAGAAAGAACATGAAAAGAAACGGACTGTTTTTTCTGTTACTGCTCGCAGGATGCGTTCGCGCGCTTGCGGCTGATTCGGAGACTGTCGCCGCAAAAACTGAGGAACGGCTCGAGCAGTTCACCGGGGTCGCGTAATGTTTTCCCCTCAGGTTTGCGCTGCCGGGGGCATTGGAATCAATACGGGCGTGCGGCGCTTGTACTCCTCGTAATCTGCGTCGCCGCCCCACCGTTCGTCAGCTTTTTGCTCCAGCAGCGGAATGCCGCTGACTTTGATCAACAGGAGTGCCACGAATACCGGTGAAATGAGCGTGACCCACTGCCAGCCCTGCAGCACCGGGATTGCAACGATCGCCATGCCCGTCCACAGCAGGATCTCGCCGAAATAGTTTGGATGGCGAGACCAGGCCCAAAGGCCGACGTTGATGAATTTGCCGTCATTTTTCGGATCGTTCTTGAAGCTCGACTTCTGCCGATCGGCGACGATCTCGATGACCATGCCGATGGTCCAGACAGCAAAGCCGGCGATGCCGACAACAGCGATCGGGGTGCGTGCGCCGCCGGTAATGACGGCGAGCGCCGCGGCTGCGGTCAACAGCACCCAGAGACCCTGCAGGGTCCAGGCCATGAAGAATCGTAACGGGCGGGTCTTTATCTGATCGAAGCGGCTGTCTTTGCCGCTCTGCGATATGCGACGGAAGAGGAATGTCGCCAGCCTCAGCGACCAGAAGATGACCATCGCCGCGACGAGCGTCGCTCGCAGGTCGAGATCGCCGGACAGGAAGACGGCGACCGCCGTTGTGGTGATGTACGTGATTCCACCGGTGAGATCGTAATAGTGCTCCGTCTGCGCAATCGCCGACGGAACGAAGACCAGCCAGTTGATGCCGAACGCCAGCGCGCCGCACAGGGCAAACACTGGCACAGAGCCGACGCGGTCGCCGCCATCGCTGCCGGCAAGCGACACTAACGAGCCAATCGCGACCGTAATCACGAGTGTAATAATGATCTGCGCGTTGCTGCGTTCTGCCACGTTGCTTACGTCCGATAGTCTGTTGTGTTACGGGATTTTAAGGTCAGATCAGTAGCCTAAACCTTATTCCCCCGGTGCGTAAGGTGGCCGGACGCAAGGGATACATCATGTTACATGGGATGCTGTGCGCAAAGCAGGTGGCCCCGGCCTGCGCCGCCGTGTCAGCGGTGAGTTATCGTTCGCTGCCGGCGCAATCGAGCGCAAGAAGCATCTCGGTCAATGCGTGATATCGAAGGATATTCATGCCCGTCGCATCGTCAATTCTCTGTATTCGCGCGTAGATCGTATTCGGATGCACGGCCAGTCTCTCCGCGGCCTTCAGGACATTCATGTTGCAGTCGGCATAGGCGCGCAGCGTGTCCGACAAGGCACCCTTTGCACGTCGATCCATTGCCGAGAATTTGTCGAGCCATGGCGGCAACGCTGCAACCAGCTCGCGGCCGGCTCTCGCCACAAGCAGGTCTTTGAACGGGATGTCCGAATAGCGCACGACACGATTCGCAACCGATGCGTTGTCGAGCGCCAGACGCGCTTCCTGCGCTGCACGGGGAATGTGGGATGTTGACGGCACGTCGCTGCTGAGGCCGATCAATGCCGCCGGGCCGACGCGACGCAGGCCCGGAAACGCCCGGTCTGCAACGGCGGATCTGGCCGGGGTCCAGCCGGAGCGGCGCCGTGTGCCGGAGATGATGACGACGACCAGGTTGTCCCGTATTCCCCCGATTGCGCGCAACGGCGCCGCTGCGACGGCGGCCGTTACCGATTCCAGCATGCGTTGCGCCCGTGGCGGACTTTGCATTTCTTCCGGCTTCACTGACTGGGCCACCGCAACGCAATAGGATTGCCGTTGCTGCAGGTAACCGGCCCGCCGCAGCAGGCTCGCGGCCTGGCGGTCACTCTCGTCGTAGCCGTCCAGCATCGTGTTCAGCAGCGCGGTACGCCGGTCGCCTTCGGCTTCGGCAAGAACGCGGGTATGGCGGACGTAGCGGGAGATGACCAGAGTGCTTACGACGCCGATGTACTCGATCGTGAACGACGTCGTCGTCGCTACGACCCTGTTTACCGTCGCGTCGCTGTCCGCCGTGGCGAGAGCCGCGTCCCTGACCCAGTCGGCGACAAGTCGATGCATTTGCTGATACGCCTGCAGGATGGCATCCAGTGGGAACTTCTGCACAGCGCGCCGCTCGGCGTGGCGGATGACGAAGTCAAAATCGGGTACCGAGCCGCCGGCAAGCAGGGCGCGGACGGCGTGGAGATGACTGCGGATGTGCTCATCCAGCTCTGGCAGCACGTCCGGGTTCGCCGATGCCGAGAAGGCGTCAACATCGCGCGTGACGGCAGTCAGCAGGGCTTCGGCGCTGCGCTCCAGGGTCTTTTCCAGCGGCCCCGCGACGGCCGGCACGACGCCAAGGTCGACCAGCTGGCGCAACGCCTTGCTTATTCCACGATTGTCGGTGCCGTCAGCCACGTATTGTGCATTTTACACAAATAATAATGTGGAAATTGCAGGATATCACCGATGATGGACCTAAAAGATGTGTGTAATCTCTACTTTCCTGCTATCAGCACATCATCAGCGAGGGGAAACCAATGGCCAAATACCTGTTTGTGTATCACGGCGGAGAGAACCCGGAAACCGAGGAAGAGGTGGCGAAAGTAATGGATGACTGGGGAAACTGGCTTGGCGGCATGGGAGCGGCCGTCATTGACGGGGGCAACCCGGTTGGCACGCCCAGTACCGTCAATCCGGACGGGTCGGCGTCCAACAACGGCGGCGCGAACCCCGTGACCGGTTACGGCTTGTTCGAGGCGTCCGACATGGACGATGCGCTGGCCAAGGCCAGGGGCTGCCCGATTCTCAAGGACGGGGGATCCGTGGAAGTCGCCGAGTGTATCGACATGTAGTCGGAGCCCTGGCGACGATCCGCACAGGTCGGTAGTTACGGGCCGCTCCAGATTCGTGCCCAGATATCCGACAGCTCGATTTCATCGAAAGGCAGGTCGAACGCCTGTTGAGTCGGGATAGCCTTCCAGTGCGGATTGCCGCGGGCGGCGGCGACATGGCGAAAAACGTAGTTCGGTTCCGAGCCCATGCGGAGGTCCGTGATGACCAGCCGGTCGTTGCGGACGTCCGCCCTGACAAAGTCGTTCGCGAACCAGCGCAGTTGCGCCACGGCCCAGACATCGCTGGCTTCGCGCAATGCCGCGTAGTCCGACGTGTAGGCAGAAAACTGCATGTTGCCCTCGTCGACCAGCAACGAATCGAAGCCTTCGAGATAGCCGTCGTCGGTCATCACGACGACGCGCCACAGCAGCGTATTGAACGGGCCGGGCACCACAAATACCGGCGCATCCTGCAAGCCCATTTCGGCCAGAGACTCATCGGCATGATTTCTTGCCAAAGACTGACCGAGCCATGACCAGGCCAGGTAAACGGTGCTCAGGACAACCCCCGCAGCCAGTAGTGAGTTGCTCCGGCTGCTCCCGGGCCAGAAGACGGCCGCAACTACGCCGACTAGCAGGGGTAATGTGTACAGCGGGTCGATGATGAACATCGTCGCCCACATCGTTGGCGTCACGGACATCGGCCAGAACAGTTGCGTGCCGTAGGCTGTATGCGCGTCGAGCAACGGATGCGTAACGAGCGCCAGACTTATCGCCAGTAACCACCGTACGGGGGCCTCGCGCGCCGGGGCCCACAGGCGTTTCAACAAGAGCCACAGGACGATCGAGAACGGTGCCAGGACGAACAGCGAGTGACTGAAACCGCGGTGGTAGGTGAAGTTCTCGACGGCACCGCCGAAATCGATCATGACGTCCATGTCCGGAAGCGTGCCGAGCAAGGCGCCGGCCAGCAGTGCCTTTCGGCGATGACCTTTGGGCGCACAAACACCCGCGATGCTCGCGCCGAGCGCTGCCTGTGTCACAGAATCCAGGTCGTTTCTCCAGTCATTGGCGAATTGCGCATCGCTGCTTGAAAGTCCTTGGCAACGTCAAAGTATAGCGACTCGAGTCGTCAGCTGAAAAAAACTCACCGGCGAGCGAGAAAACATCGTTTGTCAGTTGCATACCGTGGGCCTAACCTGCTGTTGAATCCAGATGCCATTCAATAAACAGGAGGTTTAGCATGAAGAAATCCACGTACAACGCCCTGGTCGCCGCACCCTTATTGCTGCTGGGGTCGGGCTTCGCAGCGGCAATGACGGATGCCGATGCAGTCCGGGCATGTTCGAGCGCCATCGCCGCGTCGATAGAGGAAGTGCAAGGCGTTGAGCCCGGCGTGCAGGTCGACGATTCCCAGTTCAAGTCAACCAGGCGTCTCGTTCGGATGACCAAGTTCGAGCTGGATGTTATCGACGCTTCCAGCAAGGACGTCGTCGGGAAATACAGCTGCGTAGTAGACCGTCGCGCCAAGGTGCGGACGTTGAGGACTCTATCCGAAGACGCCCCCGAGGCCGTCGTTCGTGCACGCGGAAAATCCATCTACGGAAGTTAAAGGCGCTCGACCAGCCCAGCGCAGCCTCGCAGCCGCGAGGCTGCGACTGGTGCTCTCCCGGCTCTGTCGCTGACGACCACCTGGAACCCCTATAGCACGGGTATCGACCGAGCCCCGTCTCGCGTCGGCGACGTAAACGTTGGTGGCACGCCGACCCGGGCACGGATCCGAATCTGCGATGCCAGATTCGTCTGATCCGTTTTCAGGCACTCAACGTAGTGGTCGCACAATAGTGGTGCGCCGGTTCGCAGCCTTGCATCAAATCGAAACATTCGTACTGCAGAATCGCGAGTCCGCGCAGCAGCCAGCGTGGTTGTAATTGGCACGACTGTTGCAGCGTGGGAGGCAATGATCGCCCACGGGATCCGAAATGCGTTTACCATCACTGAAACACCTGAGAACGTTCCAGGTGGCCGGACGCCATCTCAGCTTCAAGGATGCTGCTGACGAGCTGGCCATTACTGCATCCGCGGTAAGTCATCAGATCAGGAACCTGGAGCATTCCCTTGGCGTCCAGCTCTTTCACCGGACGACCCGCTCGCTGCATTTCACAGAGGCCGGCCAGAAATACTTCCTGTTCCTGGACACGATGTTTTCGCGGCTGGAAAGCGAAACCAAACAGCTGTGGCTCGAACACGGGCGGAATATCATTCGGCTCAGTGTACCGCCGCTTTTCGCGAGCGAAGCGCTTCTTCCGAGACTTCGTTCGTTCCAGTCAGAGGCTGATCTCACCGACATTCGCGTCACAACACAGTCCAGCACCGTGATTGAGCATCCGGCCAATGCCGATTTGTCGATCCTGCTCGGGGATCCCCAACGTCGCACATTGACGACCCATCGCCTGTTTGCCCGGAACGTCGTCGTAGCCTGCGCTCACGACTACCAGGCGGACAAACCCATTCGATCGTACGACGACCTGAACGGGCATACCTTGCTCGTGCACGACAATTCCCCCGACGCGTGGGAAAACTGGGCAAATCGGGTGGGAGTGCAGCCGCCGGTGCCGCGCAAGCTGGTGAGATCTGACTCGATGTCGGCAATCGCCCGTGCGGCACAGCAGGGTCTTGGCGTTGCGCTCATCTCCTGGCCATTGGGCAGGCAATGGTTCGGTGAAACCTCGCTTGTGCGTGTTTTCGACGAGGAAGTTCCGACCGGTGACTTTTTCTACGTGGCGTTGCGTGCGGAAGACGGTGAACGAGACGATGTCAAAAGTCTGTGTGACTGGATCATTACGGAGTTTGAAAATTTCGCATGACAAAAAGTTGTGGGTGGCCGGTGAAATACCGTCTGTCAGACTCGGCGCCTCGGTAATCCCGTATTGCGGCGGCTTTCCTGGCGCGTAAATCTGTGCCAATAGTCACAGGATGCAGACCAATGACAGGCAACCCGTTTCATCGGGCGGTTGTCGGCTCCATGCAATACGTGCCGCGCCCGATCATCTGGCGCTTTTCTCAACGGTATATTGCCGGTACACATCTCGACGATGCATTCGAGACCGTGGCTGAACTGAATGCGGAAGGTTGTTCAGCGACGATCGACGTGCTTGGAGAAGACAGCACGAGCCTGCAGCAGGTAGACGAAGCGGTAGATTTGTATCGCCGCGCACTTGAGGGAATACACGAGCGTTCGCTCGATTGCGGTGTTTCAGTGAAACTCTCGGAAATGGGGCTGCGTTTCGATCGTCGGGCCTGCATCGCCGCGATGCGCGAAATCCTCTCTATCGCACAGACGCACGGTGACTTCGTACGAATCGACATGGAGGACTCCTCCGTGACTACGGATACGCTGGATATTTATCGAGAGCTACGATCAGCGTTCGACAATGTTGGGGCCGTAATCCAGTCTTGCTTGCACAGAAGCGAGAGAGACGTCGAAGCGCTGCTGTCATCCGGCCAGACCAATATTCGGCTGTGCAAGGGTATTTACCTCGAGCCGGAGGAAATTTCGTACCGCGATGCTGGAGAAATTCGAGAGTCCTTCAAGCGCTTGCTCGTTCAGCTGCTGGAGGGTGGGGCAGCGCAAGTCGGCATTGCCACGCAGGACCCGGAACTCATCACGCATGCCGAGGAGACTATCGAACGCATTGGAGTACCCAGGGACCGCTACGAATTCCAGATGCTGCTGGGTGTCGCCGGCCCACTGCGTCGGAAACTGGTGGCCAACGGACACCCGATGCGCGTGTACGTCCCGTTCGGCGAGCTGTGGTTCAACTACTCGATGCGGCGGCTGCGCGAGAATCCGCGCATCATCAACCATATCGTCGGGAATCTCTTTCGCCCGCGCTAGTACAGGTCAGTTGCGGTTGCTACCGGCCGCGTTTCCAACCCGGTAGATGAAACTCAGGCCGAAAACGAGCACTTTATCATCGTAAGCTTCAGCACCCGGTGTCAGCACCTGGGGAACGGTTGCCGGCCCGACGTCGTCGAGCGACCAGTCATCCATTGCAAACCGCTGATACCGCAGGGTTGCGGCCAGCTCCAGGCGCTCCGAACGTCGATAAGCGAGCCGTGCGTAAAGATAGTCGAGGGTCGTTTCCAGGTCGGGAAAGCGGCTTGGACCGCCGCTGGCCGTGACCATGTCAATCCTGGAGGTGCCTTCCGAGCGTGTGTAATCGAGGTGCAGGTCTATGGAATCACCGATATCCAGGAATCGAAGTCCCGCGCCATAGGTAAGGAAGTCGTCGTCGTTATTGGCCCGCCAATCGGCGGTCGAGAACGACTCGCTGCCGAGTTGCTCTGACGAGATCTCCTCTATGCCAGTGCTGAGGTAAACCGACGTCCTGTCGGAAATCGCCCAGTTCAGATCGGCGGTGAACCGCAAATCGTCGCCCGAGACCATGCCGAGTTGCGACTCACTGTAACTGTCGTCCGCGTAAAAACCGTTGATGGTCAGGCTGACGGGTCGGTTCGGCACCGACGCATGGATGTCGATCTCGGCAAACTCACGATAACGATAGGCGAGGTTGTATTTCCGCAGCAGCGGATTCTGCTGCATCTGGACCGCCACCCGTTCGCTGTACCGATCGATATCGCGTTTCGCGATGCCGCCCCTGGCCTCGATATCGAGGACCTGCCTGAAACGCCAGCGGATGCGTCCCCAGCCGGTGTCTTCGGTCTGGTTGGCGACCTCCTGGAATTCCCGATCGACCGTCCGCCTGCCCCAGCCACCGGACAGCCGCAGTGCGTCCAGCAGGTCATAGTCCGCGCTCATGCTCAACGTCAATCGTTGGAAACTGTAAGGGGTATTCTGCTCGCTGTCGCCCGAGACGAAGCTGTCGGTAATGACCCGGCTCCACACCTCGCGCGGAGTTTTGTTATCGCGTTCGTCGAAGCGGTAGGAGACCTTCACGCGGGCATTATCGATAGCTCGCGTGGTGAATGTGGCCGCGAAGTTCGTCGTATCAACCTCGCCGTTTAGGGCGCTGCGCGGCAACGCGGTGTCGAGACTGCCATTCGTTGTGTATGGCAACAGCAGTGCGTCCTGGTCTATTCGGCCGGCAGCCGCGGTAAAACTCAGATGTGAACCGGTAGCACGGGATCCAAACCCCCCGGCAAATCTCAGTTGCTGAAAGCGGTTGTCAGGCGGCTGCGCCAGTTGGCCCGATTCGGCGCCCGCGATGCTGGCAAACGGGTTCTCCCAGCTGAATGCATTGCCGGCACTGCCGAAGTCCGACAGGTAATATGCCAGCGACAGAAAGCCGTTCTGCATGGCGTAACGGACGCCGAGGTCGACTTCGTCGGTCGTGTAGTCAAACGACACCGGCAACAGGCTCGACGTAGAGAAGCTCGCACCGCCGAGAATGGTCGTCCCTTCGTGTTGTTGCCGTCGATAGTTGGCGAAAGCGCTGAAGGGGCTTCGCGCGCTGTATCGTCCACCGATACCGAGAATGCTCCTGTCGCTTTCTATGTCCCTCGGCCTGAGGCTCGACGCAAGGGCGCTGAACCCGCCGGTCGAGCCGGCCCGAACCCAGCCAGCCGGCAAGGACAATTCACCTGGTCCGGAGCGTTCGAAAATTGTGTCGGTGGTGATGAATTTCCTCTGTGGAATTTCACGGTAGGACAGCAGGTAGCCGTAGCTGCCCTGTCGTCCGCCGCTGAGTTCGGCAAAGCGGGCGTCGAGTCCGAGGTCCTCGAGCGTCCATTCAACCTGTTGCCCGTCCGACGAAAAGCCGCCGCTGCCATCAACTATGCCGATTACGCCTTCCTCACCGAGGCCGCTCGCGTTATCAAAATAGGCAGAATCGTCGCTGACGGATCCCACGCCGACCTCGAAGTCAGCCTGGTGCCCGGTCCTGAATGGGCAGAATTCGCATACCCAGTCGCTGGTATCGACGGTCTGGGCAACTGCGCCGGGCGGCAGGCAGGCGAGCAACGCGGCGACAAGGACGAAGAATGCCGTCATTGTGTGGTGACTGCATGCCGTTCGTGCAGGTTCGGTCGGTATCATCCTCATCACCGCATCAATTTGGAGCCGGAGGGGTGATTCGAGCCATGCGACTGCGAATGGCAGTTCATGCAGTTCTGGCCCAGCAGAAACTGCGATGGGACACCCGACGGCAACCCATTGGCGTCCTGCGGGATGCTCGGGTGGCCGGACTGACTGTGGCAACTCTGGCACAGCAGGGGTCCGCGTCGGGTGAGCATGCCGGGGTGATTTGAACCGTGCGGGGCGTGGCACAAGCCGCAGTCCTCGCTGACCGGCGCGTGCTCCCAGAGATACGGGCCGCGCTTCTCCGCATGACATTGCAGGCAGGTGTCATTGACCGTCTGGCGTACTAATTCCGTGCCCACGTTTTCATCGTGCACCGCGTGGCAGGAGCTGCAGTCCATCTTTCCCTGCAGCATTGGATGGTTGAACGCCTTCAGTGACTCGGTTCTTTGTCGCTGGTGGCAGTCGTAGCAGACCTGGGCCTGCGTGGCCGTTTGCAGCACGGCGTCCCTTGCCGCATGACTGTTGTGGCAGTCGGCGCATGCCACTTCATCGTTGCTGTGCATGCCCGCGTGCCATCCCAGACCGATAGCGTCGTCATGGCATTCGAGACACATCGCGTTCTCGACTGATGTGTCAGTCGCATACAGGTCGCTGAAGCTGATGATGGGCGGACGGTCTTCACCGCGCCGTACGCGACCGGAGTGCTCGTCACCCGGGCCGTGGCAGGCTTCGCATTGAAGCTGACCGTGACCAAACGGGCTGCGCGCATCGCCCGGCACGGCGTGCTTCGTCTGGAAGATGGCGAGGGTCACCGCGTCTTCGTGGCACGCGAGGCAGGTGTCGGCACCTTTACGACTGTAGTCACCATCTGGCGTTTGCGAACCGGCATTGTCGGAAGCCAGCAGCCACACCAAAACAAGGCCGGGTAGCACGAGCCTGGCCAACCATGGAGGCAACTGTTTCAAACGAGGCACGGTGGAGATCACCTCGTTCGATCAATTGAAGTCGAAGTCGCCGACGCCGTGTAGATCCTTAACGTCCGCCGATCGTCCCGGGCCGTGACACAGGGCACAGGTCTCGACGCCGGAGGAGATCAGCGCTCCTGTGTCGTCCTTGCCCGCGGCGAAATCGCCGCCATTCTGTATCATGTGCTGCGCCGCAAGATCGGAGGTGTGACAACCGGAGCAGACTGCCGTGTTTGGCGAAATCGCCACGTCATCGACAAGCGTCGACCGATCCGCGCCAGCGTCGACAGTCGTCGCCAGCACCACGGCGGGATCGACCGGGTAATAGGTTCCTGCGAGATGGCAGCCTTCGCAATTGTTGAGCCTGCCCGGGTAAACTATGCCGACGTAGTCATGGGCGGAGTTTCCGAAGCCACAAACGCCGATGTTACCGGCGTGAATTCGGTGAATCATTCGCTTGAGGTCAATTTCCACGTCGTCGAGGCCCAATTCCGTTTCGCAGGCCGAACCGGCCACCCGTCGGTTGATGTCGGTGGCGTTCGCGTTGTGGCAGGTCGAAC
>JAHHOT010000163.1 GCA_018677555.1 Gammaproteobacteria bacterium | reverse complement strand
GATTACATTTTTAAAGAGCGTTCGAAAAAGGTGGCAGAAAAAAGGTGCCGGATTTATTTGATCCTGCGCCTCATTTCGGGTGCAGGATTAAATAAATCCGGCACCTTTTTTCACCTCTTTTCGGGTGCAGGATTAAATAAATCCGGCACCTTTTTTCATATCCGTTGATTTACCGGTGATCCCCTTTCGAAGGGTCTGAACCCTTTTCCAACCGGACCCACAATTATACAGGCGATTCGGGGCCAAATAACAGCCCTCGCCTGCCGTAGGTCTTTGCTGGAGTCCGACCGAGGCACACCGTTACCTCAGCGAGCGGGGCATTATAGCCGGCAAACCGTCGCGGTCAACACTTTATTTCACTCGTCGCACCATCGCCGGCCCCGGCGCCGCGATCGCCTGCCTCCAGTGGCCCGCAGCGGCCGCAAATACGTCGGAAACGCCTGTAATCACACAGGTTTCGCGGGTGCCGACGGAATCAACAGGGTTCCGCCCCGGGCCGCTGCGGGAGCACCCTGGCGGCTCAAGTCAGGTGCACCCGGGCGAATTTGCGCTTGCCAACCTGGTAAATATGCGCGCTGCCGGCCTCGAGTTCGGTCGATCTGTCCTCCACCCTGTCGCCGTCCACCCGCACCGCACCTTGCTTGATCATGCGGAACGCCTCACCGGTGCTACTGACCAGGCCGGCTTCCTTCAAAATGTAGGCTATGCCCAGGACGCCGTCCCTGGTGGCTACCGTGACTTCCTCGATATCCTCCGGCATCGCGCCCTTCTGGAATCGCGCGACAAACTCCGCGTGGGCCGCTTCCGCCGCCTTGCGGTCGTGAAACCGGGCTACGATCTCGTCCGCAAGTTCGAATTTTACGTCGCGCGGGTTTCGCCCTTCCGCCACCGCTTTTCGCAGCCCCTCGATATCGCCCAGCGGCCGAAAACTCAGCAATTCGAAGTAACGCCACATGAGTTCATCGGAGATCGACATCAGCTTGCCGAACATGTCGCCGGCCGGGTCGGTGATGCCGATGTAGTTGCCGAGCGACTTGGACATCTTCTGCACGCCGTCGAGTCCTTCGAGCAACGGCGTTGTCATGACGAGCTGCGGCTCCTGGCCGTAGGCTTGCTGCAGCTGGCGCCCTACCAGCAGGTTGAATTTCTGATCCGTGCCACCCAGCTCGACGTCAGCTTTGAGCGCGACGGAGTCGTGACCCTGCACGAGTGGATAGAGAAATTCATGAATTGAAATCGGCTGCCCGGCGGCATAACGCTTGGCGAAATCATCGCGTTCGAGCATGCGCGCGACGGTATGGCGTGATGCGAGGCGAATGAGGCCAGCGGCTCCGAGTTCGTTGGTCCAGCGCGAGTTGAAATCGATGCGGGTCTTCTCCGGATCCAGAATCCTGAAGATCTGCGCCTTGTAGGTGCGGGCGTTCTCGGCAATCTCCTCCTCCGACAGCGCGGGACGCGTGGAATTCTTGCCGCTCGGGTCGCCGATCATGCCCGTGAAATCGCCGATCAGGAAAATGACGTCGTGCCCGAACTCCTGGAACTGCCGCATCTTGTTAATCAGCACGGTATGACCGAGGTGCAGATCGGGTGCGGTCGGGTCAAAGCCAACCTTCACGACCAGCGGCCGCCCTTTTTTCAGTTTCTCCTCGAGGCCGTTGTCGGGGAGGATTTCATCGGTGCCCCGGGCAAGCTCCGCGATTTGCTGTTTCATCTGTCGATCGGCTGTCTGCAATAACCAAGGCGAGACTGTAGCATCCCGACGGCGGCAGAAAAGCACCCGGCAGTTTTTTTTCGGTCACGCCGAGCGACGCTGATGAGGCTCACCGATGGTCCTTACGGAACAATTGCGTGTCGTGTTAACGCTATGAGTTTTAACAGGTTTCTTTGACGAATTTCGAGGCTTCAATTAGAGTAGTCAATTCCAGGGATTTGGGGGTATCGACTTGAACCGTCCGGTTAGTCAGCTGCGCCACGACTACAAGCCGACCGAGAGCAAACCGGCTGCACAATCCAGGGCGATTTTCTGGTTCATTGCCGGTCTCGGATTTCCTCTCCTGACCGTGGGCCTGCTGATGGCCTTTGACGACGACGACGCGACCGCCAGCCTGATCGAGGACCAGGAAATCCTGCTCGTTGCCGAAACCCCGGTCGTCACGATCCCGACCGCGGCTGAAGCAATAGCCGTCGACGAAGCTGTCAACGTGCCAGCCGGTATCGACACGGAATTCGCAACCCTCGCACCCTCGCCGGAGTTTCATCCGCCGCTGTTGATCGAGCCCGAGTACGAACGCATCGAGCTGACCGTCCGTTCCGGGGACACGCTCGACCGGATTTTTCGGAAAAACGGCCTGAATCTCGGCCATCTCGCGGAGATTGTAAGAATCCAGCCGGCCGGCCAGCACCTGCGCGTTTTGCGGCCGGGAGACAGGTTCGAAATTCAACATGACGATGGCGACCTGGTGCGCCTCTATCGCGAGCTCAACCTGACAAGCGCGCTGGTCGTCTCGCAGGACGAAGCTGGCTTCGTTGCCGAGATAATCGACCGGCCGATTGACGTTCGCCGGCGCCATGCCTATGGGCGTATTCAGTCATCATTATTCGAAAGTGGCAACGCCGCGGGCCTGCCGGACAAGCTGATCATGAACCTTGCGGGCATCTTTGCATGGGACGTCGACTTCGTGCTCGATATTCGCAGGAATGACGACTATTACATCGTCTACGAGGAGATCTATCAGGACGGCGAATTCGTCACCGAAGGTGCAATTATCGCAGCCGAATTCAACAACAATGGCAGAACGTTTCAGGCAATACGATTCGTCGACGGCGACGGCAGGAGCGATTACTACACACCGGAAGGACGTAGCGTCCGCAAAGCATTCGTGCGTGCGCCTGTCGACTTCACGCGCATCAGCTCGAGCTTTAATCCGCGGCGACGGCACCCTGTACTGAACACCATTCGGGCGCACCGCGGCGTCGATTATGCCGCGCCCAAAGGTACGCCCATCAAGGCGGCGGGCGATGGCAAGGTCATATTCCGTGGACGCAAAGGCGGCTATGGCAACGCGGTAATACTGCAACACGGTGGCAACATCACGACCTTGTACGCCCACATGTCGCGTTTTGCCGGTGCTCGTGTCGGCACTCGCGTCAAGCAGGGGCAGACCATCGGTTATGTCGGCAGTACCGGCCTCGCAACTGCCGCGCACTTGCACTACGAGTACCGCCTGAATGGTGTGCATCGCAATCCACGAACGGTCAAGCTACCGCAAGCCGATCCCATCAAGGAACAGTATCGGCAGCAGTTTCTCAGCGCAGCGCGTCCGATCCTTGACGAATTGCAGCAGTACAAAAGAACGCAAATCGCCGCTCTTGCCGTAGAGTAGCCGAGCCGTGCCGGACAACAACGGCAGCATTTACATAGGACTGATGTCGGGGACCAGCATGGATGGCATCGATGCTGCTGCCATGCGGTTTCCCGACAATAGCTGCAATCTCATTACTACGCACCAACATCCTTATCCGGGCGGGCTGCGGACGGCGCTGGCTGCAGCAAGCCGCAAACCGCATGCCTGCACTCTGGATCTCCTCGGCGAACTCGATCAGCGGGTTGGCGAGTGCTTTCGTGATGCCGTTGCCAAACTTCTCCGAAAAGCGAAAATCGACCCGGCAGACGTTGCAGCGATCGGCAGCCACGGGCAGACGCTGAGACACCGGCCGGATGCCGAGAATCCGTTCACACTGCAGATCGGGGACCCGAACGTTATCGCAGCGGGAACCGGCATCACGACCGTGGCCGACTTCCGGCGTCGCGACGTTGCTGAAGGCGGTCAGGGGGCACCGCTGACGCCGGCCTTCCATCACTGGCTTTTCTCCGACAGCAACGACGCACGCGTACTCGTCAACATCGGCGGAATCGCGAATGTCACCTGCCTGCCGATACTCGGACCGGTCACCGGCTTCGACTGCGGTCCCGGCAACACCTTGCTGGACGCCTGGAATCTGAAGCACCGGGGAACGCAATTCGACAGGGACGGCAAATGGTCCGTCGAGGGCTCGGTCGATGAAGCCCTTCTCGGTGACCTGCTTGCCGATCCCTACTTCGCCCTGAAACCGCCCAAAAGCACCGGTTTCGAATACTTCAACCTGAGCTGGCTCGACAACGTCCTCGCTGAACACGCGTCAACCCCTCCCGCCAATGTGCAATCCACGCTTTGCGAACTGACAGCCTGCGCGATTGCCAACGCGATCCGGAACCATTTCGGTGCTGCGAAAGAAGTCATTGTGTGCGGCGGCGGCGTGCACAACCGCGACCTCATGTCTCGCCTGGGTAACCGTGCATTCCCCGCGGTGCTGCATACGACTGCGGTCTACGGCCTGGACCCGGACTGGGTGGAGGCTGCCGCTTTCGGCTGGCTCGCGATGCGCACATTGCGGGGTCAGCCCGGAAACATAGCGAGCGTAACCGGCGCCGCAAGACCGGCCGTGCTCGGTGGCGTCTACTCAGCGTGATTGCCGCTCTGGTCACCGAAATGTAATTGATCAATTGGTATACTGGCGGGTCCCCAAATCTGCTGGAGCCCGAGTGGACACCCCCTCACTGCCGCCTGACGATGTATACATCAATCGTGAACTCAGCCTGATCGAGTTCAACAGGCGTGTGCTGGAGCAAGCCCGGGATACCAACACGCCGATACTGGAACGGCTGAGGTTTCTTTGCATTTCCTGCACCAACCTTGATGAATTTTTTGAGGTTCGGATCGCGTCTCTCAAGCAGCGCCACGAAATCGGCGCACCGGCGCCGGGCCCGGATACGCTGACACCGCAGCAGCTGTTGGACGAAATCAGGCATCGCGCGCTGGTCCTCGTCCGCCAACAATACGATTTGCTCAACAACGAGATCCTGCCGGCGCTCGCGGAAGAGCACATTCATTTTGTGCATCGCTCCCAGTGGTCTTCCAGC
Organism: Gammaproteobacteria bacterium; assembly: GCA_018677555.1. Taxonomy (GTDB): domain Bacteria; phylum Pseudomonadota; class Gammaproteobacteria; order Steroidobacterales; family Woeseiaceae; genus JAHHOT01. The sequence goes on along the minus strand of JAHHOT010000163.1, from coordinate 6,732 downwards.
CAACGCGACTGGCTCCAGAGCTACTTCGACAATGAGATCGAGCCGGTACTCACGCCGCTGACTCTCGATCCGTCGCGGCCGTTCCCGCGCATGCTCAACAAGAGCCTCAACTTCATCGTACGACTCGATGGGCGGGACGCATTCGGTCGCCGGCGGCATCGCGCCATCGTGCAGGCGCCGCGATCGCTCCCCCGGATTATCCGCCTGCCCGACGCATGTGGAGCACCCGGCGAGAACAACTATGTTTTCCTGTCGTCAATAATTCACGCGGAGGTGAAGGATCTTTTTCCCGGGCTCAACGTTGACGGCTGCTACCAGTTCCGCGTAACGCGAAACAGTAACCTGTATGTCGACGACGAGGAAGTCGAAGACCTCGTCCACTCACTTGAAGGCCAGCTCGCTGCCAGCCGTTACGGCGAGGCGGTCCGCCTCGAAGTCAGTGACGAATGCCCGGACGACCTCAGTGCGTTTCTGCTGAGCCATTTCGAGCTGGAGCCGGCCGATCTGTTTGCTGTCGCCGGCCCGGTTAACCTGAACCGCCTGTTGACAGTATGCGACGATGTAGCTCGGCCGGACTTACGTTACCCGCCGTTCGCGCCGGGACTTCCCGGCGCACTCAAGCGCAAACGGCCAATTTTCACCGTGCTACGCAAGCAGAACGTGCTGCTTCACCACCCCTACCATTCCTTTGCACCTGTGATCGATTTCGTTGCCGCTGCCGCCGAGGACCCGAAGGTACTGGCGATCAAGCAAACGCTCTATCGGACGGGCGCCAGCTCGCCATTCGTCGATCACCTGGTCAAGGCGGCGGAGGCCGGCAAGGAGATTTCGGTCGTCATCGAACTGATGGCCCGTTTCGACGAGGCGGAAAACATCGCGTTGGCCAATCGGCTGCAGGAGGCAGGGGCTCACGTGGTCTACGGCCTGGTCGGCTACAAGACGCACGCAAAGATGATCATGGTTGTGCGCCGCGAGCAGGCCGGAATACGCCGCTACGTGCATTTGGGAACAGGCAATTATCATTCCGGCACGGCCCGCGTCTACACCGACTACGGCTACATGAGTGCCAGTCAGAAGCTCGGCGAAGACGTGCATAAAATCTTTATGCAACTCACGAGCCTTACCGCGGCGGAAAAACTCGATCGCATCGTCACAGCACCGTTTGACCTGTTCGATACGATAATCGCCAAGATTCAGCGTGAGCTCGAAAATGCGCAGAACGGCAAGGATGCACGCATAATCGCCAAGGTGAATGCGCTGATAGAACCACAGATCATTGACAAGCTCTATGAAGCGTCGCAGGCGGGCGTCAAGATCGATCTGATCGTTCGGGGAATTTGCTCGCTTCGGCCGGGCATTGCCGGCCTGTCCGAGAATATTCACGTGCGTTCCATCGTCGGACGCTTTCTCGAACACTCGCGCGTTTACTACTTCCACAATGACGGCAAGGAAGAATTCTTTTGCTCGAGCGCCGACTGGATGGACAGAAATTTTTTCCGCCGCAACGAAACCTGTTTCCCGATTCGCCAGAAACCGCTGAAGAATCAGATCATGAACGATCTCGAGCTGTTCCTGGCCGACAATTGTCAGGCCTGGATACTCCAGGCGGACGGCTCTTATCTGCGTTCGACGCCGAATGGTGGCGAAAAAATCGTCGCTCAGGAAGTGCTGCTGGAAAATCTCGCGGCTATTGCATAGCGATCGGGGCCGTTATTCGAACGTGAGATCGTAGCCGGCGCCCCGCAGGTATTCGCGCTCGCGATTCAGGTCGGTGACAGTCAGCGGATTCGATTCCAGCCACTCGGCAGGAAACTGCAGATGCAGCGAATCATCGGAAACCGAGATTAACGGCATCGGCGATTCTCGCGCACTTCGACTGCGATTCAACAACACTGCCACGCGCAGGAGAATCGCCAAACGCAACGCGAAATCCTGCCATTCAGCGGGCAATTGATTGTCGCTGCGAGTCTCGAGGCTACGCCGTTGCCGCGCAATCAGGAAAGCGAGCAGCTTCTGTTCCGCCGACGGGAATCCGGGCATGTCGGCATTGGCTGCTATGTAAGCCCCGTGGCGCTGATAGCCATCGTGCGCAATATCGAGTCCGATTTCATGCAGCAACGCCGACCACTCGAGCATGGAACCTGCAAGGGGAGTATCCAGCTGCCATTGCTGACGGCATTGCGCGAGCATTGTCAATGCGAGCTCCGCAACACGATCGGCCTGCAACTGGTCAACGTTGTAACGCATTTGCATGGCACGAACAGTCCGCTCTCTGGCGTCCTCGTGCTGCAGGCGGCCTAGTTGATCGTAAAGCAGGCCCTCACGGAGCGCGCCGTCCGACACCTGCAAGCGCTCGATTCTCAAGACAGCAAGGAGCTCGACCAGGATCGACAAGCCGCCCGGCCACACCTGTGCGCGCCGTTCCGATAAGCCGGGTAGCGACAGGAAAGCTATCTCGCCGAACCCGAGGACGCGTTCAATCAGTTTTTCCAGGACCTCCGCATCCAGCTGGTTTGCGTCGGTCAATCCGAGCATGCCCGCAACCCTGGCTGTCGAATTGATGGTTCCCGAGGTGCCGATTGCCTCGATGTCCGGATTGTCACGGAAATAGGCTTTCACCGGACGCAATTCGAGGCGCGCCGCAACGCGTGCTGCCTCGAAGGCCTCCCTCGTAAGCGCACCGTCGGGGAAAAAACGTTCTGTAATACCGACGCAGCCCAGGTGGAGGCTTTCGAGCGCCTTCGGCAAAACGCCAAGCCCGAGAATAAGCTCCGTGCTTCCGCCGCCGATATCAAGAACCAGCCGCATGCCGTCGTTCGGCGGCAAACTGTGGCTAACGCCACTGTAAATCAACCTGGCTTCTTCGATGCCCGAGATCACCTCGATCGGGTGACCAAGTGCCTCCTCGGCTTCGACCAGAAACTGCTGACTGTCACGCGCGCGGCGCAATGCGCTGGTGCCCGCTGCCCGGACGCTCGATGCGTGCATGTTCTGCAGGCGCTCGCCGAAACGGGACAAGCAATCGAGTCCGCGCAACTTCGCGACCGGATCAAGATTTCCGTTGATTTTCAGGCCTTCCGAGATGCGCACTGTCTCGCGCAACCGATCGATGATTGCGAGCTGGCCGTGGCGCAGTTCGCCGACGATCATGTGAAAGCTGTTAGAGCCGAGGTCAACGGCGGCGATTACCTCGGTAAGATTTTCGCCGGCTGGTGCTCCGGCTGGTGACGCTGCCTGCGAATCGTTGACTGCGCGGCCCTTTTTTTTCGTTAACTGAACAGTGAGTTAACTACACGGTGAACGACGACCCGCATCCGCAAGTTGTCGATGCATTTGGATTGCGAATGACGAACTGCGCTCCCTGCAAGTCTTCCTTGTAGTCGATTTCAGCGCCCATGAGATACTGGACACTCATCGGATCAACCAGCAGCGTAACGCCCTGGTTAACGACGCTCGAATCGCCCTCTTCGACTTTCTCGTCGAACGTGAACCCATACTGAAAACCGGAACAGCCGCCGCCCGCAACGAACACGCGCAGCATAAGCTCAGGATTGTCTTCCTCCTGTATCAGCTCGTTCACCTTCTGCGCCGCGGCGTCCGTAAACACCAGCGGCGGCGGTGCGGCTGTCGATCCAATGACTGGAATATTGTTGTTCATCAGTTATCTCTCAGCTGACGCCGATCAGGTTCCGGTTATCGCCTTGGGGCGCGGTGGCTCTATCGATTGTGTCTGCTCGAGCGTTTGCGTCTGCTCCAGCAGTGGCACTTTGCCCTCTGGCTGGTGAACCAGCTTGCCGTTGATCTCGGCGCCAATCGCCATTTCGATCAAATTATAATACACGTTACCTACGACTCTTGCTGTCGGTCCGAGTTCAATTCGCTGGTTGGCGAAAACATCGCCGCGTACGATGCCGTTCAATACGACATAAGGCACTGTAACGCCGCCTTCGACAATGCCCTCGTCGCTGATCGTCAGCGTCGACTCGCTGTCCGGTTCGGCGCTCACGCAACCTTTGACAACGCCATTCACGTGGCATCCGCCGGAGAAGAAAATATCTCCGCTCACCCTGGAGTTCGGTCCTACCATGTTGTCTATGCTCAGCCTGTGATGCCTCTTACGCCCTAACATTTATTGCCTCCGCGACGTCCTCTCCACGTCGATTGAAATTGTTGTCAGCTCTGACCGGTTTGCCAGAGAAAGCTCTGCTTGACGCTTGCGATCGACCTCGTACGCGAACGCACTTCTATATTGATGCGCTCGGGTTCAAACCCCGGTGGCAAGATCAGCTGCTTGTTGAAATCCTGAAAGTATCGAAACTGAAACGGCCAGTTGCTGTCTGCATCCGCCGGCAAAAGTTGCTCGAGAGTGTAAGTCGTCGCTACGCCGTCCTGTGCGCCCTCGAGCCTGAAATCGACCTCGCCCTTCACGCTGCGGTCGTGCTGCATCACCTGCACCAGGACCAGCTTGACATTGTATTGCCGGTCCTGCGGCCCGCGCGTCAGCTTCAGATCCTGCACACGCAGCCCACGGCCACCATCAGCGGGCGATATGATGCCACGGTAGAACGCGATTGCGTCGCGTTGCTCCTGAATTTTTTGCTCCAGCTGCGCGAGGCTCTCTTCGACCTCACGATACGCCGCGCGATCGACTTCCCGGTGGGTCTCCTGTAACGCCACCTCCTCTTTCAGCGCGACGATCCTGTCCTCGAGTTCGGCGATCGTGGTTTCGAGATCGGTGCGTTCGGTCACCGCGTGCACGACGTTGAAACCGGACTGTATCCTGCCGAATTCGAAGCTCAGGTAAATGGACAGCACAATAGCGAGCACGACCGCGGCTTTCACCGCAGCGTGCATCTCGGGTCTGTAGCTGTTGCTGGCAGGCCTGCGCGCCATCCGCTGCATTCTCTTACTGGTCCCAAGCCGGTATGGTACGCGGTGACCCGCGCAAACAGAAGTGCAGCAGATCACGTAATTGGACATAAAACCGAGGTAAAACGGGGCTATCGGCCCCTGATTTCGCCCGGATTCGAGCCTCGAGGAGCATCAACATCGCCGCCCACTATCTGTGGCTGAAGGCCCTGCATATCGCCTTTATGGTGACCTGGTTCGCAGGCCTGTTTTACCTGCCACGACTGTTTATTTACCACAGCCAGGCCGAGGACAGCGTGAGCCTGGAGCGTTTCAATATCATGGAGCGACGGCTGTTCGGCATCATGACTATCGGCGCAGCACTGACGGCCGTCTTCGGCCTGATGCTGCTGTTTGCCAATCAGGCATTGCTGGGACAGAGGTGGTTTCAGCTCAAGCTGGCGCTGCTGGCAGCGCTGTTCATATATCACTGGCGCTGCCATCGCTGGATCGCGGTCCTGCGCGATGCTCCAGCCACGGCGAACACGCGCTGGCTTCGCTGGTTCAACGAAATTCCGGTCATTTTCCTGCTCGGAATCGTTTTCCTGGCGGTCCTCAAGCCCCTTTAGGCGGATCATCCAGCGAATTTCCCTGCGTTTGCTCGCGCAGCAATCCGGCTTTCGCCAGGTCCTTCGAAAACACAGCGCGCCAGCGTTTCGGCCACCAGCGCGGTTGCGAGGGCAGCCCGTCGGGAAAGATGTGAGGCCCGAGCTCGTGTAGCGCCCGCGCATAAACCCGCCGTTTGAAGTAAATGACCTCGTGCACGGGACGCCAGTATTCGACCCAGCGCCAGCGGTCGAATTCCGGTGTGTCGGAGTTATCCAGCCGCAACAGCTCATCCGGTCCACGCAGACGCAGCATGAACCACCGTTGCTTCTGCCCGATGCAAAGCGGCTGACTGCCGTGACGGATAAACTTGTCAGGCAGCCGATAGCGTAGCCAGTCGCTGGTCGTCCCGAGCACGTCGACGGTATCAGCGCCGAGGCCTATTTCTTCCTGTAATTCGCGGTACATCGCTTCTTCGGGCGACTCTTCCTTGCGCATGCCGCCCTGCGGGAATTGCCATCCCTTGCTGCCAATGCGCCCGGCGAGCAAGACCTGGCCGCCTTCGTTGGCCAGGATGATGCCCACGTTCGCACGAAAGCCCTCCGAGTCGATGTAATCGTCGCTCATAACAGTATCTGAATTTTGCACTTATCCCGGGGGCTGTCCAGACGTCGCCCCGTTCGGCGGCGCTGCGGTATCATCGCGGGCCTGTCTGCAGCCCCACCGGAGCCTGTTTTTGAGCCGCACTCGCCCGAGCCTGCTGTTTGCCGGCCTCGCCGCATTGTCGATGGCCGCACTGGGTTTTGCGCTTTTCTCAGGCAGTGCCGACATCAGCGCACAGCAGACCTGGGCCGCCCTCGCCGGTCGCGCCCCGGCGGAGATACAAAGCGTGATCGTCGAGCTGCGCCTGCCCCGTGCACTGACCGCATTTGCTATCGGTGGCCTGCTCGCTGTCGCCGGTGTATTGATGCAGGTCCTGCTGAGAAATCCGCTGGCCGAACCCTATATCCTCGGCTGCTCCGGGGGCGCTGCCGTGGCCGCGCTGGTGGCGATGATGATCGGGCTGGGCGCCGCGCTGGTCGATCTTTCAGCTTTCGCCGGGGCGATGGCAGCAACCGTGCTGGTGTTTTCGATTGCCCAGGGGTCCGGAAGCTGGACGCCGGCACGACTGTTGCTCACAGGCGTCGTGCTGGCCGCAGGATTCAGCGCAGCAACGACATTGCTGCTGGCGCTCAGTCCGGACAAGAACCTCCGCGGCATGCTGTTCTGGCTGATGGG
>JAHHOT010000019.1 GCA_018677555.1 Gammaproteobacteria bacterium | reverse complement strand
GGGCACGGTGGTAGGCGAGGACCACGATGCGGATCGCAAGCGCGGCTTTCGCGTAACGGAGGATGGGCTAACGCTCGTCACCCCTGACATGCTCGACCAACAGCTGCATTACACACGCTAGCAAGAGCAAAAATCGATTGCTACAAAGCACGTAATTTTCCTTGCGGCGGAGAACGGTGCGTTGCCCGGTGGCAAAGTGGGCGGCGTCGGCGACGTTGTAAGAGACCTGCCGGCAGCTCTGACGTCCCTCGGGTGGCGGGTAACCGTCGTGACACCGTCTTACGGGATGCTCGCTGCGATCGGCGGCAGCAGCCGGCGGGCGGCGATCGATGTGAATTTCCGCGGTTCCGCCCGGTCGGTGCAGGTCTTCCGGGTCCCCGGCTGCCATGCGGACGTCGAAAACCTCGTGTTCGAGCATCCCCTGTTCTCTCCGCTCGGACCAGGGCGCATTTACGCCACCCGCGAAAATGACGGACCCTTCGCAACGGATGCCAGCAAATTCGCTCTTTTCGGCGCGGCTGCAGCCGAGTTTATCCACCAGCTTGCGTCGATGCCCGACGTCGTGCACGCACACGACTGGCACGCCGCCAATTATTTCTTGTTGCGCGCATTTGCGCCAAGGCATCGCAAGTTACTCACGCTGCGCACGGTTTTCAGCATTCACAACATCGCCTACCAGGGAACGCGCCCGTTGCGGGGCGACGATTCGTCGCTCGAGGCCTGGTTTCCGGGCATGACTTACGACCGCGCAATGGTCAGCGACCCCCATGCCGTCGAATGCGTGAACCCGATGGCGCTGGCAATACGCTCTGCCGACAAGGTCAGCACCGTTTCGCCCACCTACGCGCGCGAGATTCGGCAGCCCAGCGATCCGCAGCAGGGCTTTTACGGGGGCGAGGGCCTCGAGGCGGAGCTCGACAAGGTCGCCAGGGGGAACAGGCTGTTCGGGATCCTGAACGGCTGCGAGTATCCGCGGTCACACCGGCGAAGGCCCGGCTGGAATCGGCTGACCGCATGCGTCGCCGGTGAAATCGAACGCTGGTCGCCATCGGGCGGCACGCACGACAGCCACCGGGCCGCGGGAAAGTGCCTGGAGGCCCTGCCCCGCCGGCGGCCCCGGCACCTGCTCGTCAGCGTCGGCCGCCTCGTGCAGCAGAAAGTCGCGTTGTTTCTCGAACCGCTGGGCGACGGCCGCAGCGCGCTGGAGCACCTCGTGGAATCCCTCGGCAAGGACGGGGTCATGATGATCCTCGGCACCGGCGAAGCGCGATTCGAGAGCGAGATCGCCGCTATCGCCGGTCGTTACAAGCGGTTGCTGTTCCTGCGTGGCTACTCGGAGCCGCTGGCGGATATGCTGTATCGCGGGGGCGACCTGTTTCTGATGCCATCCGGCTTCGAGCCCTGCGGTATCAGTCAGATGCTTGCGATGCGGGCGGGCCAGCCATGCGTTGTCCACGCTGTCGGCGGCCTGCGTGACACCGTGAGCGATGGCAGGACCGGTTTCGCTTTTACCGGCAGCGATCCACGGGAACAGGCCGTACAATTCGTGGCTACGGTCGCGAAAGCGTTGAGATTCAAGGCAAGCGATCGCGATGGCTGGCAGGCAATGCGGCGCGCAGCGGCCGCGGAGCGATTCGACTGGCAAAAATCGGCGCGGGAAACCATCGAGTGCCTCTACGAGCGATAACATGAACATGGCGCAGCACGGCGACGAATACACGGCGCTCGTCCAGGGCCGGCACTACGATCCCTTTGCGCTCCTGGGGCCGCATCGGGACGGCAATGTGAGGGTCGTGCGGACGCTGCAACCGCAGGCGCGAAGCGTCGACCTGGTCGACGGGAAAGGCAGGCTGCTCGCCGCGATGGAACGCGCCCATCCCGACGGCCTGTTCGTGGCAGCGTTGCCGCCACGGAAACGGCGTTACCGGTTGCGCATCACGACGCATAGCGGCGGTCGCGCCGATATCGAGGACCCCTACCGCTTTCCTACGACACTCGGCGACCTGGACCTGTACCTTCTCGGCCAGGGTTCGGACCGGCAGATTTACAGGAAACTCGGGTCACAAATCCGCAGCGTCAACGGAATTCGCGGCACGCGATTCGCGGTCTGGGCGCCGAATGCCCGGCGCGTCAGCGTTATCGGCGATTTCAACGACTGGGACGGCCGGCGCCATGTGATGCGACTGCATCCGGGCAACGGGCTGTGGGAAATTTTCATTCCCGGCGTCGCCGGCGGCGCTCGATACAAATACGAAATGCTCGACCGCAATGGCAAGCTGCTGCCGCACAAAACCGATCCCTTCGCGAGCTTCCACGAACCTCCCCCGGGTAACGCGGGCATCGTCTATGAAAGCGACTACCGCTGGCGCGACGGGGAGTGGCAGGATCGCCGCAGTACGGTGCCGGCGTTGAATCGCCCGGTCAGTATCTATGAAGTGCACCTCGGTTCCTGGCGACGACGTGCCGAAGACGGCCATCGTTTCCTCGGGTTTCGCGAGCTTGCCGACGAGCTTATCGACTATGTCGTCGATATGCAGTTCACGCACATCGAGCTGTTACCCGTATCGGAGCATCCATTCGACGGTTCGTGGGGCTACCAGCCGATTGGCATGTTTGCGCCGACGCAGCGATTCGGCGAACCGGATGACTTTCGCTATTTTATCGACCACTGTCATGCTGCCGGAATCGCGGTCATCGTCGACTGGGTGCCGGCGCATTTTCCGAAAGACGAACACGGCCTCAGGCGTTTCGATGGAACGGCGCTGTACGAGCACGAGGATCCGCGTAAAGGCGAACACGCCGACTGGGGCACAATGATCTTCAACTTCGGCCGCCCTGAAGTCGTAAATTACCTGGTTGGCAGCGCCCTGTACTGGATCGACGAATTTCATATCGACGCGCTGCGCGTCGATGCTGTCGCGTCGATGCTGTATCTCGACTATTCGCGCAAGGACGGTGAATGGGTGCCGAACGAGTTCGGCGGCAATGAAAACCTCGAGGCAGTGGAGTTCCTGCGTAAGCTGAACACGGAACTCCACGCACATGGTGCAGAGTCCTTTGCAGAGGAATCGACGGCCTGGCCCGGGGTGAGCAAGCCGGTCGACGCGGGTGGCCTCGGATTCACGTACAAGTGGAACATGGGCTGGATGAACGACACGCTGTCGTATATGTCCGAAGACCCGCTGCATCGCAAGCATCACCACGACAAAATGACGTTCAGCCTGGTGTACGCATTCGACGAGAATTTCGTATTGCCACTGTCACACGACGAAGTCGTGCACGGCAAACGCTCGTTATTGGGGCGCATGCCCGGTGACGAGTGGCAGCGCTTCGCAAACCTGCGCGCCTATCTCGGAAGCATGTATGCCCACCCGGGCAAGAAGCTGTTGTTCATGGGCAGCGAAATCGGCTCCTACCGCGAATGGAACCACGACCAGTCGCTGGAATGGCAGCTTCTCGAACACGCACCGCATGCGGGACTGCAGCGCATGGTGCGCGACCTGAACAATGTCTATCGGCGCACTCCTGCGCTGCACCAGGTCGATTTTACCGGGTCCGGCTTCGAATGGATCGAATGGTCAGACCGGGATAACAGCATCCTGTCGTGGATCCGCCACGACGCGTCGGGGGGGATGGTCGTGTGCATCTCCAATTTCACGCCCGTTGTGCGCCATGACTTCGTGGTCGGCGTTCCGCGGCCCGGCGATTATTGTGAAATCCTCAACACCGACCTCGCACGATTTGGCGGGAGTGACGTGCAAAATGGCCGGGTTACGGCGGCCGCAGACGGCAGTCATGGCCGCCCCCATTCGCTGAAGTTGACATTGCCGGCGCTTGCCACACTAATACTCGAACCAGCCCCAATCGCTTCCTGACCGGAGACCGTATGCCCGCCCGCACCGACGAATCTGTTGGCATCGGCGACATTGAGTTGCTGCAAGCCCCCGAACTGTGGATGACCTCTGACGCGATCCTCAGGGACATCACGCACTATTTTGGCCGCATGCTCGGCCGACGCACCATTCGCACGCAGTCGCCCTACCTTTACCAGGCCGTGGTGTTCGCGGTCCGTGACCGGCTCATGGAACGCTGGGGCAAAACGCGAATGGCAATGGAGCGCAACGACTATCGGCGCGCCAGCTATTTGTCGCTGGAATTCCTGATGGGCCGCTTACTCCGCAATGCACAGATAAGCCTCGGTATCGAGGAGAACACCGCGGAAGCGTTGAACCGCATCGGGCTCGACCTGGAAGACGTGTACCAGCGCGAACTGGATACCGGTCTCGGCAATGGCGGCCTGGGACGATTGGCTGCATGCTTCCTCGACAGTTGCGCAACCCTGAGCCTGCCAGTTGTCGGCTACGGCATGCGCTACAAATACGGCATGTTCCACCAGCGTATCGAAAACGGGTTTCAGGTGGAGCATCCGGACCCCTGGCTGCGAGAAGGCTTTCCCTGGGAGGTCGAGCGCTACGAATTCGCGCAGACAATCAAGTTTGGTGGTCGTACCACGTCGTACACGGACGCGAAAGGCGGTACTCGATTTGAGTGGATAGACACGGATGACGTCCTTGCCATTCCGTTCGACGTGCCCGTCCCGGGTTATCGCAACGAAATTGTCAATTCCCTGCGGCTCTGGTCCGCCTCCTCCACCGATGAATTCAACCTGCAGGAATTCAACGCCGGAAGCTATGCGGACGCGGTTGCAACGAAATACGAGGCAGAAAACATCACGATGGTGCTGTACCCGGACGACGCGACCTACGACGGGCAGGTCCTGCGTCTCAAGCAGCAATACTTTCTGGCTTCTGCAAGCCTGCAGGACATGCTGCGCTACCACACACAACAGCACGGCGACGACGTCAGCAAGTTCGCGGAAAAAAACGTCGTGCAGCTCAACGATACGCACCCGGCCATCGCGGTCGCAGAATTGATGCGTCTCCTGATCGACGAGTTCTACATCAGTTGGGACGAAGCCTGGGCAATAACCCGAAAAACCATGGCCTACACGAATCATACGCTGCTGCCTGAAGCGCTCGAAATGTGGCCCGTATCCATGTTACGCCAGCTGTTGCCACGCATCCTCGACATCATCTACGAAATCGACGCGCGATTTATTGAGGAAATCAGCCAGCGCTGGCCGGGAGACAAAGCGCGCATCCAGCGCATGTCGCTGATTCAGAAAGGCCACACGCCGATGGTCAGGATGGCCTATCTCGCCATCGCCGGTAGCTTTTCGGTCAACGGCGTTGCGAAGTTGCATTCCGAGTTGCTGGTCGACGGGCTGTTCCGGGACTTCGCGGAACTCTGGCCGGAAAAGTTCAATAACAAGACGAATGGCGTCACCCAACGCCGCTGGCTTGCGGCCTGCAACCCCCCGTTGTCGCGGCTGATCAGCAATGCGATCGGCGATAGCTGGACGACCGACCTTGAGCAGCTGCGCAGGCTGGAGGATTTCGCAGACGATGAGTCGTTCGCAGCGGCCTGGCGCGAAGTCAAGATCGCCAACAAGCAGCGTCTTGGCAAGAACATCCAGGAAAAAACGGGGCTTCCGATCGATACGGATCTGCTGTTCGACGTTCAGGTCAAACGCATCCACGAGTACAAGCGCCAGCTACTGAACGTACTGCATGCGATTCATCTTTACGATCGGATCCGGCGCGGCGACGGCGATGAGCTCGTGCCGCGCACGATTATCATCGGCGGAAAAGCCGCCCCGGGCTATGCCATGGCGAAAAACGTCATCAAGGTCATTCACAACGTCGCGAGCGTGATCAATACCGACCCTGCGATGCAGGGTCGCCTGCAACTGGTCTTCTATCCCGACTATAACGTTTCGGCAATGGAGCTGATCTGCCCGGCCGCCGAACTGTCGGAGCAAATTTCAACGGCCGGTAAAGAGGCGTCCGGCACCGGCAACATGAAATTCATGATGAATGGCGCGATCACGATCGGCACCCTCGACGGCGCCAACGTCGAAATTCGTCAAGCTGTTGGCGAAGACAACTTTTTCCTGTTCGGGCTGACCGTCGAGGAAATCAATGAACTACGAGAGCGCTACAATCCTCAGTCAATCATCGAAGCCGACGAGGATTTTGCTCGTGTCGTGCAACTTCTCCAGAGCGGCCATTTCAACCGCGCCGAACCCGGCATCATGGACGCCGCCCTGCAGTCCATCCTCGAGCCGGCGGACCCGTGGATGACCGCGGCGGACTTTCGTCCATTCGTCGATGCCCAGCTCGCTGCGAATACGGCCTACAAGGATCGCGCGCGCTGGACCCGCATGAGCATCCTGAACACGGCGCGGTCCGGTATTTTTTCGACCGACCGTACGATGCGCGAGTACAACGCCGAAATCTGGCAACTTGAACCGATCGAACTCGACGTCAAATGATCTTGCCCGGTTGTTCGAGGACGCTCGGCGCAACGCAGGGCGTCGACGGTACCAATTTTGCACTGTTCACTTCGGTTGCGGAGCGCGTCGAGCTGTGCCTGTTCGACGAATCAGGACGGCAGATGCGTTGCCTCGATCTGCCGGCCTGCGATAACGATGTCTGGCATGGATTTCTGCCCGGCTGCGGTGCTGGCCAGCGCTACGGCTACCGCGTCCACGGCCAGTATGCGCCGAAGAAGGGGCAGCGCTGTAACCCGTCCAAGCTGTTGGTCGACCCGTACGCCCGCACGCTGAGCGGG
>JAHHOT010000072.1 GCA_018677555.1 Gammaproteobacteria bacterium | reverse complement strand
GCTGCCCGGCACTGCCGCCGCGGTCGCCGCAAGCCGCGATTAGAATCGAGACCGCTGTCAGCACGATTAGTTGTTGTTTTTTCATGGCCGGAACTTTCCTTTCATTGAATGCGGTAATCGGGCGACAACGCCTCGAATGTATCGAGCAGGCGGCTGCGAAGATCGTCTTTGCGGCCTTGCAGATGCCATTGCAGATAACAACCGTGCATCAGTGCCATCAGCGCAGCAGCGGAATCTCTTGAGACGGGATCTGCGTCGCTCGAGAGGAAATCCGCGATCTGCTCGATGTGACGATCCCAGTGCGCGCGAATGCGCAGGCGAATCTCTTCGGGTGCCTTGCTGTTGAAGAGCAGCGTAATTGCAATGCCTTTTGCCTCGGGGTTGCTGGTGAAATAGTCGGCGACAGATTCGAGCAGGTAGACAATGCGTTGCCGCATGGTCTCGAGGTTTGCTTTCTCCAGCGTGATCTTTTCGTCGATCTCGTCGAACAGGTCAAATACCGCCTCGGTCAGCAATGCATCTTTGCTTCCAAAGTGCCAAAGAATGCTACTCTTGGCGACACCAACAGATGATGAAATCTGATCTAGAGTTATAGTCTGATAATCGAACTCTGCAAGGAGTCCTTTCGTAGCCTCCACCAGGCGTCGCTTGGTTTCGACGCCGCGACGCTGTGTTCTTACCGGGTCAGCGGTAGCGGTCACGAAGGCTCCTGCGGGAAATTGGCAGGATGGAAATTGTACTGAACAGTCAGTACAATTTCCAAGCATAAGCATTGCGCGACCGCGATGGCGGCCGTGAAAAGATAGTGGGGGAGCTATGAAAGCAAGTACAACACACCCGATGCGGGCGCTCGTTGGCGCCACGCTCGCCACCGTGCTGCTGGTGCAGCCGGCCACGGCGCAGGACTCCGAGCCGGTCCTGGAAGAAATTATCGTGACGGCCGCGTATCGTGAGCAGGGACTCATGGACGTGCCCGTCTCGGTCTCGGCAGTCACCGGCGAGATGATCCTGGACACCGGCATCCAGAAGGCCGAAGACGTCCAGTTCCTGGTGCCGAATTTCTCGATAACGGAAACCGGCATTGCCACGAACGTGTTCATTCGCGGTATCGGTTCGGGCATCAACCAGGGCTTCGAGCAATCCGTGGGTACGTACATCGACGGTATCTACTACGGCCGTGCGCAGATGATTCGTGCGCCGTTCCTCGATCTGGAACGTGTCGAAGTGTTGCGTGGTCCGCAGTCCATCCTGTTCGGCAAGAATTCGGTCGCCGGCGCGCTCAATATCAGCACGGCAAGCCCGACGGACATCTTCGAAGGCAATTTTCTCATCTCGAACGAATTCGAGCATAACGAGACTATTATCGAGGGTGTTCTCTCCGGGCCGCTCGCCGACGGTCTGCGGGGTCGCGTTGCAGCGCGTATGCGTAACCTCGATGGTTACATGTCCAACGCCACGCTCAACCGCGACGAGCCCGAGCGCGAAGACTGGAGCGTGCGCGCCCAGCTCGAATGGGACGTCAGCGACACGCTGATGGCCACGCTCAAGGCCGAAGTCGGTGAGTTCGACGTGACCGGCAGGCACATCGAGATTATCAACGAGCTGCCCGCCGCAGCAGGCCCGTTCACGGGCTTGCAGTACAACCAGATTTTGCAGGCCGTATTCGGCGCTGACCCGAGCGTTGGAAACATCGTCCAGGACGAAATCCGTTCGTCCAACGGCGACTTCAGCAACAATGAAACCTCGACCTTCGCATTGACGCTGGACTGGGCGCTCGGCGACTACGAACTGAAGTCAATTACCGGATACACCGACTTCGAGTACGACGAATTCTGCGACTGCGACTTTACGGGTGCTTCCGTATTCGGCGCCGCGCTGCAGGAAAAGTACGAACAGTTCAGCCAGGAGTTTCGCCTGTCATCGCCGCTGGGAGAGACGTTCGACTGGATCGCCGGCGTTTACTATCAGACCAGCGATCACGAGTATTTTGACCAGATCATCGTGCCGACCGACTCGATCCTGGTGCCCGCCATCAACCTGAGTTCACCGGGCGCGGGTGATCTCGTCGCCGGCACGCAGGCGGCGCGCGAAGCGAACGTCGACAATGACGTAATCTCCGGCTTCGCGCAGTTCAATTGGAACATGAGCGATACGTGGACACTTCAGGTCGGTGGCCGCGTGACGAACGACCAGCGCGACGGTGATCGCAACCTGGTGATTCTCGCGGAAGATTTCAGTGCGCTGCCTGCAGCACAGGTGGCCGCGCCGGTGGTCTATGCGAATGCGTTCGCCATATCCTCCGCCAATCTCGCCGCGCTCGGCCCCACCGGCGACTTCTTTATCGCTGCGCTGGGATCGCATCCGGTCGATGGCAGTCGCGACGAAACGAAGTTCTCGCCCGAGGTGAAGCTCGTCTGGAACGCAAGCGACGATGCCATGCTGTATGGCAGCTTCGCGCGAGGCTTTAAGTCGGGCAGCTTCGACTTCCGCGCCAATAACCGCAACTTCTATCCCGACATGCCGACGTCGTTCGAGTTCGATGACGAGGAGAACACCAACTGGGAACTGGGCGGCAAGTTCTCGCTCGGGGATACTGCGGAACTGAATGTCGCCGTGTTCTTTACCGACTTCGAGGAACTGCAGATTTCGATTTTCGACGGTGTGCTCGGTTTCAACGTCGGCAACGCGGCAAAAGCGGAGGTGGTCGGCCTCGAACTCGACGGCCGCTGGGCGCCGGCCGAGTGGCTGATGATTTCGGGCGGCCTCGCGTGGACCGACTTCGAATTTACCGATTTCCAGAATGGACAGTGCTATTTCGGCCGCGCACCGGACATCGATCTCGATGGCGACGGCACACCGGAGCTATGCGACTACACCGGCGAGTCCAACCAGCTGGTGTCCGATGTGCAGGGCAACCTGAACTTCGACTTTGTATGGCCGGTCGGCACGGATCTCGAACTGCGGGCGCTGTATAACCTGTTCTACACCAGCGAATACGATGCATCGGCCACCTTCGATCCGAAGCTCGTCCAGAAAGGCTATTCAATGCACAACATCCGGGTAGGCCTGGGCGCCGAGTCGGGCCGCTGGGAAGTGGCGATTCTTGGCCGCAACCTGAGCGACGAGAAAGTGCTGCAGTTTGGCGGCGACACGCCGCTTGCCGGCAGTACGTTCGGTGCCGGCTCGAACTACGCGTTCTATGGCCGCGGACGGCAGGTAACGTTACAAGCCTTGCTGAGGTTCTAGGCGTCGTTGCAGTCATGGTGCTGCGCCGGAGAATGCAGTCTGCGTATCCGGCGCAGCAAATTTCCTGCTGATGAAAAAATTCCTGGCGGCGATTGCGATCCTGCTGATCGCCGCGCTCGTTTACGCGCACTGGTTCCTGCCCGCAAGAGTCGAGGGCGGCCAGAATTTGACGCGTCCACACAACCCGTGGCCCGTCAGCGATGGGGCCGCCGCGTTGCACCAAACGCTCTTCATCGCGGACCTGCATTCCGATTCGCTGCTGTGGAAACGAAACTTTCTGAAGGAATCGGCGGTGGGTCACATGGATTTGCCGCGGCTGCAGCGCGGCAACGTTGCATTGCAGGTTTTCAGCGCGACGACGAAGAGCCCATCCGGCCAGAACTACAATCGCAACGAGGCCGCGTCGTCCGACACGATTACGCAGCTGGCGGTGGGGATGTTCTGGCCGCCGCGAACCTGGAACAGCCTGTACGAGCGCGCTGTATATCAGCTCGAGAAGCTGCATCGGTTTGCAGCAAAAAGCGAGCTGACGGTCATCACCACCCGCCGCGAGATGCAGGAGCTGGTCGAGCGCCGCGAACGTGGCGAGCGTACGGTCGGCGCGATATACCTGATCGAAGGCGCGCATCCGCTGGAGGGGGACGTTGATAAGCTCAACCAGCTGTTCGACCAGGGTCTGCGTATCGTCGGCCTGACGCATTTCTTCGACAACGAGCTGGGTGGTTCGCTGCATGGCGTCAGCGGCGAAGGGCTGACCGAATTCGGACGCGCCGTGATTCGTCGCGCCAACGAGCTGGGCATGATCATTGATATTGCGCACTCGTCGCCGGCCATGGTCGACGAGGTGCTCGAGTTGTCGAGTTCGCCGGTCATTCTTTCTCACGGTGGGGTCAAGGGCATTTGCGATACGGCGCGCAACCTGTCCGATGCGCAGATGGTGCGGATCGCGCGGCACGACGGAATACTCGGTGTCGGCTTCTGGGATGCGGCGGTGTGTGATTTCTCGCCGGCGGGCGTGGCGAAAGCGATGCGCTACGCGGTAGACCTGATGGGTATCGAGAACGTCGCTCTGGGCTCGGACTACGACGGTGCGACGGAGGTACTGTTCGACGTTGGCGAGCTCGCCGCATTGACCGAAGCGCTCATGCAACAGAGCTTCAGCGAAGGCGATATACGCTTGCTGATGGGCGAGAACGTAAAGCGCTTTTTGCTGGAGAATCTTCCAGACTAAGTCTTGCAACGATAGGGAATTTCGCGCGGCTCGCGAAACTCCACGCCCTGCGCTTCGAGCGTCGCGCGCAGGTTCGGCAGGGGCTGCGGATCGAAATAGGCATAGGAAAGCAGGTCCATCAAAGTGTCGAAATCCCCAATTCGATCGAGTTCCTGCAAGAGGGCTAATGCGATATCGTCCTGGCCCATTATTCGATGCGCTATCCACCGCAAAGACAAGTCATCCTGCGTTTCGTTGAGAATGCCATCGTATATTCTTGCCGCATCCTCGAGCCTTTTTTCCGCACAGGCCTGCCGCAGCGCAACCGCTTCAAGATTTATCGAAGGAATGTCGCTGGCGTGCAGTGTGGGCAGCAGTTTGCTGGCATCGTCGACGTCACCGGCCCACAGCAATGACCGGTGTGTCTGATACACAATGAACGGACTGTCGCCGAGACGACGAAGTCCTTCCCGTGCAAACTCTCGTATGAACGGTTTGTCGTCCGATATCAGCGACATGGTCATTGAGGTGTTGACGACGACATTGTCATAGCCGTCACGAGCCTGGAATTCTTCGATTGCTGCACGTAGCTCGTCAGTCTTGTGCAAGTCCGCCAGAAAATTCAACTGATATTGCTGTGCCGTCTGGTCGTTTGGGCGTTGCTCTAAATACTGTGTGTTGAGCCGTAGTGCCTGCGCGAGTTGGTGGTCTTGCCACGCCTGCAGCACGCGGAACCGCATCAGGTTGATCGGGTTACGCTCATTGCTAATGGCCTTCTCGATTGCATCGTCGAATAACTTCCTCTTTTCGCCTTGAGGCAGCTCGACAGTGCCGGAGACGATATTGGTTGACTGCAATTGCACGCGCCAGAACTTCGCCAGCTCCCAGTAAGCCAGCGCGAACGCAGGGTCAAGTTCAACAGCCTGTTCGAACGCATCGCGGGCGCTGAGAAATTCGTAAGCGTCCCCGGTATTCAGAGTGCTAATGCCGAATGCGAGGCCCGCCAGGTATGCGTTATAGGCTTCAACGGAACTTGTCCCCGCTGATACCATCCTTGCCAATGCTTCAGGGTCCATGGCAGTTTCGAGTGCTTTTGCGATGTCGATGGCCAATTCTTCCTGGATCGCGATGACGTCTTCCGGCTTGCGGTCGTAGGTTTGCGACCACAGGTGAAAACCGTCGCCGGCACGGATGAGCTGCGCCGTCACGCGCAAGCGATCGCCGCCGCGTCGCACCGAGCCCTCGAGTATGTGCTTGACGCCCAGCGCCTGCGCGATCGTCGGGATGTCTTCGTTCGTGCCCTTGAATTTGAACGAAGACGTTCGCGCGGCCACCAGCAGGTCCGGCGTGCGCGCCAGCGAGTTCAGGATTTCCTCCGTGAGCCCGTCGGAAAACCACTCCTGCTCCTGGTCGGACGACATGTTGACGAATGGCAATACGGCGATGGAGCGGCGCACTGGCCCGGCCGCCTCTGGTTCAGGTAGCGATGGACTCCCGGCGGCAACGTCGACGCCATCGGCGTCGGCTTCAACCAGGCCCTGCCGCTCCCAGATGAAGTAGCCCAGCGCAAGGACCAGCGCGCCGATAATGACGAAATCGAGTTTGCGGCCGGTCGAATGCGTAATGGACTTCGAGCGGTCGACGTCTTCTTCGCGCTTGACGCCTTCCGGCGTGATCTCGAACGCCCAGGCAAAGAACAGGGCGAGCGGCAGGCCCAGCAGCAGCAAGACCACGAAGGACTTCAACACCCACTCGGGTGCGCCGAAATTCTCGAACGCGAATTCCGCAACCTGGGCGAGAACCCAGCCGATAACGAGATAAGCAATGCCAACGCGGAATACGTTCCGTCGTTTCAGTTCGGCGAATAGTGTCATTTATTATTGTAAGTGCCGCGAAAGCGGGAAGTATACCGGAATACCCGGGCCCGCTCGTCGGAGACCAGGTTTGAAACGCGACGATAAGACCCCCGCCTGTTGCGGGGGCTGACGGCGCCGGCGGCGGAGGGTGCCGCCGGCGCCGCTACAGCTTACTGGTTCGATGCGAACAGCAGGTTGAACATTTTCTGATTGGCGGCAGGAGCCTGGCCGACGCAGCTTACCAGTCGCTGGCCACTTCCCTGCACGTTCTCGTCGATCATGCAGGCGAGGTTGCCCGTATTACCCAGCTCATCGGCAACGGATCCTGTCAGGAATCCGCTGACCGGTGCATTGGTCGTTCCAAACAAATCGATGCTGAAGGATCCGGATGTCGTCATCGCAACGACATCGTCGACGATCGACCCGGAGCAAAGGCCGCCGGTACAGGCAATGCTGACCGCGGAGATCCGGTCGTCGGCGGCTGAGCTTCCATCGAAGAGGATTCCGGCGTACTCGGCATCCAGCGCTGCAACCGATGTTACCGCTTTCTGCGCCAGTGCGAAGATGAATGACGTTTCCGATGGTTGGCTCAGATTCGTGTGTACGATGGCGCCACCGTTGTCTGCCAGGTACATGACGGCATCGTCCACTTCCATGATGCCATCGGCACAGGTGCCGGCCGACAGTTCACCGGACGAGCCGGTCGCCGGAAAACCGTCCGACAGGGAATGCTGATCGGGGAGATTCGCAACGCCGGTCATCGCGTCGAACGCGAAACTGCCGAAGTAATCGCCATCGACTTCCGTTGCATCCGCGTCCTCATGCTTGCGGACAATGACCCAGTTACCGGCCATGTCGGCCTCGGGGCAAGCGCCGGACTTGATCATCGGCGTGAAATTGTTGCCTTCCGTCTCCAGCATCAGCGCATAGCCTTCTGCTTCCACCGCCCAGGCGACGTCGCCCGGGTTCGGTGCATCGGTGCCGCTTGCCGAATCGACAGTAAGAAGGACGAAGCCCATGGCATTGCGTTGCCAGGTTCCGTTGACCGTCAGGTCCACCGCCGCATCGATGTCTGGCTGGCGGGTGATCTCGAATGTGTTGTCGTCGTTCAGTGAAACGTCCCACTTCGAGCCCGGGCCGTTGTAGGCGTTGCTGGTCACGGGATCCGGCGCCGGCGGCGGCGGAACCGGGGTGGCGGTCGAGTTGTTGCCGGAACTGCTACACGCTGCGACGATGAAGTACGCGGCGGCGACGACCGACATCGTTGCTATTCTGAAAATCGTCCTGTCCATCGGTATATCTCCTTGAGGTGTGCATGTGGCGGAGTCTGGTGACCCTCTGCGTTCGGGCAGCCCGGTCGCCAGGTCGCTGCCCACCGTTATCGGTCAGCGCGAATGGCGGCACATCACACAAAAGTATGAAGCGCGAAAATCTGTGAACTCGATCTTTTCGGAGCGTGATAGAGTCGCCTTTTATCGGCGTTGTGACAGCTTGGGACAGCCATGAGCAAGCAGCACGACAGCGTGATGGAGTCGGCCATCGGGGCCGAGCAGATTCGCGTGCTCTATTCGCAGCAGCCCCTGTCGCTGCTGGGTACCGTGCTCGTTGCCGTGCTTGCCGGAACGATTCTGTGGGATGACGTCGACCAGAGGCTGCTGATCCCCTGGCTCGTCCTGGTAATCGTGACCATGCTTGCCCGCGTCGTGAACCTGGTCCTGTTCAACCGGGCAGCACCCCGGGTTGCCGACATGTCCGGCTGGCGCTGGCGGGCGATCGGTTTTGCGCTGTTGTCCGGTTTGATCTGGGCGGCGTTACCGGCGATGTTCATCGACGGCAATGAGCCATTCACACTGATCAATGTGGTCGTTTTTTGCGTCGGCATGGGCGCCGGGTCACTGGCGGCGCAGTGCGTCTATTTGCCCGTTCTCTACTCGTTCTCGGTGCCGCTGTTGATTGCGCTGCCGGTCAGCGTGCACATCAATGGCGGAGAGTTCAGTCACTTTGCGTATCTCGGCTATGCTTTCGGCGCCACCATGCTGGGTTTTGCCAAGGGAGCCAACGCGGTTTTCAAGCGATCGATTGCGATGCGCTTTGAAAACGATCGCCTGATTCGGGAACTGAAAATCCAGAAAGCAGAAGCCGAGGCAGCGAATATCGCGAAGTCCCGCTTTCTGGCCGCCGCCAGTCACGATTTGCGCCAGCCCCTGCACGCGGTCGGGCTATATTCAGGTGCGCTGCGCGACCTGTCCGAGTCGCCGGAGCAGCACGCACTCAACGCAAAAATGGAAAGAGCCATCGATTCGCTGGATGACCTTCTCGGCCACATTCTCGAGCTGTCGAAACTCGATGCCGGCGTGGTGCAGCCGGACCTGCAACATTTCGACATGCAAGACCTCGTCGCCAGGATTGAGGAACGCTACAGTGCGATCGCGAAACAGCGTGGCCTGCAGTACGAGACCATTGCCGACGATGTCGTTGTCGAATCGGACCCGCGGCTGCTGGAGCGAATACTCGATAACCTGTTGTCCAATGCCGTGCAATTCACCAGCGATGGCGGTATCCAGTTGCGCGTCGTCGCTGTCGGCAGCAAGGTGCACGTAACCGTACGAGACACGGGTTCGGGAATACCCGCGGCGGAACAGCAGAATATTTTCGAAGAGTTCTATCAGTTGGGAAACCCGGAGCGCGACCGGAGCAAAGGGCTCGGGCTTGGATTGTCCATTGTGCAGCGGCTCTGCCGGCTGCTGGATCATGAGCTCGATATTCGCTCAGCTCCCGGCCGGGGCACGGAGATTGTCGTATCGATGGCGGCTGGCGATCGCGAGCAGATCGCGGCACAAGACGCGGAAAGCATGCCACTCAATCTGAACCTTGCAGACAAGCGGGTCATGGTTATCGACGATGAGCAGGACGTGCGCGAAGCGACACAGGCTCAGCTCGCAAGCTGGGGTTGTAGTGTAAGCCTGGCAGATTCGCTGGAGCAGGCGATTCGCATTACCGACGGCGAGCCCGCCGAGCTGCTAATTGTCGATTACCGCTTACGCGATCACGAGAGCGGTATCGATGCGGTTATCGACTACCGCAAGCTGTTCGGCGACGACATTCCGGCGGTGCTCATTACCGGAGACACAGCGCCGGAGAGAATTCGCGAGGCGGTCGACAGCGGTATCCAGGTGTTGCATAAGCCGGTTACACCGGGACAACTTCGCATGTGCGTGAATCAGCTGACGTCACGGAGCACGCGCGGCGGCGGAACCAGGCCGTTGCGTACCGCGCAGTGAACGCACGCGGTCCTGTTCTGCACTTCGAAAGCAAGGAACAGAGCGCGCACATGTGATTTGACCGTGTGCTCGGAAACGTTCATGGTCTGGCCGATTTGTGCATTCGACAGGCCGGCGGCCATCAACTCGAGGACACGATGCTGGCGCGGTGTTATCCCCAGCCGCGAGGCGATTTCCGGTACACCCAGCCTGGCCGCGCGATCGGCGCGATTCAATCGTTCGTTAACCGACTCAGGAATCACAAGGTCGCCATTGAGGACGCGCCGAATATCGCCGAGCATTTGTTCGGCATTGGCGGACTTGGGAATAAAACCCAGCGCACCACCCGAAAGCGCACGGCCAATCTTGTCGGAATCATCGTCGGCAGAGACCACGACGGTGGGAATCCAGATATCGCGTTCGACGAGGGCTTCGACGAAACTGGCACCATCGATGCCGGGCAATATCAGGTCGACTACACAAAGATCGAAGTTTCGATCTTCTTCACACAAAGCGAGTGCTTTTTCGGCAGATTCCGCCAGCACCAGTTCGACATCGTCGTCGAGGCCGCTGAGGATTGACTGTACCCCCTCGAAGTAAATTGGATGGTCTTCTACAACGAGTACGCGCATATGAGTCATCCCGGCGACGGAGCCGAATGTAGCATGGCCGGGCGCCGGCTTCCTCATACTTTCGTGTGAGTGCAACGTATTCTGTTAAGTCCCGAATCGAGCCACTGACCGGCTTGCGGAACTGTGACCGGTGTCCGGCCAGCGCTGCCGCAAGCGGCGAAAATCGGCCTATCGGATGCTCCAGGGACCGGGATGTCCATCTACCGCCACTGTTTCTTTTTCGCGCTTGCTTGCCTGCCGTCGGCAGCCTTTGCCGAGGCACGCTATCTTGCGAACGTTCCGGATTTCACGCAGACCGAGGTGCGGGGCGCGTCATTCGGCAACGGCCAGCAGTTTTGCGCGCCGGCTGCGGTGTCGAACTCGCTCATGTGGCTCGGGGCCGAAGCGGCGAGCCAGGCAGAGCTGGTCAAACTGCTCGCGTCGCCCGATTACATGAATACCAACCTCAAGATTGGCACCGGAACGAGTGAGTTGTTGCAAGGCGTCGATCGGTTCGTCAGCGAACAGTTTGGAAGCTATCGAACGCTCACATACCAGGGCTGGCGCAAGCACCCGGAACGATTCTCGGACAAGCGCAAAGTCCCGACGATTTCGTTCATGTCGCGCGGAGTCGCCGAACGGGCGGCGGCCTGGATCAACATCGGCTGGTATCGCGTCAACGCGTCGGAAGGCGCCTATGTGCGGGTCGGCGGGCACTGGGTCACGCTCGTTGGTTACGATATCGAAAATCAACAGCTGATCATCAACGACCCGTCGCCGCGAGCCGGCAACGTCCACAGCAGTCACAGTGTGCCATTTCGGCAACTGACCGGTGGCAGGCTTACGGGCAAGAAGTTCGGGCTGCCAACAAATGCCGCGGGCTACCTGCAACTGGGACGCGGGCTGCATCTCCACCCCAGGGCAGACACGGCAATCGTCGACGGTGTCGTGTTGTTCGAACTCTGACATGACGGGCCCGGCAGAACTGCCGCCAAGTCCCTGATTTCGTCTTTCACTGCCACCGATCCTGGCCGCCGGGCAAACTTTCTGGTCTGACCCGGGTAATTCCCAAATGAGGAACGAGGTTCAAATAGGGGCAGCCACATATGGTCGGACGGCATGTGGTCGATTGTCAGCCGGTTGCTGCTTATGTGCAAACTCGTTCTTCAACGGGTTTCAGTTGGCGCAAGTTGACTGGGTTTTTTTCTACTACACTTGATAGACGGGCCATAACCGGGGTGACCGCTCCGCGTGGCCAAGATAACTACGGGGAAAACCAATGAAAAAGAAAATGCGTTTTGGCGTAGCGTTGGCTACTGCCGCTGCATTGCTCGTGTCCGCGGGCAACGCATCTGCTGATCACCGATACAAGAGGCTCAAGGAAAGAGCGGTGACCAACTGGCTGGTGATAGTGAACTATCCGGAGGCGTGCTCGTCATCGCCTTGTTCAGAGGCCGACATTTTCGGCGCTATTCCGGCGAATCCGACCAAGGCGACGGTTTGTTACCTGACAGGACAGGTCGTGGGTAAAAAAGGCGATGCCGTTTTCGCCGGTCGTATTGGCGAGGGCACCGCGCACGGCTGCTTCTTTCCCGAAGATCCGAATCCGCATGGCCTGAAGGACTCGATGCGTGCAGAGATCCACGTCATCGTGCAGCAGCACGGCAAGCCGCTCGAGCTCGGCTATGGCCTGGAGGACCAGGTGACGCTGAATTTCGGTGGCTGCAACCCGGACTGTGAGGATGTGCAGTTCGCGATTCACGTACCGGGGACGGATATCGACGGGCGCAGTTATTCGGCTTTATACCGATTTGCGGATGGTTCCGAAGTCTATGGCGCCAAGTCGCTCCTCATTCGCGACCGGGAAGGCGTGCGCGTCATTACCGATACAACACTGGACCCTTACTACCACTGAAGGCTTTGTCGGGAGCGGCGCTGCCGCTCCCGATCCCCGCGTCAGATTGCCGACGGCTGACTGACGCAGAACTGCTTACTTCCACTTCCACTGCGTATCGAGCATCAGGCGGTTGTAGTCGCTCTTGGTGCCCGACGCAACGTCGCGCTCGTTGATGAAGTATTGCGCACCGATCGTCCAGCTCTTGTTGATGCCGACGTTGATTTGCAGGAAGTGGCCCGTGTTATCGGTACCGCCGCCGGCAAAGTCGGAATCTGTGACGATGCCGAGCATCGCATCCGCTTCTTTTTCCGCATAGTAATAGGAGAACTGGTACTGGCCGCGATCTTTCGTCTGGCCCATACGCGCCCCTAAGGTCCAGGCCGTGTCGTTATCGGAAGGATCGTTGTTCGTGACGTAGTCCGCGAAGACGACCGTCGGCCATTCGCCAATCTTGAAGCTTGCTTCCGCGAAAGCCTGGGTCAGCAGGTAATCGTACAGGTAGACACAGCCTTCGCCGGCAGTGCTGCCGCAGGGCAGCCCGCCGGATTCAACAGCCGTGTTGCCGAAAAAGTCGCCCGGATCGGTCGGGTCCCCGAAAGTAGTCGCCTTTCCCTGTGTATCTAACGAGTAATAGGCCAGACCACCGGTCAATTTGGCGCCGCCGACCTCACCGCGCGCCCCAACCTGCAAACCCCAGCCGAAGGTGTCATTCGATCTCCGGGTGTCGCTTTCCAGGAAGCTGGCAATGCCGTTTGCGAAAAACCAGTCGCGCTCATAGGTAAACGCCAGCCCCTCCGGCGTCCAGTCGCTGTCGAATAGCAGTGGTTGCTTGCCGGCACTATAAATCGGATTCTTGTACTTGCCCGCGATCAGATGCAAACCGTCGACCGGTTCCCAGTCCATGTAGGCCAGGTTCAGGCGAACACCCTTGGACGAACCGCCAGCCCCGAGCGTCTGGTTGGTAGAGACAGGGTCGTCGCCGCCAGTGGCCAGGCCGAAGCCGACCTGGACGTTGTCTGCGAGATCGGCTTTCATATTGGCGCGGGCGCGAATCCGGTTACGCCGCCGCATCGACGAATCTTCCACGTCGATGGTTTCATATCGATAGCGAAAGTCGCCGTCCATGCGAATCCGATCGGTCCAGGATGCCGCTTTCGCAGCGGGAATCCCGACGTCGGCAACCCTGTTCTGTACGGCAGCAACCGCGTTGGCGTTTTCGGCCTGGACATTTTTCAGCGCAGCGTTTTCGGCCGCCAGTTCCTCCAGCCGCTGGGACACAGCCGCAAGCTGGGCACGCAGCTCGTCAAATTCCGCATCTGTTACCTCGGCCTGCGCTGTCACGCTTGCTAGGGTGCTGATCAGGGTCAGCAAGAACAGAGTCTTTTTCATGGTGTGCTCCGGTTACAGGATAATGACAAAGCGCGGCAGACCGGCGGCGATGGCTGCAGTCGTCCAGTCTCGCTGGAGAGAATTCTGCGGAGTTATCTTTACAGTTTTGTTACAAGACCGGGCTTTACCGGCCTGAGTTGTAATATTTGTTACGCATTACTGTCATAAACGCCGGCCAGAGGGGATTGGCGGCGGGAAATCTAGCGATTTCGCCTGCTGAGCAACGATCGGACGGCGCCGCGCAGGCCAGATTCCCAGCGGCTGACGGGCAGGCGTTCGAAGCGGTATTCCGGGTAGTGGTATTCCGTCGCACCAAAGTGCCTCTTGAATCTCGCAAGACTGTCGGAGCTACCAGACTCACCCATGTTGTAGTAGCGGCAGCCGCGGGAACAGGCCTCTTCTATAGCGAGCTTCTGCAGCAGAAAGCTGGCGCGCGACGGGCCGGCGAGATCCTTGTCCATCGCGCCGCGAGTGTAGTGTGCGTTGCGTCCGAACAGCACAATGATCCCCGCTGCCGGTTTGCCGTCCACGGATGCCAGCCAGATTCGACACGCATCGCCGAAGGTGCCAAACGTGCGACGCAAGCGCTCGAGTGAATTACTGCGGCGGGATCGCCACCGTGCCAGTAGTAACGGTTGGCCGCGCTCGGCCGCCCAGCGGTCGATCGATCGCTCGAGCAATTCATAGAACGGTGTCAGCAGCTGCCGCGCGTCTCCGTGTTCGATCTGCAGGCCCGCCTTCTCCCCCTTGCGCACCGCACGCCGCGCCTGGCTATTGAATTTTTCCTTGAAGACGCGAGTGAAATCTTCGTCCAGCTCGAGAACATGCGAAACGCACTCGTTGCTGGAAACGTCCTCAGGCGCAGCGTCAATCCACGCCTCCGACTGTAGCGCCGTCGGGCGGACAATGCGGCGCAGGTTCGGCAATGCAGCCAGGTCCGCGAGAATCGCGCGCAAGTCGCTTGCACGCACGGGCTCACCCGCCAGGACACCGCCAATTTTCGGGCTGCGCAGAGACGACATCGCGACCGGGGCCAGGCGGGAACGATAGAGTGGCAACAGCAGGCGCCTGCCATCCGGGAATTCATACAACCGGCTCTCGTCGTGCGCATTGTGTGCGGCACATATGGCGTCAATACCGGTTGGCGTCTGGTACATGAAACACAAGGGGTCGGACTCGACGAGTTGCCACCAGGTATCTCTCGGAGCGGGGCTTGTGATGCGAACTTCTTCCACGTTATCTATCCAGCCTTCGGCATCCGCAAACATTATTACTAAAAGCCCGCTCAGGACTTGCTGCGGACGCCGAGAATCGAGGCGTGGACGCCAACCCGGCGGACCACGAGCCGGTGCAACCAGATCGACCAGCCGAGGGTCACGAGCAGCACCGTCAATCCGGCACCGCGGATACCGTATAACGGGACCAGCGCAAATACGAGCACGAACGACGCGATCAGGGCCGCCGAAAAGACGACCAGGCAGCGGTCCTGGTTACCGGTCACGGACAACAGGGAGATTACCGGCCCCGCGGCGGCCCTCACCAGCTGCGCTGAAACGAGGATCATCATGGTGGTGTAGCCTGCGACAAATTCCGGGCCGAAGATGCCGAGCATGAATCGGCCCAGCAACGCGAAGCCGGCGCACGCCGCGATACTGGTCCAGAATCCCAGCTTCGTCGCCCGTGATACGACAGCCTGAAGTTCATCGTGTTTCTGCGCAGCAAAAAGCCGTGAGGCAGTGGGCGAAGTCACCGTATCCACCGCTCCGATCACGAAGGTCACGATCAGTGCGAGACGGAAGCATACGTTAAATATAGCAACCTGGTCGTTGGGTAGCTGGGCACCAACCAGGATGAGCATGAATTCGGGAAAATAGTTGCCGAACAATGCCACCACGAGCAGCGGCAAGGCCAGGCGCAGCCACGGACCGGTGTGGTACTCGGGCGCCGCTGGCGCCACGGCCGCGCTGACGCGCTTTTGCAGGGACGCGAAAAGAATTATCGCGATCGTCAGCATGACGCCGAGTTGCACGGCGATGACCGAAGTCGCCGTGAGTTCGAGAGAGGACCACCATATCAAGGCCACGAAAATACAGATGGAAATGGGGCGCACGACTTCCGTCCACAGGAATGCGACAGAAATCCAGTGAAACGCAACGGCGACAAGGCAGGAGACGTTGATGAATGCAAGAACCGGAACGACGGCCATTGCCAGCAGGAACGTCGCGGCGCCCGGGTCCTCGCCCGGCGGTCCAAGGAACATGTAGATGACTATCGAACCAATGACCGCCATCAGCATGCCTGCACCGGGGACGAGCTGGCGCGTACGGCGCAGGTAGCCGTGAATGACTCCTGGCTGGTCTTCCTCGATGGCCCGGCCAATGACTCTTACGGAAGCGGTAGCCAATCCGAGGTGGCTGACGGTTGCGAGCAGTATGCTCCATGAAAACGCAAGGACGTAAATGCCCATTCCATCGGCACCGAGCCAGCGGGCGAGCAGCACCTGCAGCAGCAGCGCAAACGCGGCGCCGGTTACGCGGCAGGCAAACACGAATGCTGATCCCCGCGCCAGCGCGGAGAAGCCCTGTGGAATTTTTTCAGTCATTGACGCAGCAACGAAGCGTCGCGAGCAAGGATCTGCGGGTAAACGCTCGAGCGGGCCCTTGCGAGATGCGATGCGTCGTCGATTTCACCCCAGGCCAGGTCGCCTTCAAGATGGCAATGTACCGGATGTTGCTTTGCTGCGGCGACCAGGCAGTCAGTCTCGTAATCGTAGTGCAAGGTTGAGCGAAACGCAGCCTCGGCTATATCGATCATTATTTCGAACAGCCGCTTCGACACTCGTGTTATGCCGACGAGTTCCCCGGCGATGCTGCCGAGCTGCGATCTGTCCTTCGACATTGCGACCAGTAAATCGTCGCGGGTTTCGACAAATACTTCGTCGCCGGAATTGGTCGCGTCAGACAGCAGTACGCAATCGGATTGTGGCTGGTGCATCAGGCTGGTGAGTGCCCGCTGCTCATATATCAGGTCCGATTCCAGCAACAGGAAGTCGTCCTGTACCAGCTCCCTGGCGCAATAGAGCGAGTACATGCTACCGGAGTCGCGATAGCTGGCATTGTAGGCGGTCTGGATGCTGCCGCCGGATTCCCGGGCAAGCGCATCGTAATAGTCATGACAATGGCCGGTCGCAATCAGGATGCTGTTTATCCCGGCCTCCTGTAGTCTCGAAATCGATTCTTCCACGATGGGCTTTTCGCCAAGCTTGAGAAAGCCTTTCGGCCGGTCGTGGTTTTCCGCTTTGAGCCGCGTGCCCATGCCGGCGGCGAGGATAACCGCAGTTGTGACGGCGCGCATCGGTCAGTTGTCGGCGAAAAATTCGCGCAGCGCAGCGAGTAGCCGGTCGACATCGGCATCGGCGATCGCGCCCATGTGGGCTATACGGAACATGCTCGAGGAAAAGTGGCCCTGGCCGGCATATACTATGAATCCACGCGCTTTCAGGTCGTCGTGCATCTGCTCGTAGGCAATACCTTCCGGCAATCGATAACTCGCCATGACCGCTGAAAAGTCGTCCGCCGGGATAAATGGTTCGATGCCAAGCCTCGCCAGCTCATCACGCACACGTTTGCCGACAGCCGCATAACGCGCCCCGCGCGCCTTCCAGCCGCCGCCGGCTGCGAGTTCGTCGAGCGCGGTATCGAGCGCGAACGCGACCTGTACCGACAAGGTAAACGGCGAGTAGCCGTCGCCGTGCTGGGTTCTGAAGTAGCGGTTGGCATCCAGGTAAACGCTGCCGCAAGTCGGGTCCGGCTCAGCGTAGAGATCACGGCGCGCGAGGACGAACGACAGCCCCGGAACGCCATGAATGCACTTGTTGGCCGTCGCGGCCAGTGCGGCAAGGTTCCAGTCGTCGAAACTGATCCGTTCGGCGCCAAAGCTGCTGACAGCATCCAGCAACAGCGCCCGGTCATAGTCGCGGCAGAGTTTGCCTAGACCGTCCAGGTCGTTCAGGCGGGCCGTCGTCGTTTCGTGATGAACGGCAAGAACGTGACTGACCTCCTGGTCCGCCCGCAATACGGCTTCGACGCTCTCCAGGTCCATCGGCGCCTCCCACGCGGAGTTGACGGTAACGACGGGCCGGCCCTTTGCGCGTAGCATCGCCTCCATGCGCTCGCCATAAACGCCGTTTGTGACGACCAGGGTTTTGCTGTCCCGGGGGGCGAACGTGGTGAGCATGGACTCGACGGCGAGCGTTCCCGATCCCGTCAGTAGCACGGATGCATAGTTTGCAGACGATTCCTCGTAGACGCCGGCAATACGCTCGTTTATCGACTGCGTGAGACTGGCGAATTCCGTTTCGCGGTGACACCAGTCATCCCGGGTAAGGGCCGCACGCACTGACTCGGTCAGTGTCACCGGGCCCGGGTTCAACAGTATCCATTTCTTGCTCATTATTTCCTGTCCATGAATTTTCGAAGCCGGGAGGCAACCTCGGCTGGCGTGCTTGCGGGCCGTCCAAGATTTTCCGGTATGCCCGGCAGTATCGGAACGTGGATAAACTTCAGTTGCGGATCTTTTCTTTTCAGCAGGTCTGTAAGCTCCTGCGGATCGTTGACGCGGTATACAGCCGGGTAGCCGCAAGCTGCCGCGATTGCACAGA
This sequence comes from Gammaproteobacteria bacterium, assembly GCA_018677555.1. Taxonomy (GTDB): domain Bacteria; phylum Pseudomonadota; class Gammaproteobacteria; order Steroidobacterales; family Woeseiaceae; genus JAHHOT01. The sequence goes on along the minus strand of JAHHOT010000072.1, from coordinate 66,347 downwards.
AGTCGATCGACCGGGAGACTGTCGATTGTGCACCGGTTGACTCGTGCACATGATTATCGAGCAGTATGTGGACCAGGTTTGTCGGGCGTTCGTAGCCGATGGTGGTCATCGAACCCATGCGCATCATCGCGGCGCCGTCCCCGTCAATGACAGTCACGTTGCGCTCCGGCCGACACAGCGCGAGACCCAGCCCGAGGCTTGGCGCGCAGCCCATCGAGCCGACCATGTAAAGCTGGTTCTCCCGGTCCTCGCAGGCAAAAAGCTCGCGCCCTGTATAGCCTGTTGTCGCGATGACGATATCCGGTGCCAGGCTCGCCTGTTGTATCGCCAGCAGCATGTCGCGCCGCCGGTGCGTGGCCTCCTTGTTGGTGCATGTCTGCGCGCCTACATCTTTCTGCTGCAAACGTGTACGGATGGGCGAAGGTTTTACAGTGCCTTTGCGCATGGCAAGTGCGAATGGCCGCTGCGTCTCTTTCATGGCTGCCAGCGCCTTGTCCAGTACGGCCTCGACCTGATCCTCGTCGTCCGGGAAATACTCCCAGGGAATCTTCATCGATTGCAGAATTTCGAGCGTGATCGCACCCATGAGCGAATGCTGCGGCTCGTCCGGTGGGCCGCCAGGCTCACCGCGCAGCGTTACGATCAGCAACACCGGAAGCTTGAACACGTGAGTTAACGAGGTGAGCGGACTCACAGCGTTGCCGAGGCCGGAGTTCTGAAACATCGCGATTGCCGGGACACCACCCAGCTCTGATCCCGCGGCGATGGCAACAGCATCGCCCTCGTTGGCCGCAGCCACGTAGCGTACAGCATCGTCGTCGATGACGCGGTTGATGAAAGGTGTCAGGTACGAGCAGGGCACGCCGGAAATCAGCTCGAAGCCGCGGCTTCGGGCTGCGGCAAGGAAGCTGCCCGCCTCAATCATCGGGGATTCGGCCGTTCAGCCGCGATTGCCTGTCACTGAAAGCTGCTTGATGCGACGACATCTTCAACGGTATCAACGTCCAGCCAGTTTCCAGTCGAGTAGATTACACGGATTGAATGGCCACGACGAATCAATTCATTGCATAGGTGCGGCATGTCGGCAGCGCGCCCTGGCGCTTGCGGCGAGTGAACGATTTCGCGAACTATGGCTGTAAATCGTTCGTAGGCCGCTTCGGATACCTTCAGAATACCCATCCATTCGCCGTGGATATGGGGCGATTCGATGTCATTGTCCATTTTTTCCAGCGTCACGCTGCGGTAGAACGCGTTGCGCGTGTTCGGCATCGAACAGGCGACATAGTCCGCACTGCGGTCCCGGTTCGCGGTCTCACGCCAGGCAGCATCGACAGCGATAACGAAGTCGTCGTCGGCTTCCAGCACGGCGTCCAGAATATATTTTCGAAACAGAACGTCGCCGTAGGATATGACAGTGTCGCCTTTGCCAGTAACGGCATTAAGCGCCAGGTGTAGCGAATACAATTCACCGGTATCCGCGTAATCGTCATTGTCGACGAGATTGATATTGGGCAGGTCGACCGCGTCCTTGCAGTATCCGCGTACTACGTTCAGCTGAGAAATTCCCGCGGCGTTGTAGGCATCCACGATATGCGAAAGCAGGCTCTTGTTGCGGACAGTAATCATTGCTTTCGGACGGTCAGCCGTGAGCTCCCCCATGTCCGATCCGCGCGCCGCGGCGAGTACGATCGCGCGGGTCTTCTGCGCACTGACCGGCAGATAGCGCGCCTCGGCAGCCTGCAGTTCCTGCGCGCCCTGCAGCCGGAATACCTCGCCAACCGACGCAATGCTGTCTTCGATCGAATGCAGGCATTCCTCTTCCTGTATCCGCCTGGCGGTCGATTGCATGGCGGACACAGCCGACCGCAGGATGTGGTTGGCCCAGATAACCATTGAAAAGCGGTGCTCCCGGAACACGTCGGTCGGCGTGGAATAGTACTTGGTCGGCACGATGACCACCGGCCCGCGATCGCCCCATTCTTTCTTGAACGACAGTACTTCGTCGGCCTTCGACTTGGCGCTGTGAATCAGGATCGCATCCGCGCCCGCTGCATGGTAGGCCTCGGCACGACGCAGCGCTTCATCCATTCCCCAGCCGGCAATCAATGATTCAATGCGCGCAACGACCGAGAAGGAATCGCATTTCTGCGCGTCCTTTGCCGCCTTGATCTTGCCGCAGAACTCATCGATATCGGCGAGCGGATGTTCTCTCGAGTGGATAAAACTGTTGGTTTTCGGGAAAAGTTTGTCTTCGATGCATACCGCAGCGATGTCGCGTTGCTCCAGCTTGGTGACGAGCCGGCGCATGTTGTTGAAGTTACCGTAACCGGTATCGCCGTCGAGCATGATCGGAATGCTGGTTGCGTCACTCATGAACTCGAGCATTTCCATGAGCTGGGTCCAGCTTGCCTCGTTCGAATCGCGCACGCCGAACTGGGCCGACAGGCAGAGACCGCTGGCCCAGATTCCTTTGAAGCCGGCCTCCTCGCAGATTTTTGCACTCAGCCCGTTGTGTGCCTCACAAATGAATTCAAGCTGATCGGATTGCAGCAGATTGCGAAACTTGACGGTTTTTTTATCGGTTGCACGACGATCATGTCGCACGGTGAAAGCGAGAGGATTGGTTGCCTGTAATTTTTCTGACACTGCGGGTCCCTGAGGAAAAGCGTTATTAGTATTCTCGAATGCACATGAATTAGACCTGGCAACACGTGATATTCGGATGTGCGATGCCTTGCGGCGCTGGCAAACCGTGCTTCGAGAATTTCCTGGGTAACTGTTTTAGTTCGTTACGGCGAACAGTTTTTTTGTTACCGTCTTATTACATTATTAGCTGCTGATCACACTTCGCGCAAGCACTGATACTTCTTGATACATAACGCAAATTTTCGCCTGACTCCGCAGCCGATGGAATTTGACCACAAGAAAAATAAAACTGGCAACGCTTGAAATTATGCGTTGCGTTCTTGTTGTTTACATAACGTGGGAACATTCGCCGCACAGGCAATGCATGGCGTCGTAAGATTGAACGTTCGAGCACAAAACCCGTACCAACAAGAACAAAAACAGTGAAGTACGAAAATCCCCAAGCAGACAGCGACACGCTGAAATGGTCGGAGCCACTCCTGTGGTTCACGATGGCTATCAGTTGCATCGTATTCATCGAACCGGCGCCGTACGATTTTATGCTGATCCTGCTGTTCGTGCTGCTGTATTCCTACCGGCTCCGGGTGCCCGGCGAGATTGCCGTGCCCGCGTTATTGCTGGCGCTGTTTACCGCCGGAAACCTCGTTGGCGCGCTCGTTTCCGGCGAGCCTGATGTCACGGTTCGTCCGCTGGTTACACGCATCTACATGGCACTCAGCTGGCTTCTCTTCGTTTCGATCATTGTCAGCGCGACAGAAAAGAATATGCGCATAATCTGGAGCGGCTACACCGTTGCAGCACTATTCGCGGCTGTCTGGGGTTGTCTCGAATACTACGACCTGATGCCCGCGTTTATTGTCGGCGATGCGTTCGGCCGTGCGAAGGGGCCCTTCAAGGACCCGAACGTGTTCGGCCCCTTTCTCATCCCCATCGCTATCTACTTGTTGTCCCGCATGCTCAAGGCGCGCCACACGCAGTTTTTCATCGAGGCGGCGAAGTTCCTCGTTATTGCCTTCGGCATTTTGCTGTCGTTCTCGCGCGGCGCCTGGCTCAATTTCGGCATTGCCCTGGCCAGTTACATGTTACTGAGCATCGCTACAACGCCGTCGCTCAGGGAAAAGATCCGCCTTACGATTATTGTCGGCATCGTTACACTTGTCTCCGGCGCCACGCTGACCTGGGCAGTCAACAACACGGCGGCGGGCCAGCGGTTCTTCGACAGGGCGAAAATCTTCAAGCAGTACGACATCGAAACAGGCGGGCGCTTCCACACGCAGGCGATGGCGCTGGAAGAAGTCGGCAGCCGGCCGCTGGGCATCGGCCCGGGCATGTCGACGCCGGAAATCGGCATGGAGCCCCACAACCTGTTTCTGCACGCCGCACTCGAAGGTGGCTGGCTGGGCGCTGTGGCGTTCGGGCTGTTCCTTGTGCAGGCGCTGTACCGGGCAATCGGCCGTATCGGAATGCGCTGGCCGTTGCAGAGCGATCTCCACGTGGTCCTGGCCGTTCTCTTGGGTACGTTGTTCCAGAGTTTGTTTATCGACAGCACACACTGGCGACATCTGTGGTTGTTGCTGGCGATGATCTGGGGCCTCACAATCGCCGTCGACCGGGCGACGCTTGCGCACGGTTCGGCCGTTATGTTGAAAAATTTGCGCTATCAGGGCGGTTCAGGCCTGAGAAATCAGTCGGGCTAGCTAGTGGCGGCTGCGGCTCGTAAACTAAACGAAAACGTCACAAGCAATGACAAGAAGCAATAACAATAACGCGAAGATCATGTTGATCATCTGCTCCATTCTGGGCTGCGCTGCCGTCGCGGCGCAGGAAGTCGCGCGCAACGAAACAGTGGGTAATCGCGCGCGGCCTGAGCTGGACGCTTTGGGTATTCGCATCGGCGGATTCCGTTTGTTCCCGGAGCTGGGGGCCGAAGCACGAAAGAACAGCAATATTTTCGCAACGGACGCGGACGCAATCAGCGACACGATTTACGTTGGCGTACCGGCGCTCGCATTACGGTCAGACTGGAACAGGCACGCCCTGAATTTCGGCGCAGATGGAGAGATATTGCGATACCAGGACTTCACCACGGAGGATCACGAGAACTACTCGGTTTTCGGCCAAGCGCGCATCGACACGGTACGCGGCCGGTTCTTCCTGTTGGACGTATTTCACCGGCGGCGGCACGAAGACCGCGGGTCCCCCGATGATGAGCGCGGCTTTACACCGACCCCGTTCGACCAGGACCGGGCAGCGCTGTCCTTCGAAACGCCCACGGGTCCACGCCTTTTCCATACACGACTGATGGTGGAATACGAACAACTGGACTACGAAGACGTCATCGGCAGCGGCGGTGTTGTCAACAACGACGATCGGGACAGGTCGAGCGTATTCGGGTCCGCAAGGCTGGGCTATGGGTTTCATCCTGCCTATTCGATATTCCTGCAGGGCAGCGCCCACGAGACCGAATACGATTTTCAATTCGACGACCGCGGCTTCGAGCGAAGTTCGACGGGCTACGAGGTGGCGGTGGGCACGACGCTCGATTTCTCCGGCGCAACTTTCGGGGACATATTCGTCGGATACCTGTCTGAAACCTACGATGATCCGAGATTCGACACCATCGATGGGCTTTCATTCGGTGCTGACCTGTCGTGGAATGCCACGGGTTTGACGACCATCACGATCTCCGGGCGACGTCAGGTCGAGGCGACAACGGTTGGCGAAACCGCCGGCCGCGATGTCGTCCGTTTCGGGCTCGGCATCGACCACGAGTTGCTGCGCAACCTGATTTTCGAACTGCGCGGCAGTACGGCAACAGAGGATTTCGATGGTATCGACCGCGAAGACCGCGTACGGTCGGCAAGCTTTACGGCGCGCTACATGATGAATCGCTGGATAGAGCTCGAGATCGGCTATCGCTACACGGACCGTGACGTCGACCCGCCAATCGCCGGCATCGGCTTCTCCAGAAACATTTACAGTTTGTCGGTAAAGGGCCAGCTATAACAATGAACATGAATACGTTAATTCGACTGCTCACTCTCGGCGTGGCGATTTTTTTTGCCGCCGCGACGCTCGCTGAGGAGCTCGGGTACCGGCTGGGCTCCGGAGACCGGGTAAAGGTCACGGTATACGGACACGAAGACCTTTCCGGTGAGTTCGATCTGGACAGCCAGGGCAACATCTCGCTGCCACTTATCCAGGAGGTGCGCGCCAGTGGCCTGACCGCAGACCAACTCGAGGAGTCCATCACCGAAGCGTTGCAGCCGGACTATCTCAAAAAGCCGAAAGTGAGTGTCGAGGTTCTCACGTATCGGCCGTTTTACATCATCGGCGAAGTGAAGGCGCCCGGCAGCTACCCGTACGTCAGCGGTATGACGGTGCTGAATGCGGTGGCGCTGGCCGGCGGCTACACCTACAGAGCCAAAACGAAGGCAGTCCTCATTACCAGGCCGGACGGCGAGGAGAAAACCGAAATTAAAGCTAACCCGGACACGACCGTATTACCCGGCGATGTCATCGAAGTACCGGAGCGATTTTTCTGATGGTTGCGCGACGACCCAAACCACATATTTCCGCGAACGGGCGCCGGCAGCCGGCCAGAATCGCCGCCAGTCAGGCGGAGCCTCCGGGCCCGCCGCCAACCTACCACGTGCATGAAAGCGATGCCGGTCTGGGCGATTTGCTCAATATCCTGTTCCGGCGCAAATGGTTCGTCCTCGGCGTCGTATTCGCCAGCGTTGTGCTGGTAAGCGTCTCGTTGCAGTTCGTGACCCCTCGTTACGACGCGGAAACGCTCATATTGCTGGAACCCCAGCAGGTCACGATTCCCACAGTGGATTCCGTGCTTGCGGGCCGCACGGCCGATGACCAGGGCGTGCGCAGCCAGGTCGAAGTGCTGCAGTCGCGTGGCCTTGCCGCGGCAGTAGTCGACAAGCTGGGCCTGGACGGAGATCCGGAGTTCAACAGTGGCCTGCGCCCGCCGGGGCTTGTTGCAAAAACGCTCGCCCTTTTCGGGCGCGATATCGGTGACGGAACGGCCAGTCGCTCTGCCATCGTCGATTCGTTCCTCAACAAGCTGGACGTCGAAGCCGTGAAAGACTCGCGGGTCCTGTCGGTCGTCATTACCTCGGTCGACGCGGAAAAAGCGGCGGCAATTTCGAATGCCGTTGCGGATCAGTATCTGTTGTCGCAGCTGGAAACCAAGTACGAAGCGACGAAAGTGGCCAACGACTGGCTGAACGAGCGCGTAAGTGACCTACGCGAACAGGTGGCCGCGTCGGAACAGGCGGTCGAGGACTTTCGCGAGACCGCGGAGCTGTTACAAACCGAGGGTGGCACGCTCACCGCTCAGCAGATTGCGGAGTTGAATGGGCAGCTGGTGCTGGCGAGAGCTGCGGAGGCCGAGGCGCGTGCGCGCCTGCGGCAGCTATCCAGCCTGATCAGCTCGGAGGACGGCGTTGCATCCGCCAGCGAGGTACTTGACTCAGCGTTGATTCAGCGTCTGAAGGAACAGCAAACCGAGGTCGAACGACGGGTTGCTGAATTATCCGCGGAATACGGCCCGTCGCATCCTCGCATGATCCAGCTGCAGGCCGAGGCACAGGATCTTGCCCAGCGCATCGATAGCGAGGTCAACAAGGTCGTCAGGAACCTGTCGAACGAAGTGGCGATCGCTGCGGCGCGCGAAGAATCGCTGCAGAGCGAGCTGGCCCGGCTGAAGAATGTCATGGCACGGTCGAACGACAAGGAGATCCAGTTGCGGGCGCTGGAGCGCGAGGCGGAGGCCAGTCGCGCTTTGCTTGCGACCCTGCTGGCGCGCTTCCGGGAGATCAGTTCGCAGGACGAAATGCAGCCACAGCAAGCCGGGGCGCGGATCATCTCGCGTGCGGATGCGCCGTCGCAACCGTCTTTCCCGAACAAGGCGTTCATGCTCGGCATCGTCATTCCGCTGTCTGCCTTGCTTGCGATCATCGCGGTTTTCATCATGGAGTCCTTGCAGCGCGGCTTCGTGAGCGGCGAGCAGATCGAGCAGGAGACCGGCATGACGTCGCTCGGCTTCGTTCCCTTGCTGGGCACGAAAGGCCTGCGCAAGATCGAGCCCGCCACCTACATGCTCGAACAGCCACGATCCGCGTTCGCGCAGGCATTGCGAACCGCCTATTGGAGCCTGACCATCGCTGTGCCCGCAGGTCCCACGACAGTCGTCGTCACTTCCTCGCACCCCGGCGAAGGCAAATCGACTATCGCACTCGGGCTCGCGCGGGCCCGCGCGGTTTCCGGCCACCGAACGCTGCTGATCGACGCCGACACCCGCAATCCTTCGATCCACGACGTGCTCGATGCGGAGAATAGCGTCGGCCTGACGGACTACCTGTCTGGAAAATGTGAGCATCCAACGATAAACGTCGACCAGGAAACCGGGCTCGAATTCATTACCGCGGGCCAGCCGGTCGAGGATCCGCTGCCGTTGCTCGATTCCAGAACGATGGATGAACTCATCGGCTTTGCCGAGGGAGAGTACGAATTTGTCGTCATCGACACGCCGCCGATCATCGCAGGCCTCGACGCCTGCGCGCTGAGCCGCAAGGTCGACACGACCATGCTGGTCGTCCGCTGGTCGCGCACGCCGAAAACGGTTGTTGCGCATACATTGCGGGAGCTGGGCCGGACGCGCGGGCATCTGTCGGGCACCCTGTTGAACATGGTCGATGTCGGCAAGCACGCGCAATACCATTACGGCGATTCCGGCGCTTACCACGGGGCGCTCAGGAAGTATTACAGCGAGGAGGGCTAGCGCTCCCTGAAGCAGAATCGCTAGTAGGCGTTTTCCTGTTTGAACAGCACCACGGCGGTTCGCAACAGGATGCGAATGTCCAGCCCGACCGACCAGTTCTCGATGTAGTAGAGATCGTGCTCGACACGCTTGACGATCTTCTCATGCGTATCGGTTTCTCCGCGCCAGCCGTTGACCTGGGCCCAGCCGGTCAGTCCGGGTTTTACCCGGTGGCGGGCGGCGTACTCGCCAACCGCATCCTGGTAAAGCTGTCCGGCCGCTTTGGCTTGCAGCGCGTGCGGACGCGGCCCGACCAGCGACATGTCGCCATGTAACACGTTGAAAAGTTGCGGCAACTCGTCGAGGCTCGAGCGGCGAAGAAATGAACCGAATTTCGTAACGCGCGGGTCGTCCGGCGTCGCAAGGCGCTCCGCCTTCTCGTCCTGCTGGTCGACGTACATGGTGCGAAGCTTCCAGATCTTGATTAACTCGTTGTTGAATCCGTAGCGGCGCTGGCGGAAAAAGACCGGGCCAGGGCTGTCCAGCTTGACGCCGGCACACAGCAGGGCGATCAGCGGCGACAACAGCAGCAACATGGTCGAGCTGACAAGGATATCGAACGCGCGTTTTTCGACGTTTTGCCAGCCGGATATCGGCTTTTCGTAGACTGACGCAAGCGGCACGCCATACTGGTAATTGATGGTGCCGCTCAGTATGCGCATGCTGGCGAGATCGGGACTCAGCCGGATGTTGGTCGGCAGAACCTTCATTACCTGCAGGATTTCACTGACACGCCGCTGATCGCCCCACGGCAGTGCAATGACGACTTCGTCGGCGCGTGTTTTTCTCGCACACTCGACAAGCTCCTGCAGCCCACCCTCGACGTTTACGCCGGCGATCACGTTTTTGTGCGCTGAGTGCCGGTCGTCGAAAATCCCGATGATTCGGTTCCAGGGTGCGTTGATCTGGTTCAGCTGCTCGATGAAACGCTGCGCCTGTTCCGTGGCGCCGTAGATGAGAATATTGTGTGCGAGGTAGCCCCGCCTGGCGAGACGGCGAATGATACTTACAACAATTGCACGCATCACGCACAGCAACACGACTACCGATATCGCCGTGCTGAACACCCACACCCGGGAGTAATCATCGGATATTTTGAGCGCGAAGCCCGCAGCCACCAGGACCAGGAACACGACGGAGGATATGGACAGGATTTTGCCGATCTGTTGTGTCGGGGTCACGATGGCATCAAAGCTGTACAGGCCGGCCAGGTAAAACGACTGCACGACCAGGTACGCAACTATCACCAGTATCGTGGTGTAGCGAACGAAGGCATCCGGTTCGGGAACGGCAGTCAGGTAGAACGCATAAATCAGCCAGCCAACAACGAGAATTGTCACGGCGTCGAGCAGGATTACGAGGCCTGCAGTAATACTTTCCGAAAGAATCCGGTGATTCTTGTGACGTTGAATGAGTGGGCCGGTTGACTCGCCCAGGTTTGCTACCATTTGTTGTTCCGGGTTTCTTGTTTTTTAAGTCGTTGCGCGTGCGGGTACGCTGCACGAACAATGCTTCATTTCGAACCTTTCAATTTCAACGTATAGTTCGAGTAAGCGCAAGTGCGCTCAACGATGAAATATTTATTTCGGGATTTATCGGGTCATAAAGACGATTTTTTTTCAGTGGCACATAAAGCCAGATTATGTCGCATACAACGTCGCTCCTTAAGCTGGCCCTGAACGGGCTGTACCACAGCGGTATGTACCACCTGTTCAGGAAAAGGTTCAGTGGTCGCGGCGTTTTGCTGACACTGCATCACGTTACGCCGCAGCAACAGGACGCTCCTTTCTCGCCCAATCGCATACTGAACATCTCGCCCGAATTCCTCGACGCGGTCATCGCACTGGCACGTGACCTGAACATTGACATCGTTTCGCTGGACGAGTTCCGTAGGCGCCTCGTCCGCGGCGGTAACGGGCGGCGCTTCGTCAGCTTTACGCTGGACGATGGCTACGCAGATAACTACCTGCATGCCTGGCCGATCTTCAGGAAACACAAGGTGCCGTTTACGGTTTACCTCTGTAGCGGGTTGATGCACGGGCGCCTGCACCTGTGGTGGCAGCACCTGGAAAACACCATTCGGGACCGGGACCACGTCGAGATGACCGTTGGCGGGCAACGATTCGAGCGGGTGACCGGCACGACGGCACAGAAGGCGCAGGCATTCGACGAGATTTACTGGGCACTACGGCGGGCGCCCCTGGAGCAGCAGGAAGGCGCGCTGCAGCTGCTGCGCGAGCGCTACCCGGAACACGACCAGGGCTCGCCGACAGACAACAGACCGCTGACCTGGGCCATGGTGCGCGAAATGCATGACAGCGGGCTTTTGACCGTTGGCGCTCATACCGAAAGCCACCGGGCCCTCAGCAAGCTCGCTGCAGCCGACGTGTCGCGCGAATTCGAGCAGAATGTCGATGATATCGAGAAGAACGCCGGCGTCCGGCCGGCGCATGCCGCGTATCCATACGGGGACGCCGCTTCCGCCGGGCCCAGGGAGTTCGACGTCGCCGCGCGCCTCGGTTTTGCCACCGCGGTGACAACGCGCAAGGGTGTGGTCTTCGCGGAGCACGCCGATCACCTGCACGCGCTGCCGCGCGTCTCGCTGAACGGGGATTACCAGCGCCTGAAGTACGTCAAGCTGTTCCTGAGCGGTCTGCCATTTGCGCTGTCGAACCGCTTTCGCCGGGTCAACGTCGATTGACGGCGGGCCTTACCCGGCTGCCGCTACCGCATAATACCTCGTCGTAGAACTGCAGCGTCTGCTGCACCATGTCGCTCAATTTGAAATTATGTCGGGTGTGTTCGCGCATGGCGGCGGTTATTTCGTCATACGATTCGGGGTTTTGCAACCTCGAAAGCATTGCATCGGCAAGTGCGGTACTGTCGCCGGCGGGTAGCAGATTCCTGCTGTAAGAACCGAAAATCTCCGGAACGCCACCCACGTTCGTTGCGAGGACCGGCACACCCGCTGCTACAGACTCCAATACGATATAGGGCAGCGACTCGGCCAGCGACGGAACCACAATGCAGCGTGCCTTGCGAATGATGGTCGTCGCTGGATAGACCGGCGGCATGAGCGTCACGGTTGCGTCGAGCGACTCCGCTGCGATGCGCTGCTTGATAGCCGGCTTCAGTTCGCCGTCGCCTGCGATGGCAACTGAGAAGGAAGCACGATCCGCAAGGCGGCTGATCGCATCCATCAGCGTCAGGATTCCCTTGATTTCACGAATCTCCCCGACGTATACAAAGTCGAATTCCGCCGCCACGTCGTTGTCAAGAAACTCGTCGTCGCGAATACCGTTGTGAATCACGCTGGACGGGCAGGGGAGTTGCCCGATCTTTTCAACGAACACTCCCGCCGTGTAGTTGCTCTCGAAGATCGCACCGTCAGTTCGGGCCAGGAGCAAACGCTCAGCGCCGAGAAAAAGCAATCCCGCGATCGTCGAGCGGGAATAATGCAACGAACCGCCGTGTGGCGTGTAAATTGCCCTGGCGCCGACTCGCCGCGCCAGCAGCCGACCGAACGCCGCGCCCTTCGCGCCGTGGCCATGCACGATATCCGGCCGCAATCGGGCGAGAATCCGGCTAACCGCGCGCCCGGTGTGAAGGTCCGACGGGCCCGGCAGGCGCCGTATGGGCAGGCGATGCACGCCGAGGGTGCATGACGCCGCCAGTGCCGCAAGAGCATCATCGGCGCGAGCGCCACCGGTAGAGGAATCGCAGACGATGCCGACATCGTATCCCAGCCTGCTCTGTTCCCCCGCCAGGTCGCAAACGTGACGGAACAATCCGCCGACGGGCGTGCGAAACAAATGCACGACGCGGAGTAGACCTGGGTTGGCCACGTTGCTCCGGGCCGGCGAATTTTGCACGTTGACGTCCTTTATTTTTTTTCCCGGACTTGCGGCAACCGCTGGTGTTATTCTCCGCGGATCTCAACCATTAAAACAACTCGACCGTTCAGTCTGCAAGGATTCGTCCAACAAGAATGAAAACATTGCGACGCTTCACCGGCTATGCCCTGCTCCTCCTGGCACGTCTGTATTTATTCCCGATTTACCTGGTCAGCGGCTTCGTACCCCGGCGGGACGATTTGTGGGTATTCGGCTCCTGGGGCGGTTACCGCTTCGCCGACAACAGCGCCGCATTCTTCAACTATTGCCAGGAGAAGGTGTCCGACCGAATTCGCCTGGTCTGGATTTCTCGCGAAAAACACATTGTTGAGCAGCTTTCGGCGCGGGGTGTGGAAGCACACTGGATCTGGTCGCCACGCGGCATCGGGTGCTGCCTGCGTGCCGGATTGTATCTTTTCGATTCATTCTCCAAGGACATCAATTTCTGGACCTGCCGGGGCGCCAGGCGAATCAACTTGTGGAGCGGTGTCCCTCTCAAGGCATTCGAGCGAGACATCGCAACTCGGGACAGTCGCTATTACCGGCTTTTCCACGGCACCTGGCCCGAGCGTGCACTGCTGTCGGTCATGATGCCGTGGCACGTGCATCGACCGCACATGATTATCGCGACCTCGCCGGAAACCGCGCGAATTACGGACCGTGCATTCGACCTTGAGCCCGACGTCAGCGTAGTTACCGGCTATCCGCGCAACGACGTCCTGTTCGGAAGCGGCTCGGCGGTGGACGCCAGCGTGCCGCCGGCGTTTCAGGACGCATTGAATGGTGGTCGCCATGTATTCATGTACCTGCCAACCTACCGCGACAGTGGCGCGGCGTATTTCGATGTCGACTGGGCTGAGCTCGACGAGCTCATGGACAGCGTGAACGGCAGCTTCTTCTTCAAGTTTCACCCGGACGACGAAAGCACGTTTTGCGGCAAGGGTCATCACGTTCACGAGCTGGAGCAGGGATCGGACATCTACCGGCTGATGGCCATGACGAACACGCTGATCAGTGATTATTCATCGATCATCTTCGACTTCATGCTGCTGGAGCGGGCAATCGTCTACTACATGCCGGATCTTGCGGACTTTTCGAGCTCAAGCCGCTCACTCATATTCGACCCGCAGCAAATTGCCGTCGGGCCGGTTTGTCACGACGGCAAGCAAATGCTCAGTGCATTGCGCGACGCCGCGAGCGGAAGCGCAATCGACGACGATCGCGACGCGCAGTGGTCAGCGATTCGCCGGCGATTCAACACCTATACAGACGGCCAGTCCTGCAAGCGGGTGCTGGATGTCATCGACCGGCGGTTCCTTGACGGCCGGCTGACCAACTAGGAATTCAGTTTGCGCCCGCTGCGCATTGCAGGAATTGCCCGCCCGGTCAGTTTTGCCGTAACGCATCCACCTGACGGGAAACGTCCTGGAAGACGTCTTCGATAGATTGCGTTGCATCGATGCGGACGAAGCGGCGATCGGCGCGACCCTGCTCCACTATGCCCGCTCGTTGTCGCTCGATATGCGCGACGGTCCATTCGGGTTTTCTGGCATAGAGAATCTCGGCCGGCGCATCCAGGTGCAGCGTCAGGTCCGGCCGGGGGAAAAAACGCCTTAGCATGCCGTCATGCAGGCGCACGCTGAGACGCCGGCTCTGCGAGCGCAGGCTGTCGCTGTCCGGAAAGTACTCGTACAGGAAGTGCCGGTCGCAAACGACCATGTAGCCCCGCGCTTTATAGGCCCACAGGTATAGCTGGCGATACCATTCCTCCGCGATTCGGTTGATGACACCGAGGCCTTTCACGAGCGTGCCGCCAGGCAAGCGTGATTTCATGTCATCGGACATCTCGTCGGTGGGCGGCAATGGTGCGTTCGGGTCGATATCGGCCTGGAGGCGGCGCCTTTTCAGCCGGACGAGAAGGCGAGAGGTGGGCAGTGCAATGCTGCTGGCCTCGATCGATGCGCCCATGTAGAGATATTTCATTGCGGACGGCGCGCTCTCGACAAGCATTTGCGCCATCGTGGACTTGCCGGAGCCATCGGCACCGACAACCGCGATGCTCTTGCCTTTAAACAGTTTTCTTTTTCTCGAGCTATCCGGCATGGGTCGGGCAGGAGCCGCGGTGTTGTTCATTGAGGGATGCTAGCCGCAGCTGGCGGTTGCGGGCAACGCCTGCGCCCGGTCAGGCACGGTTTTGCACGATCTCGATTACCCTTTCGCCAACCGCGCGCTGCGAGTCGACGGTCATGGCGCCCATGTGCGGCGTAAGAATCACGTTGGACAATGTCGCGAGCGCGGATATCTCGTTCTCGCCTTCGCGCGCATGAACATCGAGTGCGGCGCCTGCGAGATGCTTGCTGACGAGGGCGTCGAGCAGCGCGTCTTCGTCGACGATGCCGCCGCGGGCGAGGTTAACCAGGAAACTGCCCGGCTTCATGCGCCCGATGACTTCGCTGCCGATGAGGTTGCGCGTGCTGTCGTTGAGGGGCACGTTGATGCTCAGGAAATCCGCGCGGGACACGACGTCGTCGGCGTCGGCGAGTTCGATGCCCTGCTCACGGAACTGCTGTTCCCGCTCTTCCGACAGGTTCTCCACACAACCCACCACGTTCATTCCCCACGCGACTCCCATGCGGCCGACCAGGGAACCGATATTGCCGGCCCCGTATATGCCGAGCGTCTTGCCCTCGAGCAGATAGCCGGTCAGCTCGTGTTTGGCCCAGCGTCCCTGCCGCAGCAAGCTGTCGGCAACCAGCACCTGCCGGGCCAGCGCGAGCATGAAGCTGAATGCGAGCTCGGCCACCGCCCTTGCACCGGGCCCCGGGACGCGAACCAGCTCGAGCCCCTTCTCCCGAACGTAATCGAGATCGATGTTGTCCAGACCGGATCCGGCGCGGATCAGCAATCGAAGATCCGGTGCTCGCGACATCAGGTCGCGCGTGACGTCGACGCCGCTGCGAAAGACGAGGGCATCGCGGTCTTTGATCAAGTCGAGATGTTCCTCCGCCGAGGCGTCGTACGCCCGTATGACATCGTGATCCGCGGCGAGTCGCAGGATAGAGTCTTCGAAAATGCGGCTGAGCAGGAGAATCCTCATAGTTTCTTTTCTTCACTTACACTGGGCAACGCGGCTGCTGCCGCTTGTGATTTAACCGCTCGGGAGTGATTGCGGCGCTTGCGTTCTTCCCGCGACATCGCAATGCGGGCCGCGTTCCACAGGTCGGCCAGGAACGGCAGCGGGTCTCTCCACGAGAATACCGCATACGCCTTGCGGCCACGAAGTGAGCGCAGCCAGTTGCCAACCGTCAATTCGCCGTTGCGAATATAAAAAACTGCCGATTGCACATCGTGGCGAAGATCGATCCACTTGACCCCGGCATAGGTTTGTTCGAGGCCTTCGGGCATGGGACGACCCGTAGCATCGCAGTACATCGCCAGCAGCATGTCGACACCCCCGGCCTCGGCAATTGCCGATCGCCCGGTCGGCCGACCGACATTGGCTTCGATGGCGTAGTGTACACCGCTGCGCTGGTCCTGCTTCATCTCGATGTAACCGAGCCCGACATATCCTGCCTGCCTGAATATACGCAGGCTCGCATCGCGTACTTCGTCGTTACGAACTTCTTCACCGAAGCAGCTCGACCCTACGCGGGGTGGCCACTGCCGCAGCTTGCGGGCGGTGAAGCTCGTTACGGGTTTGGAGTCACGATCAAAGTAGACGTTGCAAGAGTAGAGATGCGAATCGTCACCGACAATCCACTGCTGCACCATCAGTTCCGTGGTCCAGCCGTGCACCTTTTCGTAGACGGCAAGAAATTCACGCGCGTCCGCAACATGGAATGCTTTCGACATCGTCTGCGAATTCCATTGTGGAGTGCGGATGACGGGCTTGATGACGCAGGGGTACTCGAGCCGGGGCGCGATATCGAGTGCGTCCGAGGGCTGGCGCAGAATATGCGTCTGCGGGACCTTGACGGAGAGGTTTTTTACGAACCTGTAAAAACTGATTTTGTCCGCCAACATGTCGACGACTGCGGCGTCGGCCAGCATGATGTGGAAGAGATCCTGCAATTCCTCGCGCCGCCGTGAAATCAGGGAAACGCAATGATCGTGGCAGGGGAACAGGACTGCCTTGCTCTCGAGCGACTGGCCAAGCGCGAGCAGTTCGCCAATCAACGTCCCGGCGCTCGTGTCGGTGACTACGATTCTTTCGCACACACGCGTGCGGCAGGCATGATGGCGCGAATTGGCGGCGACACCGATCACCGGAATGTCGTGGCTGGCCAAAATCCTCGCGGTCTGCAGGCCCTGCATCGTGTCAAGGCCGATAACGACGGCATGTTCTTTTCGTTTTTCTTGCACTGGTTGCTGCTTTTTTGACTAAGATATCACGTTCAACAATTAACGGTATTTCAAATTCGCGAACACGAAAATTTTCTACAGAGAAAGTATTTTGCGCCGAAGATAGATTAAACATAAGCTGATAAAGCGGTCTCCGATGCAATCCTGTAAGCCAGTTTGAACCTTGCTAATGCAACTTACAAAATCTTCCACAACCGTGTCATTAAAGGAAGCGGCGCTGCTGCTGCGAGGCGTTTTATTCTACGGCCGGCGCTATCAGTGCCCGGTGTGCGGATGGAATGCGCGCGCGTTTGCCGGCGAGGGCTCTATTCTGAGGTCGAGCGATACCGGTTATTGTCCACGCTGCAACGCGAAGGCGCGCCATCGTCGTATCTGGCGTTTCATTGAACAAAATACCGGGCTCTTGCGCAGTCCGGCGCGTCTCCTCGAAATTGCACCGTGGTATTCATTCGGCCGGCGGTTCCGACACATAACGACGCTCGAATACATCGGTATCGACCTGGTGGCTGCGGGCCCGCAGGTAACGACGCGCGGCGACATGGCATCGTTGCCCCTGCAGTCGGATAGCGTAGATGCAGCGCTCTGTATCCACGTACTGGAACACGTCCACGACGATCGCGGCGCCATTGCAGAGCTTTACCGGGTGCTCAAACCCGGCGGCAACGCCATCGTGAGCGTGCCCATCCGCCTGGATCAGCCGACGCTGGAGGATCCGTCAGTGACAGACCCCGAGGAAAGAAAACGGCTCTTCGGCGAGCGAAGCCATGTTCGTTTTTACGGCAGGGATTTTGTCGAGCGCCTTACCCAGGCGGGATTCAGCGTGACGATGGATGCAGCGGACGACATTGCGGAACAAGATGTGCGAAAGTACGGCCTGAGGAGAGACGAGAACATATTCATGTGTGTCAAGCCGCAAAATATTGTATCGGCCCGGCAGGAAACCGCATGATTTTCAGGTTGCAAGCACGCTATGTCGCCGGTGCATTTGCTGTGGTCGCATTGACCCTCACGTTGGCCCATATCGTCGTGCAGGCGGTGCGCTTCGCGAGCGGCGATGACCGCCTGTACGGCCTCGTGAGTTTTCTGTCGCTGGGTTCGGAAAACAACCCGCCGACTTACTATGCGTCCTTCGCAATCCTGTTTTGTGCATTTTTGCTCGCATTCATCGGCATCGTCGCGTGGCGCTCCGGTCAAGGCCAGTCATGGTACTGGTATCTTCTGGCCGTCGTGTTTGTTTTCCTGGCGCTCGATGAAAGCATCCAGTTACACGAGCGAATGATCGAACCGACGCGGGATATGTTTGGCGCCAGCGGGTTCTTTTACTACGCCTGGATAATTCCCTACGGCATCGCTTTTGCGGTTCTCGCTGCGGCTTATTTCAGATTCCTGCTGCGCCTTCCGCGGCGTACCGCGGTTCTTTTTGTCATCGCCGGGTCGTTGTTCGTTACCGGTGCGATAGGGTTCGAGATGCTTGGCGGGTATGTGTTCGAAGAATCCGGTAGTGCGAATGTACGCTATGTGGTGCTGCAGACGATCGAGGAGGTGCTGGAGATGGCCGGTATCGTTCTGTTTATCTATGCGCTCGTCGACTACCTGGAAGCAAGCTTCGGCGAGCTGGCGATCAGTCTGGAGAATCGCTGACTGAGTCCTTCGCGGCTGTCTCGCTGGTCATTCGCAAAAACACCGGGTATCCGTCAATTTCAAGCGCGTCACCGGCAGTCATTGGTGCACCGACCGTATCGGATATAGAGTCGATCTTTGCTGCGGGAACGCCTTCGATGATCGACTGAAACGAAACGGTGGCTGCGGCATCCGGGTGCGACCACAGTACGACGCAGTGTTCGCCGGCCGCGCTGAATCGGTATACATGTAACCCGGCTGCAGTGCTCCGGGCCGCCGGTCGTTTGTTACCAATGCAGCGCAATGTTGTCACGTAGGCAGCATAGGCCGGTTTCGGATATCCCCAGTAGTCGATAAGGCCGAAATGTTCCTCGACATCGGAGATGTCGGGTTTCCTGTCGACGTAGTTGTACCAGAATACTTTTTCGACACCGCTGGCCAGCGCTATTACGTGAGTTTTGACGAGATAGGCTGCGTTTTCCTCGCGCCTGTGCCCGGGCACCGGATGCCGCCCGGAATACATTGTCGGTAGCCTGGCATCATTCTGTGGCGCGCCGATCTCGGTGAACCACATTGGCATGTCGAGGCCGTTTTCCTGCATCGCGGCCCTGCGGTCCCCGATGAAACGGGCGAGCCATTTCTCGGGTGTCGGAAATTCCGGCCAGTAATACGGATGCGGGGCCACGATGTCGAATTCCTCCGCTGCATCGCTGGCGAAGAATTTGCGGGCATCGGTCAGGCTCCTGCCGCCGATTTGATATATGAATTTCACGGAAATTCCGCGCTCGACAGCCGCCCGCCGCAGCGCTGCCGCCTTCGCCGCGAGGTTGTCAAAATATGCGCTTTGCTCGAAGCGCCTGCCGAGGTTCTCCTCGCGACCGAGTTCCCAGTAGCGCACATTCGGATCCGCACTGATATAGGTGCCGAAACGTGACGAGAGCTCATCGAGTTGCGCGTCTGCGATGTTGCTGCTGTCGTCGCCGGCCCACCCGTTGCCGGAGACCAGCGGCAGCTCGTGATATCCGGCATCGCGCCGTTTCGCGATTTCGTCCGGCCAGTATCGGGCGCTGGTCGTATTCCACGTCAGGGTCTTGACCCAGGTGGGCATATTCGGGTCATCGAGGTCGGGATGCACGATGCCGAACGGTGAACCGGCCGCTCGCGCGGGCGGGTTCGCCGATGGGACGAACACGAAGCCGAGTTCCTGGCGCAGGCCGGTCGAGGGATTTATTCGCACATCCGGATCGTCGGCAACGAATGCCAGTCCGAGGTAGCCGGGTTTTGCCGTCGGTGCCGTTACCTCGGTCGTGCCGCTGCCCAACGGCGTTCCCGGGCTCACCGCGTTGCCGCGAAAGTCCCGCCATTCGTAACTCAGTCCCTTGCCTGCATCGCGCCCGGCGCCGCGCACGCGAATGGACAGTGACAGTGGTTGACCCGAGGTCAGTATGTTCGTGACCGGCCCGTCGACGACATCGATGTCGACCACAGCCTGCGCACTGCCGATGAGCGGCGCCAGGGCAAGCAGCAGAAATGTCGGGGCCTTCAAAATCGATTTGCCGTTTGTTGCCGCGCCGTCGCGTTACAGCGCCGGCGCATCGAGACCGTGACAGGAGAGGCAGGCATTCGGTGCGTTCCCGGGCTGCCATTCGTCGTGCGCGCCCGGGATCAGGCTCATGCGGTGTGTCCGGGTCAATTCAAGTTCACCGGTCGCCAGCTTGGTAATGATTTTCGGCATGTGGCAATCGTAGCAGTAGGCGCCCGGCGAATCCGGTTCGTGCCGCGTGTGCTCTGCGACGCGCTCGCGCAGATCTTCGTGACATCCAAGACAGTAATCGTTGCTGGCTTCCGAAGGGAACAAAAGTCCCGGCTTCGCTGCCTGCTTGTTGTCGTGCGGATTGTGGCAGTCGTAACAGCGAACTTCCGCCTGCCGGTAGCACTCGGATTCGATGAGGGAGCGGAACAGCATGCCGATGCCCTTCGGCTCCCCGTCGGACCAGGTTTCCAGCGTCGGGATGTTGCGGGACGGTGTCAGCGGAGCGGACTCGAAGTACGCCGACAGGTCGTTGGTGTGGCCTGTTCGGCTATAGCCGGGCTCGTAGCTGCGGTAAACGTCAGTGCCGGACATGTAGATGTCCGCGCCATGGCAGCGGGCGCACACACTCATCGCCTCGCCCTTGTTCAGTTTCCCGGCGCTCGCAATGTACGCAACGGGATCACCGCGCAAATTGCTGTTGATCCATTGAGAGATTCGATTCAGGTAATTGCTTTCGAAATACTTTGCATGCAGGCTGCCCGGCCCGTGGCAGGCTTCGCAAGCGATTCCGTCGTCGGCCCACTCGACGTCAGCCACGGTGTGATTGGCATTTTTTCTGTTGATGACGAGATGGGTCGTGTGGCAACGCGCACAAAAGAGGTTCCACGCGGAGTTTTGCGACGTCATTTGCGCCCATAGGTCCGGTACGGTCGGTGTGCTTTTCTCCTGCAGGTTCCAGTACGGAAAAAATTCCTGGCGCGGCACCGACCACTGCAGCGGCAGGCGACGCAATACTCCGCCGTCCTCGCGGGTCAGGTAAACCTGGCGATACTGGTAGCCAACGACGTAATCAATCCGGAAGGTGCGGAAGGAATCGCTGGCCGGTTCTCGCAAATCCATGTACCAGCTGCCTTCTCGCGCGTACATGCGCGCCGCCGGCTCTGAATCCACCGGCAAACGACGCGCAGCGGGCGGCAGGGTCCAGGACGCATTGTCGAAGTCGCCGACAACAGAGTTGGGCGCCGGCTTGCGCAACATGTTGGCGTGCGGCGAGCGCTGCCATTCCGGGTAGATTTGCGTATGGCACTCGCCACAGGCAGCAGCACCAATATATTCGGCATCGTAACGCGGCGAGTACCGGTCAATGAGCCCGATCGCGATCACCACCGCCAGTGCCAGGACCGCAACGATGAGCGGAATTCGCTTTTTCATTGCTGTTGGGACTTTAAGCCGTTAGTTGTGGAGGCTGAAATCGATACTTACCTTGAACGCTGCCGGCACCGCCTCGCCATCGACCTCGCAACGCGTGAAGGTCCATCGCCGAACGGCGTCGATTGCCGCCTGGTTGAGTATCGGCGACTCGCCGTCCGCCGTCACATTGGTAACACCGCCGTCCGCATCGATTTCTGCCGCTACGAGGACCTTGCCTTCGACACCGTCGATACGCGCCCGCCGCGGGTAATCCGGCTCAGGCTGGGCTTCGGGTTGTGGTTTGGCCGCGCAGTCGCCGAAACCCTGTATCCCGGACTCAACGACCTCCGCCGTCACTTTGCCCACTTCTCCGGCGCTCGCAGTCTGGCGTTCGATCAGGTCGAGCCGCCCGGACAGATTCCGCAACTGTCCGGTGAGATCAGTGCGTGCGTTCTGGATGCCGGTCTGGCAGCTGTTGAATTGTTCGGGCGATACGCAGGCGGCCTGAGACGGACCCTTCAACTCGAGCTCGTCCACCTGCTTGCCGAGTTTGTTGATGGCTGTCTGCATTGCCGCGAGACTCCCTTCCATCGCCCTGAGCGCCAGATTGTTCTGTCGGAGCTCATCGTTCTCGCGCAGAAGCACTTCATTGACCTTGGCGGCCTCAATGACGTCCGACGGCATCTGCTTCTCCAACATCGACTTCGCCGTCGGTACCGCAGCACCCATGCCGATGACGCCCGCGGCGGCTATCACGGCGATCTGCCCAACGGACGCCTGCGCCGTTGCCTCGACCGCCTTGCCGCCGGACGATTGTAGCCAGGACCAGGGGAAGCGCAGTAATGTAAGAAGCCAGCCGAAACCCAGGAACAGGAACAACATCCGCCGCTGGTGTTTCGATTTCATCTCGACGCCGTTTTTCCTGAGGCTTTCGGCGACCGCCGCCTCGATCTCCCTGGCGCTTGCGCCTTCCTTTTTCATGTCGCGCTTTTTTTCCAGCACCTCGTTGACCACGGGCACGAAGTCCGCCTGCTGTCGCGTCTTGAGCATTTCCGTCAACGGTGTTTCGTCGCCGAGCACGGGCACCAGTATCCGATCCGGGTAGCGGCTCAGAAAATATTCGTACTCCTTTCGCACCCAGTCGGACTTCGACGCGTGACGCGTCCAGAACACCATGACCGCGTTCGCATCGTCGAGCCCGTCCTGCAACGCAGCCTCCCAGCGCATCCCCGGCTTTATCGTGCGGTGGTCGTGAAACACCTGGTGTCCCATTGCTTCCAGCAGCAACGCCAGGCCCGAGGTTCGCAGGCGATCGGCGCTGCTGTACGAAAGGAAAATACGCCTGGGCTTGTCGCTGGCGTTCTGCTCGTAGACCGACATCTGCTGTTTCCCCTGATGATTGATTCTTTATGTACCCGGTCCGTCGTAGCGCGGACTTGCGGTCGAGTTTAGTACATTTGGTCAGAAAGTTGCGTTTTGCCGGGGTCCGCTCGCGTTCAATTCCATCGATCGGCACAAGGAGGTTTCAATTGAATGGCGCGGCACCCTGAGGTGACGACGGCGGGTTCGAGGTGGCTCAGGCTTCCGGCACGTTAGCGGCGACACCCGCATCGTGTTTCAGGCGCATGACCCGGCCGCGGCTGACGTACAGCAGATCGCTGATCTTGAGCACGAGCGCGTCCTCGAATTTGTCGAGTTCGCCGTCCGCGTAGGCGATTTGCCACAACAAGCCGACGATTCGGGCTTTTTCGGCTTCGCTGAGGTTCTGGTGCAGTAGCTGGGTAAACTCGTGCAGCGATACCAGTTCTTCGGCTTTCTCGGTAGCTGCGTTGGTGAGTTCGGCCGCTTCCTGCGGGGTGAGCCCGAAGTTCGCCTCGATCAGATCGAGCACCCGGTCCAGTTCCGCTTCGTCGAAGAGATTGTCGGCCAGCGCGACGTCGATCATCAGCACGGCGGTGGCCATGCGCAGCGCCGCTTCGCGATCGCCGCGCGAGGAGTCTGCCGATTCACCCTCCGAAAGCGTTTGCATTACCTGCTCGAACAGCCGTTTGATCATGACCTCACCTGGTGTATGTCCGGGCTCCTAGGATATTGGATCAGCGGCGCCGATGGCAGTGGTGAAGACACTGGCTATCCGGCGCAGCCTATTAGTTAACATAACGTTGCCAAGCGTGCGCGGTCCGGCGCCGCGAGTCGTGGCCGGGCATGTGAGCGAGTTCCTCGCTCCCGCGCGGGTTTTGGTGAACAATCAAGGCTCAGATTCGAACGGACGCGACGCTGCAGCGATGAAAGCCGGATCACTGCGAAACCTCATTTCCAACATCGCCTCGGCCAGCCGCCAGGCATTCTCCGGAAAAGCACGACCAGGGCACAACGGTGATATTGCCGACATGTGCAAACGGCTGCTGCAGATACGCGCCGAGGCTTCGGCGATATCCCTGGCGGTGGAGATCATCGAGACCTACGCAGGCCTCGACGACGACGCCAAGCTTGCCTTCTTCAGGGTCCTGCTGAACGAATTCCTGCCGAACCCGGAAGTGCTGGGCGAGGCCATCGAGATCTACCAGGCAAACCCGACGCCGGATACGCACATGAAGATGGTCAAGGCGGCAGACTCACCGCGACAGACACTGTTGCGTGCGATCAACATGGCGCCCGAGGGTACAGCTGCTATCGTCGCCATGCGCGAAGACCTCAACCGGTTTCTGCCCAGGCATCCGCGCCTGTTGCCGGTCGACAGCGACATGGTGTACCTGCTGCGGCTCTGGTTTAATCGCGGATTTCTGACCCTCGAACGCATCGACTGGAACACGCCCGCGGCTATCCTCGAAAAGCTTATTGCCTACGAGGTGGTGCACGAGATCCAGGGTTGGGACGACCTGCGGCGCCGCCTCGAAAAAGACCGCCGGTTCTTCGCGTTCTTCCACCCGGCACTGCCCGAAGAGCCGCTCGTTTTCGTCGAGGTCGCGCTGATGAAGGGGCTTACGGACAAGATTGCCTGCGTCCTTCAGCAGGATAACCCCTGCGAACTGTCGAATGAGCGCCCGGACACGGCAATCTTCTATTCCATCAACAACTGCCAGCCGGGCCTGAAGGGAGTGTCTTTCGGCGACTTCCTGATCAAGCACGTCACCGACAAACTCTCCGCCGAGCTCGACCACATCAAAACGTTTTCCACGTTGTCACCGATTCCGGGTTTCAGAACGTGGCTTGACGACGTCCTGAAATTTACGCCGGGCGAGCTGCCGTTGGCGGAAGCAGAACGAAAGATACTGGCGGTGCTGAGCGACGATGGCTGGCACGAAGACGAGGGGCTATGCGCGGAGCTGCAGCCAGTTATGCTTACACTGTGCGCGCACTATCTGCTCAACGTTAAAAAACACGGCGAGCCGATCGATCCGGCTGCCCGCTTTCACCTGCGAAACGGGGCGCGACTCGAGCGCATCAACTGGCTGGGCAATCCCTCAGCCAAGGGACTGCAGCAGTCCGCCGGCATGCTGGTGAACTATGTGTACGAACCAAAAAAAGTCACCGAGAATCACGAGGCGTACGTCAACGAAGGCCAAATCGTTGCCTCTGCGGCGGTGCAACAGCTGCTGAAAGCGCGCGTCATCGCGGCCTGAATCCAGCGACGTCGCTCCACTCAGTCCCTCCGGCAGCCCGCCTTCGGGCGGTCGCTCAGCGCCTGATCCCGCGGTGAAGCTTGATTTCGCCTCACTTATGCTTAAAAGTTATAACCCCGGCTGCCTGGACCCGTATTCATGGCCCCAGAGAACTACCACATCGAACCCCTTTTCGCCGAGCCGTACATGCGCGCAAATATTGGCCATGCCATCAGCGAGGCGCAGGTCGAATACATCAAGAACCTGAAGATGGTGCGCAACCAGAGCAACCTGATCTCCGAAAACCTGTATATCTTCGAAGAACCGGAGATGGCCAGTATCAAGAACGCGATTCAGGAAACGCTGGATATCTATGCCAGCGAGGTGATGGGCATCAGCCAGAAGCTCTACGTCACCCAGTCCTGGTCTCTTATCAACAGCCCGAACGTCGGTATGCACGGGCATTCACATTCCAATTCGCTGGTATCAGGCTCACTGTACTACACGGACCTTCCGTCGCCCGTTGCGCGCATGATCTTCGAGAAGCATCGTTCCTACCAGCAACTGGAGCTGCCGCCGCAGACGGAAAAGCGCAACATCTACAACACGCCGGCCAATATCGTGGAGCCGAAGCGCAACGACGTGATCCTGTTCTCGTCCGGATTACAGCACCTGGTCGAGACCAACACGTCGAGCGAGCCGCGATACTCGATCGCATTCAACTGTTTTATCAAGGGCAAGATCGGCAACTATCGCGACGTATCGGAGCTCACGCTCTAACGTCCTGCAGCGGCGCTGCCGTGTAGTTAGGCCGCCAGCTGCTTCCCCGGGAGGTCGAATTCGAAGCGCGTGCCGCGATCGACTTCGCTGGTCACCGTGATGCGGCTGCCGTGAAGATCCAGGATACGTTTCACGATAGCGAGGCCCAGGCCGGCGGCGCCCGAGCGCCTGTTGTTCGCGGCCTGCCGGTGGTAGAAGCGATCGAAAATACGGCCGATTTCGGATTCCGGTATGCCGCAGCCATCGTCGCTGACGGAAACTGCAACGCGTTCGGGCAGCTTGTCGACCGTTATCCGTATGTGCCCGTCGGCGGAAGTGAACTGGATGGCATTGCGGATGAGGTTTTCGAGAACGCGCTGGATAAGGCCGATATCCGCGTAAACCTGCGTGGCATCTGCCGGGGCAGCGATCTCTATGTCGATATTCTTCTCGCGGGCGTGCAGTTCGAATTCCTGCGCCGTGTCCTGCAGCAGCTCGGCGAGGGAAAACGACTCGAATACCGGGGTGACGCTCGCCGAATCGAGCTTGGACAGCTCGAACAGGTCGTCCACGAGTTCGCCAAGCCGTTGCGTGTTTTTTCTCGCGATGCTGAGGCAACGCTCTCTTTCGACATCCGATAACGAGCCGTTCTTGATCAGCAGGGTCTCCAGGTAGCCCTGCATCGATGCCAGCGGCGTTCGCAGGTCATGCGACACGTTGGTGACGAGCTCGCGTCGCAGCCGGTCGGTTTCCCTGAGGCGGTCGAGTTGATCGCTGATGCGCACCGCCATGGCGCGAAACGTGGTGTCCAGCTGATCGATTTCGTCGTTACCGCGACCCGGTTCGGCGTCCGGCAGGGCCGATTCGAAGTTGCCGTCGCCAAATTGCTGCACGGTCAACGTCAGCTTGCGCAGCCGGCGCGTCAACAAGCCGAACGCAACGACCCCGATGCCGGCCGCGAGCATCGTCAGCGCCAGGATTGCCCAGACACCGAGATCTCTTGCGTAGCTTCCCTGTAGCGTGGTCACCAGCTCGTCATACTTCTGGCCGCCCAGGACGACATACAGGTACCCGAGTAGCACGCCGTCGTCGCTACGGACTTCCGCGGCTGAAAAAATCTTGTCCCGCGCGGGATTCCGTGGGTCAGCGCCCTTGAACGGCATCTCGACATTGCCTTCGATCAAGCGCTGCACCGGCTGAACGGATACCTGGTTCAGGAGCACGGACTCCGGCGGCAAGGCATGGCCGAGTATCCGCCCGTTCGCGTCCAGAAGGTAAACCTCTATCGCGGGATTGATGATCATCGCTCGGTGCGCCAGTTCTTTCAGTGCCGCCTGATCGACAGCGCCGTCGGGACGCATGAGCGCTTGTTCGCCGGTCACGTACATGGCAATCGGCGCGTTGAGGCGCTGCGTCAGTTCTTCGTAGTAGAGCGTTGTCGCTGCCTGGTAGATGACCACAAATCCGGCGCCGACGATTGCGATGATCGCAATCATCGCGAAGGACAGTTTGGCGTACAGCGTCCTCATCGCGTTGACTCCCTCATTCCGGAGTCATCGAGCTTGTAGCCGACGCCCCAGACGGTAACGATGCAGGCAGGGTCGGCAGGGTTGTCCTCGATCTTCGAGCGCAGCCGGTTGATGTGTGAGTTGACCGTATGTTCGTAGCCTTCGTGGCCGTGACCCCACACACGGTCGAGGAGTTCGGAGCGGCGGAATACGCGGCCCGGATGCGTCGCGAAGTGCAACAGCAGGTCGAATTCGCGTGCCGTAAGGTCGACCTGGTCGTCGCCCTTTTTCACGACCCGTGCGGCGGAATTGATCAGCAGCGGGCCGATGCGTATCCGGTCCGTCGAAAACCGTGACTCGTTTTCGATGGCTTCTACCTGGCGAAATATGGCGCGGACCCGGGCCATCAGTTCCAGCACGCTGAACGGCTTGGTCATGTAGTCGTCGGCGCCCAACTCGAGTCCAAGTACGCGGTCGAGTTCCGACGACTTCGAGGTCAGCATCAGGATAGGCGTGTAGGTGTCCTTAAGGCGCACCGCACGGCAAATCTCCAGGCCGTCCGGTCCGGGTAGCCGCAGGTCGAGTACGATCAGGTCCCAGTGGCGGGACGTTGCCAGCCGTAGCCCTGCGTGACCGTCGGCCGCCAGTTCGACGTCGTCGCTGAGGTCGGCGAGGTGTAACAGCAACAGATCGGCAATATCCTGTTCGTCCTCAACCACGAGGATTTTCTTGTTTTTCATGCCGCCGGGCTCCGCATGGGTCAGGCGCTTCGCATCTGCCGGTAAAGAATAGACCCCGGATATCACGCAAATATCACAGACCGCCGTCGCCGCGGTGATACGCACGTGAACATTGCCGTCTACCGTATCCGCTGCAGACGATCCGGCACCGGGCCGGCAATCGGCTCACGACGAAGGAGAACAACGATGAAAAAAATCCTGCTGGTACTGCTCGCCACACTGCTTGGAAGTGCAGCGGCATACGCGGATCATTCGGGGGAGCGGCGCTATGCGGTCACCGTGACCAACATCACCGCAAATCAGACGTTTACGCCGCTGCTGCTGGTGAGCCACAAGCGCTCGATCAGTCTGTTCCGCGCAGGCGATGCCGCCAGCGCGGAGCTGGCCACGATCGCAGAGAGCGGTAACATCACGCCGATGGCGGACCTGCTGAACGGTCTGCCCGATAAGGTGTACGCGACGGCGAACTCGGAAGGACTGTTGGGTCCGGGCGCGTCCGTAACCGTCGAAATATCTGCAACGAAGAAGTTCGATCGCCTGAGCCTTGCCGGCATGCTTATTCCGACCAACGATACCTTCGTCGCACTCAACACCGTGCGGCTGCCGAGGTACTACGCGTCACACATGGTCCCGGCTTACGATGCGGGTTCGGAGCACAACGACGAACTCTGTGCCAACATTCCCGGGCCGGTATGCGGTGGCGCCGGACCGTCCGACGAAGACGGCGAAGGCTTCGTGCACATCAGTTCCGGTATTCACGGAATCGGCGACCTCGAAGCGTCGGCCTACGACTGGCGCAATCCGGTGGCGCGCGTGGCGGTCAAACGTATCTACTAGCCACGAAACGGCGCGCCTGTCGCGCCGTCCTCTCCGGATACCGGCATCGCAAATAGTGGCGATCCCGACAATGCCGCGGTGTCGGTATCCGTTTTCAGCCCGGCAGTCGCAACGCCGGGATGCGTACGCTGTGCGACCGGATTATCCGTTCTATACTTGAGCGGGTATGACGAATATCACCCGCTTGTTAATTGCATCCTTCTGCTTGCTGTCGCCCGTGGCCCATGCGGAAACCAGTCCTGGCGCCGGCAGGCTGCTGATAGCTACCGAGCTCGTGGGCGGCCCGGCGTTCCGCCATACCGTGGTTTTGATACTCCGTTATAACGACGCCGGAACGCTCGGCCTGATCGTCAATCGACCGACGGATATCGATCCTGCCGAAGCGCTACCGGATCTGGATGGCGTGGCCCGATACGAAGGGAGCCTGTTTTTCGGCGGGCCTGTCGGGATGCACACACTGCGGCTTCTTCTGCGGACCGAAACGCCGCCCGAGGATGCGGTGAACGTATTCGGCAACGTCTACATGGTGCCACTGACTGAAGCGTTGCTCGCACTGGAGCCCGATGCATCGAGTCTGCGACTGTACCTGGGGTACGCCGGATGGTCGCCGGGTCAGCTCGAACGTGAGTTGTTGGAGGGCAGCTGGAATATCGCCAAAGCGACCACGGAGGCGGTATTCTCGCCTGAGCCCGGCGACTTGTGGAAGCGCCTGAAACCCGCGGAAATCCTGCAGGCGGCACGCTGAAAACGCGCTGTAAAGGCGCGAATCCGGCGAGACCTGGCGCACGGAATGCGTGGTGGAATTCGTTACACTGAGGACGAATTTCGCCAGAGGGACAGGCCGTGAAGGACAAGCTGGAGATCACCGCATACGAGGTCGTCGAGGAGCCAATGCCCATCCAGACGGCGCATCGACGCCGCCAGTGGATGGACGACACGCAGGACCGCTTTGCCTATCGCTGCCTGCCTCTCTCGATGGCCAACCAGGTGGGCTGGGACATACTTTGTCCGGCGTCGTTTACCGCCAGGTGGAACGGCAAGGACGGGCTTGATGCCATTCGAATCAGTTTCGACGGGCCCGCGTCACCGCTGGTTGGGTCGCATTTCGGGCACGGCGTGCTTACATTCTCGCTGGGCTACCTGTTCCGCACCAGCAAGTCGCACAATATCTGGGTCAAGGGACCGACGAACTGTCCTAAAGACGGTATCGCTGCACTGGAAGGCCTGATCGAAACAGACTGGACGCCCTTCACGTTCACGATGAACTGGCAGTTCACGCGCAAGCGACACAAAGTGCGCTTCGAGAAAGGCGAACCGGTTTGCACGATCGTGCCGTATCCGCGGCACTATGTCGCCAAGTTCCAGGCCAGGCTGAAAGTGATCAACGAAGACCGCAAACTTTATGACCAGTATGTGAAATGGCGAGAGGACCGGTTGAAGTTCAACGAAGACCTCAAGAAACCGGAATCAGAGGCCGTCAAGGCCGGCTGGCAGCGCAGCTACATGAAAGGCGAGGACCAGATGGGCAATACCTTCGCCGGCCATCAGACCAAGGTGCGCACGCCCGACTTCGAGCGCTGATGCCAGGCGCCCGTTAAAACAAGGCCGAACCGGACGCCAGGGTCCGGCTCGGCCTTACCCCCCCCCTTACGTTAGCGGGAGCCTGAAGCCTGCTGAATACTCAAAGCGTTTCGGCATCGAGGCGGCCGTCCGCGTTTGGCGTTTCGTCGGTCGTCCACGGATCCAGCTCGTTGACGATTGCCTGTTCGACATCGACCGGCGCGGCGTCCGGATTGTTGTGCAGGTACAGGATTGCCGCTCCCGCAGCGTGCGGGCTGGCCATCGACGTGCCACTCGAGAACGCGTGACCGTTGTCGAGCCAGGTTGACCAGATGTTGTCGCCTGGCGCTGCAACAGTGACAGGGTTGCCGAAGTTGCAGTTGACGTCACTGTCGGTTGTGTCTGTCGATGTGGTCGTGATGATGCCGTTGATCCTGGCGGTGTCGCCGTCGCTGCCGTCCTGTGCGTTGATCAGGTCATCGCCGGTTCTCGCCGGCGAATTGTTCTGACTATCGGCCGGGAACAGACAGGCACCCAATGAACCGTTGCCCGCGGACAGGGCCACGGTAACGCCGGCGTTGACTGCACGGCGCACGGCGGTGTCGTTTGCTTCGTTAGCGCCGCCGCCAAGGCTCATGTTGACCACCATTGGCTGATCCGGGTTGGCATTTCTGCGCGCAGTCACCTCGTCGACGCCGGACACGATGTCGTCGATCGCGCAGGAGCCGGCGTCGTCGCAGACCTTGAAGCCGTAAACGGACGCACCCGGCGCCACTCCGGTAACGCCATCGTTGCCATCAATCGCAGCAGCGGTGCCCGCGGTGTGGGTGCCATGACCGTGGCCGTCTTCGCCACTGTGGCCTGGATCGGCGGCGAGATGCCCCATGATTTCGGCAACGTTGAGGTCGTCGTGATCGCTGTCAACGCCGGTATCCAAACCGAAGAACCACGGCGTCAGCTCACATCCCGCAGACTGCGCGGCTTGCCAGGTCGTGTTGAGATCAGCCTTGATCTGCGTGATGCCCCAGGTCTCGCTCAGGTCGTCGTGATTTCCGGGATCGGTACATTCGCCGGTCACCGGCTCTTCCGGCGTGGTAGCGCATACCTCGGCGGTGTAGTCCGAGTCGCCAACACTGTTGTACGCACGTACGCGGTAGCAGTATTCGGTCTCCGCGACCAGGGTGCTGTCCTGGTAGGTCGTAACGCCGGAACCGACGACATCGATTTGCGCGAAAGCACCGCCCGCGCCGGTGGCACGTTCGATTTCGAAGCCGTCTTCGTTGTCGGAATTGTCGTTCCAGTCAATGTCGATGCGCGAGAAGCTGACGACGGTTGTCGCAAGCCCGTCCGGCGCAGCTGGCGGATCGCTTGGATCGGGCGTACCCGGGGTCGCGCAAACGCTTGCCGAGAACTCGCCCAGGTCACCGGCGCCGCGACCAGCTCGAATGCGGTAGCAATATTCGGTGTCCGCCACGACGGTCGTATCCGAGTAACTCGTGCTGTTCGCAGCGATAACCCCGAGTGAGGTATAGGTGCCGTCGATGCCCGTAGTCGAGCGCTGGATGTCGAAGCCGGCCTCTTCCGTAGCGTTGTCGGTCCAGGTGACGTCGATCTGGGTTTCGCCGATCGCCGTCGCGCTCATGCCCGTCGGCGCGCCGAGCGGTGCGGTTGCCGGCGGCTCCGAGTCCGTTGTCGCGCAGACATCGGCCGTGAACGCCGAGTCGCCGATGTCGTTGTAGGCGGCCACCCGGTAACAGTATTCGGTATCGGCGTCCAGCGCGGTGTCGGAGTAGTTGCTGACGTTTGTGCCGGTCAGGTCAATCTCTGCAAACGCGCCGCCCGCGCCCGTGGAGCGCTCGATGCGGAACCCGGTTTCGTCATCCGACTCGTCGACCCAGTCAAGGTCGATGCGCTGATCGTCAATCGTTGTAGCTGTCAGGCCGGTCGGTGCTACCGGCGGATCGGTCGGCGGATCATCGACAATGCTGCCGCAGGCAGGGTCCGAGAACGGGCCGAGAACACCCGGTCCCTCGCCCACACGAACCTGGTAGCAATACTCCTGTCCGACCACAACATCGGTGTCGCTGTAGCTCGTGATGTTCGCGCCGATCATCAACGCGACCTGCGTATAGGTGCCGCCGATTCCGGTCGTCGAGCGCTCGACAATGCTGCCCTGGTCAGTCGTCGCGTTGTCCGTCCAGGTGACGTCCAGTTGCGTATCGCCGACGGCCGTTACGAGCAGATTGGTCGGCGCGTCAACGGTCTGAATGACGCTGCGACTGCCTTCGATGTACCAGTATCCGTTCTGTTCCACGGCAATAACGTCTGGATGACTGCGCAGGGATTCGGCAACGCCAGGCGGAAAGGCCGCCGAGAATCCCTTGATGGTGTTCTTGAAGGTGTGGCGCAGGCGCAGGCCGTGCTGTGTCGTCATCTGCCGGGTCAGTGTCAGAACCTGCTGGCGTGTCATTCCGTCGCGGAAGGTGATGATGTATTGATCCGGCAAGGTAACGTATTGCGGTTCGGCGGCGTACACGAGATTTGTTGCGGAGAGTGACCCACACAAAAAGAGAACGCTCACGATGAACGAGCTACGAGACAACATAGTTTTCCCCTGAATGCTGTGTGGCGCGATTCAGATTATGTAAACTGGCGCACCGTTATTATTGTTTTTATTCGCCTGTCAAAGCAGTCGTCTTCGTTTCATTATGCACAATCGTTATATAGCCTGTCATTTTCCGGCGTTTCCCAAACGGAGACGTGTTGTTATTGGCTGGGTTGACGGGCCGTCGAGCGGTAACCGCTGGACATCACGATGTCTGCAAGCCAATGCTGCAGTTCGATTAGCGCAGGCCGGAACAAACGGCTGCGTGCCTGGCTGATTTTTTGACGGGGTATTGCCCGATGTTACTTGCACAGGATTATGTTGACACCGAACGCTATCCGATCGGCAATATCAGCTCCGCCACTTACACACAGTTAATCAGCCGATTGCGGGACGAGCTGCGTTCGGTCGGTTGTGCCGTAGTGCCCGGCTTCATCCGGGCGCAACACGTTCCCGCGCTCGTCGAAGAAGCTGATTCAGTGGCTCCCCACGCACACCGTTCATTCAACCGGACCAATGCCTATTTCACGCGCGATGACGAGTCGCTGCCACGGGCGCATCCGGTGCGGCGTTTTTACGATCGCTCGAATGCGTTCGTGCCGGCCGACAATTTCGCTGCGCAGAGTCCATTGCGCGCCCTCTACGAGTGGCCGCCGCTCATGGCGTTTATCCGGGATGCGCTTGAAGAGCGCAGTTTCCATCGCTATGCGGACCCTCTGGCGGACGTTATCATCAACGTCGTCGAGCATGGCAGCGGGTTTCCATGGCACTTCGATACCAACAATTACACCGTGACGCTGTCCATACAAAACGGAGAGGCTGGTGGGCTGTTCGAATACGTCCCGAACCTGCGTTCGGCCGCGGCGGAGAACTACGCAGGGGTCCAGGCTATCCTCGATGGCGACCATGGCCTGGTTCGAAGCCTGCAATTGAATCCCGGCGATCTGCAAATCTTCAAGGGTCGTTACTCGCTGCATCGTGTTACCGCCGTGCAGGGACAGCGCCGCCGCTACGTCGGTATTTTCTCATTCGTCGACCGGCCGGGAATGGTGGCGAAAGTCGAACGTGCCATGCAGCTTTACGGCCGGGCACTTCCCGTCCACTACGCCGCCCGGAAAGGCGAGAATCGCAACGACGATCTTCTCGACTGATGTCGCGGCGCCGTCCGCAGGCTGTAGCCGGAGCGAAATGGCCGGGCCTTCGGCTTATACTGCCCGTAGCGCTGACAACAGAGTGACACCGCAATGATTGACGACATGTCCGCTGCCCGCGACGCCAGGTTCGAAGGGCTATTCGCCACGCCATTGATAACGTCGGAAATACCGGATTCGGCCGGGCTCGTCGAAGAACTCAGGTCCATTATCCTGGCGCGCGCCGAATCGCATCCGAGCACCAGTCGATCCAACAAGGGCGGCTGGCAATCCGATACGGGAATGCTGCAATGGGGTGGTGAAGCGGCGGTAAAACTCATTACCCAGATGCTGCACATGTGCGCGCGCTACACGCGCGACATCGGCCAGACCGATCCGCACAAGCCGCGCTTCGAATGGACGGCGGAAATGTGGGCCAATATCTGCCCACCGTCGGTCGGACACGAGTCGCATACGCATCCGGGTTCCCTGTGGTCGGTGGTCTTTTACGTGGACGACGGGCTGGCGGACGGCGAAAGCGAGGAAAAAGCAGGCCAGATTGTCTTGCAGGACCCGCGAAACCCGTTGCCGGTCATGTACAAGCCCGATCTGCGCATGATGAATCCCGACGGGTCGACCTACCGGTCGGACCATCGCTTCACGCCGAAGGTCGGCCAGCTCATCGCGTTTCCGGCGTGGCTGGCTCACTGGGTGACGCCGCATCAGGGCTCGCGCGACCGCATTTCGATTGCCGTGAATACGCTGGCGGTGCCCGCGCGGACGTAACGGCCAGCCCGCGCTGCGTCGTTAGACGGCCGGTTTGACCAGCAGTGTGTCACAGGGCAGGTGATCCAGCACCCGCTCCGCAGTGCTGCCGATGACGGCGCGCTTGATTCCCCAGCGCGCCTGCGTACCCATGACCACGAGATCGGCCTTGATGGACCTTGCGAACGCCGGCAACACTTCGCGCGGCACTCCGGACAGCTGGTGGGTATGTTTGGCATCGATGCCGCAAGACGCCGCGAGATCGTTCAGCTTCTGCTGGTGTTCCTCGCGAAGCTCGTCGATGATTTCTTCGGCCGCAAGCGTGACCGGCTTAAAGGATCTGTTCGCCGCCGCCGCCAGGCCGGCCATGGGCTGGTAGGAATGAAAAAGATGCACGTCTCCGCCGGCGAGTTCGGCGATCGTCTTTGCATGCTCGACGATCGCCGTGTCCAGAGCAGCAGACTTGTCATGCGTATGCATCGGGTCCACCGCCGCAACAATAGTCGGCCGCTCCTCACGAAATTTGCGTTTGACCAGCCATAGCGGACAGGAGCAGCCGCGCATCAGGTGCCAGTCGGTGTCTACAAAAATCGAGCGCTCGGCGGCGTCATGGTAACGCGTGCCCTTGAACACGAATGCAGGCATGCTGCGGTCGATCATCGACAGCAGGCCGTCGCCGATCGGCCGTTCTTCGAGCACCTGCGCGGCAACCGGGACTCCTTCGTCGTCGATTTCTTCGGCCAGTTCCTCAACCATCTGTTGCTGTGCCGCGCGAATCTGCGTTGCAATGTCACGTGCCGCGTTGGATACGAGGAACGGGCCGTCGAGCGGGCCGACATCCGCGTCGCACCATATGAGCGTGAGCCCGAAGCCATTGACCCGTGCAAACCATGCCGCCTTTCTCGCGACAATCAATGGCTCGTTTTCCGGTTCGACGATGGCAAGTATGTGCCGCTTTCCACTCATTGCTTCAGAATCCTCCGCCACCAATGCGCCTTTTTCCTATCCTTGACAGAATCCTATTGTGGCGGAAACGGTACACCTATCCGTGTTCATAACCGTCGATTGCGGGGAATACGTAGAGCCGTCAGGGCCCTGAGTCTAGCGGCAGCAGGCGGCGCACGAGCGGCGCCACGGCCAATGGGACCAGGCTCATGGCGACGATCAGCAGCCAGCCACTTGCGCCCGGGTTGGTGAGTTGCAACACACTACTCATCAGCGGTGTAAATACCGCCGCAGCAATCAACGCCAGGCAGATGCTGACGGCGGCCCAGACCCAGGGATTGCGGGTAATTTCGTTGTCGAAGACGCGTCGCATGTCGTCACGCATATTGAAAACGTGCCAGACCTGCGCGAGCGCCAGCGTGCAGAACGAAACGGTGACCGCCGTCGTCGTGTCGAATCCGAGCTGATATTGCGCCAGCGCCATTGCGGCCAGCACGGTCAGCGCGATGACTGTCCCGTGGAATGCAATTCGCAACCAGTGTGCACGAGTCAGCACGGGTTCATCCGCCGGTCTCGGTTTTTCCCGCATCAGGCCTGACGACCCTTCGCCTACCCCGAGGGCCAGGGCGGGAAAGACATCGGTGACGAGATTCAGAAACAGTATTTGCAGCGGCAATAGCGGCAAGGGTGCGCCGGCAATCGTGGCAAGTGCAACAACCAGAACCTCGCTCATATTGCAGGACAGCAGGTAGATCACGAACTTACGAATGTTGGCGTAGATAGCGCGGCCCTGGTGTACGGCTTCGACAATCGTGCGAAATTCGTCATCCTGCAGCACCATCGCAGCGGCTTCCCTGGCCACGTCCGTGCCACGGACACCCATCGCCACCCCGATATCGGCCTTCCTGAGTGCGGGCGCGTCGTTAACGCCATCGCCGGTCATCGCGACGATTTTCCCGCCCTGCTGGTACTGGTCAATCAGCCGCAACTTTTGCTCCGGAGAGACTCTCGAAAAAACCCGCGCAGCACCGAGCGACCCCAGCAGTGCGGATTCCAGCCTGTCCGCGTCGGCAATGCCGTCGATATAGAGTTCCGCTTGGGTCGTGTCGTCGGCGATCCCGGTGTCGATGGCGATTTGCCGCGCAGTGGCTGCGTGGTCACCGGTGACCATGACGACATCTATCCCTGCGGCGTGGCAGGCTGCGATGGCCTCCCTGACCCCCTGTCTCGGCGGGTCTTCGAGACCGACGATGCCCAGTAGACATAGTCCGGCGTACGCGTCCGTGCTGCTGTCTGCGGCGGACTTGCGGGCTATTGCCAGGGTGCGCAAACCGCGGGCGGCAACATCACCGGCATGCCGGAGCCAGGCTTGCCGCTTGTCATCGTCGAGATCCGCGTCGCCCGAGGGATGCCGCACGCTGCTGCAAAGCGGGATTATCGCTTCCGGAGCTCCCTTGACGGCGACAAGCACTGCGCCGCCGTCCTGGTGAATCGTCGCCATGCGCTTGTTATCAGGGTCAAACGCAAGTTCGACCATCTCCGGTAGTGATTCCAGCAGCCGGCTTCGTTCGATACCGCGCCACAGGCCGGCAACGAGCAACGCGATTTCCGTCGGATCGCCGACTTTCTCCAGTTCGCCATCCGGCAATACCGTCACGCTTGCGTTGCTGCACAGCACACCAGTTCTCAGTAGCTCGTCGAGGTTTTCCGCGACTTCCAGTGACGGTGCTTTACCGTCCTCAAAGAAACGCTGCGCCGGGCCGGCTGCTGCCATGTCGACCGAAAGACTGGCATCGGCGACGCGGGCTGCTGTGACGAGCATTTCGTTTTCCGTCAGCGTGCCGGTCTTGTCCGTCAGTATGATGCTGGTTGCGCCGAGCGTTTCGACGGCTGACAGGCGCGCGATGAGCGCGTTTCGCTGCGCCATGCGCCACATGCCGCGCGCCAACGCGATTGTTGCGACGATGGGCAGCCCTTCGGGGATCGCCGCGACCGCCAGGGCGATAGCGACCTCGATCGCGAGCATCAGTTCGCGGCCGACGATCACCCCGCCGGCTGCAATAAGAATTGCGAGAAGAACGACGATCCAG
Organism: Gammaproteobacteria bacterium; assembly: GCA_018677555.1. Classification (GTDB taxonomy): domain Bacteria; phylum Pseudomonadota; class Gammaproteobacteria; order Steroidobacterales; family Woeseiaceae; genus JAHHOT01. The sequence continues at coordinate 28,505 of JAHHOT010000072.1, read as the reverse complement.
ACAAGGCGGTGCGCGAGGGCGTCGAGCCGTTTCTCGAGGGGCGTCTGGGCAGCTTCCGCCGTGGTGACAAGTTCCGTGATTCTGCCGAGCTCGGTATTGAAACCGGTACCAACGACGACGCCCTTGCCGGAACCGCGGGTGATTGCCGTGCCCTTGTAGACCGTATTTATTCGCCCGACCAGCGGTGTCTCTGCACTGATAGCGTCGACAGATTTGCTGACCGGCATCGACTCACCGGTGAGCGTGGATTCATTAGCTTGCAGCTTGGCGGCCTCGAGCAGCCGAATGTCAGCGGTTACGATGTCGCCGCCTTCGAAAACGACGATGTCACCGGGTACCAATTCTACTGCCGGGATTTTCTTGAGGACTCCATCGCGCATCGCGGTGGTGTCGACCGTGCCTAGATGACTCAGCGCCTCCATCGATCGAACAGCGCGCCATTCCGTGACAAACCCGATAGCGGTATTGATTGCGATTACCGCAAAAATGGCCAGGCCTTCCACGTGATCGGCGAGAAATATAGCCAGCGTGCCAGCGACGGCCAGTAGCAGGATGACGATGCTCTTGAACTGGTCGATGAAGATCGCGAGAGCCGCGCGCCGTCGCGGGCCGCGCAGGCGATTGTCGCCGTAAGTATTGCGGCGCCTCTCAGCATCGGTCGATGTAAGCCCGGCCTCAGCGTCGACACGAAGACGCGAAGCTACTTCCTGTGCATCAAGGCTCCAGGGTTCCTGGACTGCCGCGGCCGCTTCGGCGATTGTGGCTGGACTCATCGATTCGCGGGTATGTCGCAGTGCAGGGCACTGCCGGCCTGTCCGTGCCACTCCCTGATACCGTCCCAGATTTGTTGGGCCGATTCTGCAAACCAGAATAATTCCAGGTCTTCGCTGTCGACGAGGCCTTCCGCGGCGACGAAGTCGACGTCCATTACACGACGCCAGAATTGTTGCCCGACGAGCACGATGGGCAACGGCTTGATTTTTCGCGTTTGCACGAGGTTCAGCGTTTCGAACAGTTCGTCGAGCGTGCCGAAGCCACCCGGAAAGACGACCAGTGCTCGCGCACGAAGCAGAAAATGCAGCTTGCGAATCGCGAAGTAGCGCACGCTGAAACACATTTCCTCGGCAATATACGGGTTGGGAAACTGCTCGTGCGGCAACGTGATGTTCAGCCCGATACTTTTGGCGCCAACGTCTGCGGCGCCGCGATTTGCCGCCTCCATGATTCCGGGCCCGCCGCCCGTCATGAGCGTCAGCCGGCAGTCGCTGGGACCGGCGCCAGCCCTGCCGATAATTGCGCCAAACTCGCGCGCAATCCGATAGTAGTCCGAGCTGGCGAGTCTTTTTTCAGCAACGCGAAGCCTGCGTCGCAATTTGTAGCTATTCGGCTTTCGGCGCAACGCTTTCGCTGCCGCGTCGAACTCGCGGCGCGCTTCACCGGGTTCGCGGATTCGCGTTCCGCCGAAGACGACTATCGTCTCCTCCACACCGGCATTTTGCAGTAACAATTCCGGCTTCAGGTAGTCCAGCTGCAACCTGGCGCCGCGCGCCGAGTCGTGGTTGAGAAATTCGACATCCAGGTCGGCGGGGCGGTATGCCGGGCTGTTTATCAGCGCGGCGACGCGGCTGCTTGCCTGCGGGTCTTCGCGGTTCGACTTCGCTTTTTCCCCTGGCAGGCGTTCGCGTCGTTTGACCGGATCAGCCGGGCGCGGCACCGTATTGCTGGAGTCGTCGTCAATCATGGTCGCCAAACTCCCGCTTAGACGTCCACCGACTGACCGTGCTCGGCGATCGTTACGTTCGCGCCGTGATCGTTTTCCAGCAGCTGTTTCAGGATTCGTTGCGGCTCCGGCTCGCCGTGCACCAGGTACAGCGGCGGCTTGTTGTCGAAGTTGTTATACCAATTGACCAGGTCGAGCTGGTCAGCATGAGCGGACAGGCCACCGACGGTATGAACCTGTGCGCGCACACTGTAGGTGTCACCCCAGAGCCGGATTTCCTTTGCCCCGTCGACGATGCGCCGCCCGAGCGTGCCGTAGGCCTGGAAGCCGACGATAACAATATGGCATTCGGGGCGCCAGATATTGTTCTTTAAATGATGCAGAATCCGGCCGCCGCTGCACATACCGCTACCGGCAATAATGATTGCGCCAGATTCAATCTTGTTGATTGCCATGGAGTCTTCGGTCGTGCGGCTCGCATGATAGTTCGGCAGATCGGGCAGGCTGGAATCAGGGCCGAATAACCTGGCGCCGTAAAGATGGCGGTAATCCGAGTACACCCGTGTAGCCTCGATACCCATGGGGCTGTCGAGGAAGATTTGCCAGTCATCCAGCTGCCACTCGTCGTAATGCTCCGCCATGAGGTAAAGCAGATCCTGGGTCCTGCCCACGGTGAATGCCGGAATCAGGATATTGCCTTTACCTGCGCGTGCCGCGCTGAATACGCCGGTCAGCTCCTCGATGGTCGCGTCGAAACTGCGATGCAAGCGGTCCCCGTAGGTACTTTCCATCAGGACGGCGTCGGCATGGCTGATAGCCACCGGCGAATTCATCACTGGTGCGTCGCGATAGCCGAGGTCCCCGCTGAACACGAGCGTCTTGGCGCCACCCGGGTTTTTCTGGGTCAGCTCGACAATCGCGGCGCCGAGGATGTGACCGGCGTCGTGAAAACGGACTTCCAGGCCCGGGACGACGTCGAACGGTTCGTCGTAGGCCGCGCTGCGGAACTGCTCCAGGCACTCCACGGCGTCTGCCCGGGTATAAAGCGGCGCGATCGGGCGTTTACCCTTTGCACGCAGCTTTTTGTTTTGCCACTCCGCGTCTTTCTCGTTCAGGTAGCCGGCGTCCGGAAGCATGATCTCGCACAGCGCTTTTGACGCGTTCTGCGTGTACACAGGGCCCCGATAGCCCCGCTGTACGAGCAAAGGAACCCGTCCGCTGTGGTCGATGTGCGCGTGACTCAGTACGACCGCGTCGATCTCGTCTATGGCTACGGGAAAGTCCTGGCGATTTTGCTCCTCTTCCCGCTGCCCGCCCTGGACCAGGCCGCACTCCATCAGGACCAGGTGGCCATTGCTACGCAGCGCATACAGGGACCCGGTCACCTGACCGGTTGCACCAAAAAACTGCAGTTCGAAACTCATCGGACAGGTCTCAACCTTCGAATTCATCAGTATTAAGAGTTTCGGCTCGACAAAGCTGCAATCAATACGTAAAAGTACTCGTATGATCGGGCGTAAGCACTCGCCCATATTGGCAGCTGCGATTGGCAACAGGAGGACTGTGCGATGATCGATTCCGCGCCGGGCAGCCGCAAAACCAGCTGGGTCGTGGTGGCGGATGAAGCAAGCGCCATCGTTTTCGAACGCGAAAACAGCCGGGCGCCGCTCTGCGAACGGTTTGCGCTCGAGAATCCCAGCGCCCGCAAGAAAACCAGCGAGCGACTGGCCGACCGCGGCGGCCGCTCATTCGACAGTCACGGCGCCGGCCGCCATACCCTGGCCAGGGAGAAGCCGCGCAGCGAGCGCCAGGATGCGATTCGCTTTGCCAAGGAGATTGCGATACGCGTCCACAAGGCATTCTTGAGCGGCACCTGCCGCCGCTATGCGCTCATCGCCGCACCCCGCTTCCTGGGCCTGCTGCGCCAGGCGCTGAAAACGGAAGGCGTAACGGAGCCGGAGCTGACGATTGACAAGGACATGGTTGGTCAGGACGTGGACGCGATACAGGCATTGTTGCTGAAGCAATGAATCCGTTCGCGGCCAGCCCGTAATTTAATTGTCGGGATGCTCGCTGAAATTCACCAGGTTTCCCTCGCTGTCTATTGCGAGCAGCTGCCTGTAACCCGGCTGTTCATCAATCCCGGGCGTTTCGTTAATCCCCGGTAACAGCGGGAACCTTGCGCCCTTCGCTCGCAGGTAGGCATACGTATCCTCGATCGAATTGACGTTGAAATCCGCGTAACCGTTTGCCCGGTGTGGAATGGCGCGATAGGAATCGCCCTGCGACGATGCGCCGACCAGGCCAAAAACGCCTGTGGTGGTCCAGAAGCCGAACCAGTTGTCGTCACGGTAGGGTTCTGCCCCAAAAAGAATCTTGTAATAACGGCCGGCGGCGCCCAGGTTCGCAACGGGATAGGCGGTGTAGTCCATGTTGCTGACCGGTGCATCGCGTTGTTGCCTTGCGCGGGCGATGAAGGAGTATTCGACCTGCGGCGACGACTCGGCAGACCAGAGTTGCAGCACGTGTGCGCGAAACGAGTCCCTGGTATCGCTGCGCATATCGACCTCGAGTGTAAAAGTGGCCAGCTGAAAGTCGTCGGATTCGCGAATTTGCAGATTGCGAACGACGATGTCGGCATCGATTCCGTCCGGGCCGCGGACGAATGGTCGCCAGCGAGCCTCCAGCAAGCGCCGAATGCCCGGCTCACCGGATGCCGTGCGCTCCCCATCGTCGATCCACGTCGCCGTGTCCGTCAGCTGCCGCATCACGGCATCCGCGTTTGTCGCGATCCATGAAACGAGCATTGCACGTATGTTGTGTGCCAGCGGATAGCGCTGCAAAGCATCCGGCGACACGTTGACCGTCGGCCAGACAGCCTCGTCTGATACCCTCGGCCGGTCGCGTCGCCATACAATGACGTTGCCCGACGGATCTTCGGTGATTACGCAACGGTCAAACCCGCAATCCGTGAAAACCGCTTCTGCCCATTCTCGCTCCGACATCCATCTGTTGATGACACCGAAGTGGGGTACGTCGACGATGGCGTAGCCGTTCGCATACCCTTCCTTCATCAGTACCCGCCGATTCAGCGGGTTGATTTCGAGCTCGAAAAAGGAATCGCCGAGACGGAACGATGCCCGGTTCTCCGTCACCACCGACGGGGCGCCCAGCAGCGGCGAGTAGAACTCGATCGCACGGTCCAGGTTTTTCGCGGGATAGACGAAGTCCATGCGAATCGGCGTCCGCCGGCTCGGTACGTCGTCAGCGAATCGCGGTGTGCTGTGGTCTGCCAGCCGATCGCTCTCGATGTGCGCGAGAATTTGCCAGGTGCCGTCGACCTGCTGCAGCACCTGCATCACCGTTGCGATGTCGGCGAACTCCCGGCGCGAGCCAGCATGTATGGCGACGGAATAATGAGCGACCGCGAGCTCCTGCCGGATATCCAGCGTCATGCGGTAGATCGAAAATCGCATAGACGTCCTGTAGCCATGGGGCCGTTCGCCGCGCGTCTCCTTTTTTGCCTGTTCGATGGCCTGCTCGATGCCTCGCGTTTTCCGTCCCTGGCGAACACGAACGACATCTTTGGCAAGTAGCCTGCGAAGCTGTTCGCTGCTCTGATCGAGCCAGGCGCGATGATAGGCGCGAATTACGTCGGTGATATTATCCGCGTCCGCCATATCCCCGGACACGACATTGCGATTGTCCAGGTCGAGCAGAAGTTCGCCCCACCGGGAGCGATCAGTGGCGGTGCTTGCCTCCGTTTGTATGGGCAGCGGATTTGCGGCGACGTAGTCAGTGAGACTTACGCCTTGCGGTGGCACTGTATCCGGATTGCCGGGTGGCTCGGGTGCTCTGCTGCAGGCACACAGGACGGCCGCAAGAATACACAGCCGAATGCCTGCCTCCATTCTGAAACGCCGCTAGCCCACAAATGAGCTGCGCAGAGCATTATTAATGCTGGCGCTCATAGGTCAGCTTGTGCTCGGTGATATCTTCACCATTACGCATGACGATATAGCCATCGATACGATCATCGTCGCGCCGGTAAAAACTTATGCCGGAAAAGTGCAGGGCGTCGTCCTCGAGTTTGGCCAGCCTGAAGTTGACGTAGTCCGCCTTGTCCTCCCAGGCACTGAAATCGGGATTGAAGTGTTTCACTTTCAGGCTAAGCGTGCCGTCCTCGACGGTCAGCAAAAGAATCTCGTAGAAAGAAACCTCGTCACCGTCGAAAAGTTTGAACATCCCAACCATCGAACCGGCCGACGGTGCGTTCCAGACTTCTTCGAAACGCTGCCCGAACGCCGTCCCGGTCCAGGAGCCGACAAGCCAGTGTGCGTCCGCCAGTGTGGCGGCCGGCCGTTGTTCGCCGTCGGCAACCGTGTATGTGTGTTCCGTGCGCGGCTCGGCGCCGAGAGTCGTTGTCGCGCCAAACAAGCTGCAGAGACATAAGGCGCCTGCCGGCAGAAGATTCGTTGATTGCATGTCCGCTTCCCCGTTTTTGGTAATTTTAACCGAATCCGCAGCGCGGCACCGTGGCGATACGGCTGATCGGTCAATCCTGTGAAGCGGATCATGGCGACGACTGGCGACACGGCAATCCGGGACCGGCTTCGCCGGTCAGTCATGCAACGTGCCCAGGTCGTAACTGCCGTCTTTCTGTTCCGCATCCGGCCAATTGGTACGCCAGACCTCACGCGAAACGTCGCCCACATGCACCGGGGCGCGGTTGAAACCGTCGACCGGTTTTCGCAGTGGCTCGACTATGGTGTCGAAACGCGGCACAAGGAAATACGGAAAGCTGTAGCGATCTTTGCCGCTGATGTCGACGACCTTGTGCGGCGTCGACACGAAGTAGCCGCCGGACCAGAGCTCCAGCAGATCGCCAAGGTTCACGACGAGCGAGCCTGCCGGCGGCCGTGCCTCGATCCACTGGTCACCGCCGCGGCGGCGCACCATCAGGCCGCTGACGTTGTCCCCCGCGAGTATGGTGAATGCATCCGTATCCTTGTGCGGGTGTATGCCACAGGAGTTCAGCCTCGAATCGGCGGGCGGGTAGTGCAGCAGGGTCATGTTCGTCATTGGCTTTTCGAACAAGTCGAGAAACCATTTTCGATCGATGCCGAGAATGGTCGCAGCGATTTCGAGCAGCGTGTCCGCGACGCGGTCGCAGGCGAGCCAGTAATTCATGACTGCCTCGCGGAAGCGTTTCGGCGCTGCGGGCCACCTGTTCGGGCCATACAGATCGCACTCTGCGACGATCGGATCCCGTGGATCTGTCTCCAGGTGCAGCTTGTAGCCTTCGTAATTGTCGGCATCGCCGCCACCGGAATTGGCGGTGAAGAAACCGGTTGGTATGTAGCCCCGGTAATTATCACGCGTGATGCGATCGCGGCCCTTTTCAGATGTGCTTCGGTCGAAGTAGGCAATCACCGCCGCGCGTATCGATTCTACGGTGTGCGCAGGAATGCCATGCTCGCTGAGGTACACGAAGCCGATTTCGCGAAAGGCCGCATCGATCTGCCCGATTACGGTATCTCTGCGCGGGCCCCCGGCAAGCGACAGGTCTACGAGCGGAATGTCCGGCATCGCGAATTGGTCGCGCCTATCTATTTGCAACAGCCAGCGTTATTCGCTCGATTCGCTGACTGATGCCATCCAGAACGCTGGCTGCGACCGCTATCTGTTGCTCAACCGTTTCGTAGTCCCGCTGCTCTATCGCTTCGCGTACCCCCGGAATCGTCTTGACGCCGTACCCGGTATAAAAACCCGGGGCGTAGATGTGGTGTTTGTACCATGGCCGGCCGGTGAGCCCTTCATCCCTCGTCATGAGCCTTTCAGAGGTGTAGAGCAACCGGTTGATCTCGCGGGACGTAGCGTCATTGCCTGACGCGGCCTTCGCCAGCTCCGCCGCACTCGTCTGCAATCGGTCGAGCGAGTTCTTCAGCGGCGCAAAATTGAAATGCGGCACCGGGTCTTTCATAGGAGGCGGGCCCAGTGAGCGATACGGATTGAGCGCGGCGGCGAAAGTGCCATCCGCTATCAACGCGTTGTCATGTTCCGTTTCCTCGCGCATCTTTTTCGCGAGCTCCTCGAGTTCACTGATATACATCGCGACATTGTCGGCAAAGGCCGTGAAATCGAATGGCAGCCTGGGCGCGTTCGCGAGCCGCAGCGTTGCCCGGCCAGCGACCTTTGGCAACGTTGCGGTGTAGAGCAGGTCCGGGTCGCGCCAGCGCGTGAAGTGCTCGTAGGTGTCGTAGAGCGTGTGATAACTGCCGCCATCGCCTTCACCGCCGAACGAGAAGTTGACCGACGCGATGCCGAGGTGTTGCAGGAACGGCGTGTAATCGGAGCCGGATCCCATTGGATAAATACGCAGGTCACTGCGCTCCCTGGCTTCGGCTTTTTCTTTATCGTCGTCGGCAAAAACGAGTTGCCGCGCTCGCGCCCGTTCTTTCAGCGAAATTTCGCTTCGCGGGTCGTCGACTTCTTCGATGATCTGGTTGAGAAAGCGCTCGAGCGTGTGACTACCGCCAATGTTGACGAAACCGCGACTGGTGCCGTCGGTGTTCAAATAGGCGACCGCCTTTTTCCGGAGCTCGTCGGCGTGATGCTCGGCCCACTCGGTCGAGCCGATCAAGCCGGGCTCTTCCGCGTCCCACGCGGCATAAATAATAGTCCGCCCGGGCGCATGCCCCTCGCGTGCCAGCATGGCAACTGCTTTGGCCTCCGCGAGCATGGCGACCTGTCCCGAAATCGGATCCGCGGCGCCGTGGTTCCAGCCATCGTGGTGATTGCCGCGAATGACCCATTCGTCCGGATACTCAGCGCCTTCCAGGCGGGCGATAACGTTGTAGGCGGTGACCATGTTCCAGTCGAATTCGGCCCTGAGACGCACGCGGGCAGGACCGGGGCCCAGGTGGTAGGTGATCGGCAGGTCGCCGCGCCATTCTTCCGGCACGACCTCCCCGCCCATTGCTGACAGGAGCGGCAGTGCGTCGCGCCACGAGATCGGCAATACCGGAATGCGCGTAATTGTCGGCGCATTCTCGCGGCGCAGGCGTTTCGCGTTTTTCGTTGCGCCACGCGCCGGCGTGAGCACGTCGCCCGGGTAGGTCGGCATGTCCATCACGGAGCCGCGCTGTACGCCGCTTTCGTGCTTGAACGGGCCGTCCGGGTAAACGTCGCCCGCGCCGTAGCCGTCGTCCGCAGGGTCGGAATAGATGATCGTGCCGATCGCTCCTTTTTCGCCCGCGAGCTTGGGCTTGATGCCGCGCCAGGACTTGCCGTACCTGGCAATGGCAATCTTGCCGGAAACGTCGATGCCATGACGCTCCAGGATTTCGTAGTCTTCCGGAATCCCGTAATTGACGAACACGAGCTCGCCCTCTACGTTGCCGTCGATCGAGAACGCGTTGTACGGCGGCAACAAGTCGTCGCGAACCGACGTGCTGGGATCCTGGTCAAGCGAGTCCTCCCTCAACCCGGCGGAATATCGCTGCGGCGCGACCAGTTCGACCTCCCGCACGCGCGGCGTCGGCAGCAGCACCTCGTACTCGACGATCTCGGTGTCGAACCCCCAGGAGTCCAGCAGCCCGGCAATGTACTCGGCATTTTCGCGGCTGCCGGGTGAGCCCACGTGATGCGGTTTGGCCGACATTGTGCGCAGCCAGCCGTCCATTTCCCGTGGGTCAATCGACGCGTCGAGCATTGCCTCGATATCGCGCTGCGTGGCGCTGCCAGCGGCGTCGAAGCCGACGATATCGCCATGATCCGCCGACGCGACAACGCTCAGCAGGCATACAAGAAGAATGAGAAATCTCATCAGGTCCCCCGGAGTAAGGATTTATTTAATGCGTGCGTGGCCGGTGATTCCGCGATACGGCACAGACCCGGTCATTGTTCGGTATATGTGCGCGGTGTCAATAGTCGCGCACGATACCAATCGGTTTGCGGTTGGTCGATGAGTACCGTGCAACAGAACGGGTGGACACCTGGAGAATAATCGAAGGTAGAATGACGCTGGCACGCGCAGCAGGCGAGCTCGGCAACGTCGTTACCGGCGTTTATGGAGGGTGCCCGCCACTGGCTGCCAAGTTTCGGCAACGGTTAGATTTACCGGACACGGGAGAAACCGCTTGAGCAATCTGAATCTGGGTCTTATCGGCAATGGCCGCATTGCCTCACTCGTGGACAAGCAAGCGGTGCATGTCTGGAGCTGCATGCCGCAATTCGATTCAGATCCCGTGTTCTGTCGCCTGCTGCGGGCAGACGACGATGACGAGTCGCCTGGTTTCTTCGAGGTCGAAGTCATCGATGCCGACCGCAGCGAGCAACGTTACCTGACAAATACGGCGATTCTCGAAACGACTTTGTACGACGTCGATGGCGGTGTGGTGCGAATAACCGATCTCGCGCCACGCTACGAGTACGTCGGCCGGACATTCACGCCGATGATGCTGCTGCGCCGCGTCGAAGCGCTCGCCGGCACACCGAGAATCCGTGTAAAGCTGCGGCCGGCAAAGAATTACGGCGCCGCCGCGTGTGACGTAACCTACGGCAGTAATCACATTCGATACATCGGTGCCGACACCACGGCGAGATTGACAACGAATGCCGCCGTCACACATGTACTGGACGAGTCCGCATTCGTGCTGGACCAGCCGGTCTACTTCATACTCGGGCCCGACGAGACCGTCCGCGAATCCGCCGGGGACAGCTTTCACAGCCACTTCCGTTCCACGCAGGCGTACTGGCAGTCATGGTCACGCGGCTTGTCGATACCGTTCGAGTGGCAGCAGGCTGTCATCCGGGCCGCCATCACGCTAAAGCTGTGTACGTTCGAGGACACCGGCGCGGTGGTGGCAGCGCTGACAACATCGATACCCGAGTCGGCCGACAGCGGCCGCAACTGGGACTATCGTTTTTGCTGGCTGCGCGACAGCTACTTCGTCGTACAGGCGCTGAATCGCCTCGGCGCGACCAAGACGATGGAGGGGTATCTTCGTTACATTATCAATATTGTCGCCGAAGCCGGCGGTGGTGACCTGCGTCCCCTTTACGGCATAAGCGCGCGATCCGGGCTGACCGAGGAATCTGTCGACTCGCTCGCCGGCTACAAAAGCATGGGCCCGGTGCGCCGCGGCAACGAGGCGTATCTGCAAACCCAGCACGATGTCTATGGTTCGGTCATCCTGTCGGCGACACAGAATTTCTTCGACAGCCGCCTGATCAACGCAGGCCGATCGACCGATTTCAAGTTACTCGAAGGTCTCGGTACGCTGGCCGCGCAAAAATTCGACCAGCCCGACGCGGGTCTGTGGGAGTATCGCGGTCGTCAGCGCGTGCACACCTTTTCGAGCGTGATGTGCTGGGCAGCCTGCGACCGCCTGTCGAAAATCGCCGCACATGTCGGGGCGAGTGAGCGTGCACGTTATTGGCGAGTGACTGCGCAGAAAATCAAGGACGTTATTCTCGAGCGTGCCTGGGACGATGATCAGAAGTCTTTTACCGAGAGCTTCGGTCGCCCGGAAATGGACGCCAGCCTGCTGACCATGTGCCATCTCGGTTTCATCGCCGGTGACGACCCTCGCTTCGTGTCGACGGTCGACAGCATCGGCCGCCAGCTACTGCGCGGCAAACACATGTTTCGCTACGCCGCGGCGGACGATTTTGGCGAGCCCGAAAACGCATTCAATATCTGCACCTTCTGGTATATCGACGCGCTCGCAAACATTGGCCGGGTCGACGAGGCCCGCGAATTGTTCGAACACATCCTGTCCTGCCGCAACCCGTTGGGCCTGATGTCTGAAGACATCGATCCGAAAACCGGCGCTTTGTGGGGCAATTTTCCTCAGACCTACAGCATGGCGGGCATCATCAATGCGGCCGTGCGGCTCAGCAAATCCTGGCACGAGGCTCTCTGAGCAACGGAGTAACACGAATGACAGGTAATTCAGCGCGGCTCGTCACGGTTTCCAATCGCGTGGCAAAGCCACGTAAAGACGGCGCTTCCGCCGGCGGCCTGGCGGTCGGTATCCTGGCAGCGCTGGAAGAAGAGGGCGGTATGTGGTTCGGCTGGAATGGCCAGACCACGCAGGCGGAGTCATCCGAAGTCGAGGTGGAAACGCGCGGCAAGATCGACTTCGCGACGTTCGCGCTGAACGAAGACGATTTCGAACAGTACTACAACGGTTACAGCAATAAGGTCTTGTGGCCCGTCTGCCACTATCTTCTCGGGTTTGTCGAGTACAACGCAGCAGATTTCGAGGCGTATCGACGTGTCAATTCGCTTTTCGCGCGAAAGCTGGTGCCGTTGCTGCAGCCAAACGACGTCATCTGGGTGCACGACTATCATCTCATTCCGCTCGCCGCGGAACTGCGCAGCGCGGGCGTGGACTGTCCCATCGGCTTTTTTCTGCACGTGCCGTTCCCCAGCTACGAGGCGTTCCGGGCGGTTCCCGGGCACGAATACCTGCTGCGATCGATGTGTGCCTACGACGTTGTCGGGTTCCATACGTCACGCGACCTTGCGGCGTTCGAAACCTGCATACGCGAGCCGATCGTCGGCGCCGAATTCCGTGACGACAACATCGTAGACGTGGAGGGCGGCAGTTTCGTTGCTGACGTATTTCCTATCGGCGTCGATGTGGACGGCATCCAGCAGCTGGCTGACGCCGGCCAGAGTTCGAAGAGCGTTCGTGGCCTGATCAGCAGCCTTGGCGGCAAGGACCTGATCATCGGCGTCGACCGGCTGGACTACAGCAAAGGACTCCAGGAACGCATGCTCGGCTTCGAGCGGCTGCTCGAGAAGTACCCGAACTTCGGGCGCGCGGTCACTTATTTGCAGATCGCGCCGACGACGCGATCCGGTGTGCGCACCTACGACGAAATTCGCTCGGAGCTCGAGCAGACCTCCGGGCGCATTAACGGTCGTTTCTCGCAAGCGGACTGGGTGCCCATTCGCTATCTCAACAAGGGCGTCAGTCGCAAGCCGCTGATGGCGATGTTCCGGCACGCGTCGGTCGGTCTGGTAACGCCGGTCCGGGATGGCATGAACCTCGTTGCGAAAGAATTCGTCGTCGCGCAGGACCCGGACGACCCGGGCGTTCTGGTGCTGTCCACCCTTGCCGGCGCTGCCTGTGAGTTACAGGAGTCGTTGCTCGTCAATCCCTATGACCGCGACGACATCGCGGACGGCATTGCGATGGCCATGAACATGCCGCTGAGCGAGAGGAAGGACAGGCACGCGGTGCTGATGGAGACCCTCAGAAAGAACGACATCACGGCCTGGCGTCGTCGCTTCGTGCGCGCGCTGCGCAACCGGCGCTAGCGGTAGTTGGTGGACAGGCACATGGTAGTAGTTGGTGGACAGGCACATTGGTCGTGGTGGTCGTTGGCGTGGTAGTTGGTGGAGTTGGTGGACAGGCATAGTGGTTGGTGTAGGGGTCGTTGGTGGACGGTCGTTGGTGGACAGGCACAGAGTAGTGTTAGAGAGTAGTGTTAGGACAGGCACACATAAACGCAGCGGTGCGTGATTTCATACAACCCGTTCAATCCGCTAACCTCGGTCGAGGATCGTTAGTGGTGTTTTGCCCAGGCACGGGCCTGCGCCAGGTAGGCACCTGAATTGACAGTGCGCCCGGCCATCAGGCCGGTTTCTTCAGCCTGAGGTTTCCTTTGCGGTAGACCTGCCGAAAACAGGTGCTGGCCTGGCACCATTCCTCGGCAGAAAGACCCAGTCGCTCGAGGACAGGGGCGATCGCCGGGTCGATGCGGCCGCGCTTGTGGCGACGGGCATAGCGGCCAGTGCTGTCCAAAAGTTGCAGGTAATCACGGTCATGCATCGGCAGCCGGGGCTCGGTTTCTTTTACCTCGTCGTCCGAGAAAGCCATCAAGGCCCGTATCGGAATCTCCAAGGAGTGCAGGTCACCGTCTCTAATCAGCGTTGAGATTGAGCGGACCCATTCATCGTCTGTTTTCTCTCCACGAATACGTGCCCTGATGCTGGTGTGGTCGGAGCTCTCTGGTGTGCTTGCGATGCCAGCGCGTATCGGGTTCAGGTCCACGTAGGCCATGGCACTCAGAATTGCTGCATCGCTGCACAATGCCTGCGAGTGAAAGCGGGCCTCCCAGAAGTGGCCGGTACAGTGATCCTCGGCATTGGCTTTGCGGGCAATCGGTTCGTTTAGGCATTTCATGAACCAACTGAGGCTTGAGAGGCGTTGCCGGTACACCGTGACTATAGAGCGCAGTGTATCTTGTTCTGCCTCGCTGAGCCGTTCTCCTGCAACCGCTTTCTGTACCAGCAATGGTCCCCTGAACAGGGCAGCCCAGCGTTTCAGCACGTCCTGCTCGCTCCAGCCAGTAGCTTCTGACGGATGCAGGTGCACCACGAGGTGGTAGTGATTGCTCATGACGGCGTAGGCACAGACCCGGATGCTGAACAATGACGACAGTACCCGGATGCGGGTTTCTATCCAGTCACGGCGGTGTTCATAGCTCTTTCCGGAATATCGGTCCTTGCCACAGAGAAAGGCGCGGCGAACGCAACGCGAGGTGACGTGGTAGTAGGGTGTCACCGACAGGCACACCAGGTGTTTGCGGGCTCTCGGCATGCAGTGAACCGTACCTGCATGAGCGCCGGCAAAGAATAGCTGTTACCGGGTGGAAGTCGTTGTTTTGTGACTGTCCATTATGAGAATCACAGCTTGTCGATCACGGGCGTGCCGTTGACGACAACCAGCTCGACCTGGGTTTCCCCGACATCGGTGATGGGTACGTCAAAGATGTTGCGATCGAGGACAATGAAGTCAGCGGCTTTGCCGACTTCCAGTGAGCCGCTTTCGTCACCGGCCTTGTTGGCGATTGCGCCATTGATCGTGAAGATGCGCAGCGCTGTCGCGAGATCGACCGCCTGTTCGGGCCAGTCCGGCTCGTCGCCCGGGCCCGCCGGGTCGCTGCGGGTGACCATCGCTTCTATGCCTGTCCACGGGTTGGGCGTCGGCACGACCGGCCAGTCGGAGCCGTAGATCACGAGTGCGCCGGATTCCGTCAGTGTTTTAACCGGCCAAACCTTGGCGCGTTCGGGGCCGAGCCACAGTTCCCAGTCCAGGCCCGGAATCGGATACCACAAAATGGGGCACATCTCCGCGGCGACGTTCAGTTCCTTGAAGCGGGGGATGTCGTCGGCATGGATGATCTCGGCGTGCGACACTTCGTGGACGAGGTCGTAATTGCCGTTCGCCTCGCGCGCTGCCTCGAATGCATCGAGGGCGACCCGCGCTGAGCGGTCGCCGGTTGCGTGAATCTTGACGGACAGCCCCTGCCTGTCCAGTGCGATGACGTCCGCGTTGAGTTCGTCCGGCTGGAACATCAGTTTGCCGCGGTGGTTTGCGCCGTGGGCTTCGCTCGGGGCATACGGCTCTAGCAATGCCGCGGTGTACGTAGGCGGGATGCCGTCGAGCATGATTTTCGCGAAGTCGGTCTTGATGCGCTCGCTTACGAAATCGTCTCTTGCTGCGATGAGCGCGAGTTCCTCGTCGTGTGAATTCGCCCACGAACTCTTCCAGGTGAGATTTGTTTTGACGCGCAGCGGCAACGCATCCCGGTCGTCGAGCTCCGCGTAAGCTTCCATGGCTGCGGCAGTGACAAGCGCTTCCTTGTAAGTCGTAATGCCGTGTTGCGCGATCTGGTTGATCGCCCAGGCGAGCGCGTCCGCGCGTTCGTCCAGTGAGAACACCGGCAGGATGCGCCGGTTGTCGTAAGCAGCATTGTCCAGCAGGATTCCGGTTGCTTCGCCGCTGTCCGGGTCGCGTACGATGACACCGCCCGGCGGATCAGGCGTGTCGTTATCGATGCCGAAGATCTCGAGGGCGCGTGTATTGACCCACGCGTTGTGCACCGACCAGTCCATGAGGAATACCGGGTGATCCGGCGCGATCTCGTCGAGAATGGTTTTGGGCGTCTTGCCGGATGCGAACAGGCCTTCGTTCCATTGTCCGCCGCGTACCCAATCGCCCTCGGGCGTTTCCGCGATGCAGCCTTTCAGGATGTCCAGCACTTCATCGAGGTCGTTGGAAAGAAAACTGCATTCAAGCTGTTTCTGTACGCCCGCGTCCGACGGGTGGATGTGGGTGTCGTGAATGCCGGGCATGACCATGCGACCGGCGAGATCGTGCAAAACGGTTTGCTCACCGGCGAGGCCCTTGACCACGGCGTCGCTGCCCACGGCAACGATGCGTCCGTCGCGGACCGCCATCGCTTCGGCCCAGCTGTCGTTGGAATCGACGGTGTAGATCCTCGCGTTGCGGTAGATCGCGTCGGCCTGCGCTGCGGGCTCGGGACTTGTTGATTGCGGTGACTTACCGCAGCCAGCCAGCAACATTACGAGTGCGGCGAACAGATATCGGAGTTTCATAGTGGACCTCAATCTCTTGCTATTTTTCGTAGACCAGGCGGCCATCGAACCAGGTCTGCAGCACAACCGTGTCCCCGACTTCTTCAATCGGAATGTCGAACGGGTTACGTTCGAGAATAATCAGGTCGGCTTTCCGGCCAACGACGATGCTGCCGACCTGGTCGCCCAGCAACATCGCTTTCGCCCCATGCGTTGTGTAGATCTCGATCGCTTCTGCAAGCGTTATCGCCTGCTCCGGCCACAGTGCGCCTGGCGCATCGCCGCGCGGATCGCGCCGCGTGACGAACGCCTCGATGCCGACCCACGGGTTCGCGTCCGGGACGGCGGAGGGCCAGTCCGAGCCGGCCAGGACAGGCGCACCCGAATCGAGCAGATCGCGCACGGGCCAGTACCGCTCACCCCGTTCCTCGCCGACCGCCATGATTACCGCATCGATGATGGGTGACGGATGCCAGATAACCGGCGACAGGTCGGCGACCGCATTCAGCGCGGCGAAGCGCGGCAGATCCGATTCGTCGATATAACCGGCGTGCGCCAGTTCGTGGCGTTTTTCCGCGTTGCCTGTCGCGTCCCGGGCAAGCTCGATGGCATCGAGTGCGACCCGCACCGAGCGATCGCCGGCGGTATGGATCTTGACCGTGTAGCCGCGCCGGTCGAGTTCGATGAGATCCGGTGCCAGCGTATTGACGTCGATGTGTAACGGACCGGTGTAATCCGCGCCATGCTCCTCGTCCGGTAAGTACGGATGGATCATGGCGGCCGTGCGTGCCGGCGTCGGCACGCCGTCGAGAAAAATCTTGACGAAGCGCGTGTCGACGTTTTCCGATGCGTAAGTGTCGCGAATCCGGTCAATCTCGTCGTAGTCGAGCGGTGTCGTGCGATGGCCGTAAGGCGTGCGAATGCTCGTCGCTATGTGCAGGTTGAGCGAATCGCTGAGATCGGCCTCGTGAAAGGCGGCTATCTCGATCTCTTCGATCGCGGCTGCTTTCATCGCCGTAATGCCCATGGAATTCGCGGTGTCGGATAACCAGCGTGCAGCCTGCAGGTGTTGCGCGTCGCTGTACTTCGGAATGACCTCGTAGGCGAGGCCCTGCGCGGTCTCGAATAGCAGTCCGTTGGGGGTGCTGTCCGTTTCCCGGCCAATGCTGCCGCCTGCCGGGTCCGCGGTTTCTGCGGTTATGCCGGCGATGTCCAGCGCGCGCGAATTGGCCCAGCCGTTGTGGCCGCTGTCGTCGCTGAAGAACACGGCAGCGCTGCCGGATACAGCGTCGAGCAGCTTGCGCGGCGATTCAATCGAGAATCGCTCGAACAGGCCACTGTCCCATTGCCCGCCGACGATCCATTCCGCGTCCGGGCGTTGTGCCACGCATTCCCGCAGCACCGCGACAATCTGCTCCGGCGTCGCGGAAAACGGAAAGTTGCACTGGAACAATTCCTTGATTGCACCGCCGAGCGGATGCACGTGTGCATCGACGATGCCGGGCATCATGAAGCGGCCGTCGAGATCGACAACCCGTGTATCCGGCCCGGTGAATGCCGCGGCGTCTTCGTTCGAGCCGACGAATACAATCGTGCCCGACGTTGCTGCAACCGCCTGCGCCACGCCCTGAGTGACGGTATGAACGTGCCCGCCGCGGAACACGACGTCGGCGGGCTCGCGCGCTTCCATTGAGTCCTGGCAGCCGGCCAGCACGACAACCGCGCAGAGTGCGATGAATGACCTGCTCAAGCTGGCGATGTTCATGTCGTCCCCGCTGGCGGACATCCCGAAATTTATAATAAAGAGTATGGAGCGCGCACCGCCGGCAGTCCGGGCCGGCGCTGCGCGTCGTCTGTCAGTACGCGCCGAAGCGGTAGTTCATCGATACACCGTAGGTGCGTGGCATGCCGACCGTTCGTACCATCGGACCGTTGCCGCCTACGTATGCTGCCGGGTAATAGTATTCGTCGGCCAGGTTGCGGCCCCACAGCATCACCCGCCAGCGGCCGTCGTCCGCGCCGAAGCCAACCCTGGCATTCCACAGGGTATAGTCCTCGGTTGCGTTTGGCGCCTCGGCGCCGCCGCTGGTGCTGTCCTTGTAGGCGAAGTCCACGGACGCATCGATGAGCTTGCCGTTCCCGACCGGCCACTCGTAACCGAACAGCCCGTTTACCGAAAGATTCGGCGCCTGTGCGAGTTCGATGCCGGACGCATCGCGCAGCACGACGTTCGGCCATGCGCTCAGGTCGGTATCAACCGCACTCCATTCCTTCACTTCGGAATCCAGCCACGCGATGCCCAGGTTCACTGACATCGCATCCGTCGGCGCCCATTGCATGTCGATCTCGGCGCCGACGATCTCGGATTCCGGCACGTTGGTCAGGCCCGAAATGTTACCAACGAATGCGACCGCAGCATCCTGTTCCTGCTTGTCTTCGTAATCGTAGAAGAATGCAGCCGCATTGAGCTGCATGCGCCCGTTTGCGAGCGTCGCTTTCGTGCCGATCTCGAACGACGTCAGGACTTCTTCCTTGTACGGCTGCAACTGCAGCGTCGTGTTCGAGTTGGCGCCGTTAAAGCCGCCGGATTTGAAGCCGTTGGAGATTGTGCCGTAGATGAGGACGTCATCGTTGACGGCATAGTCGAGGCCGATCTTGCCCATCAGGCGGCTGGTATCGATGGTGTCGGTGTACACGTGAAACGCGTCGTTGATGTTCGGGCCGCCGATCAGCGCGAAGATATAGGTCGGCGAATTCGGGTCGTCGTCGATCGTGCCGCAGTCGCCGGGACCGAGGCTGGCGCCGAACTGTGTGTTCAGGAACGCGGCCAAACTGCCGTCGTCCGCGATAAAGGTACAGCCTGACCAGTTTCTCTCCTCGTCCGTGTAACGAAGTCCCATGGTCAGTCGCCACGCATCCGTGAACTGCCACTCGACACGCCCGAAAACGGCGGCCGACGTCGTCTCCTGGTCGTAAATCGTGTCGAGCTCGACGATTGGTGTCGGCGCGAACAGGCCGACGCCCCACGGGATTGAGCCCAGGCCGAAGACCGAGTCCGACATGAAGTAGTGGTAGTACTCGTCCATTTCGTCGCGCGAGTAATACAGGCCTGCAATCCAGTAGAGCTGGTCATCGCCCCCGGAAAGCCGCAGCTCCTGCGAGAACACGCTCAGGTCGGTCGTATTGATGTTGCTCGAATCGTTGTAAAAACCGCCGTCCCAGTCGTTCGCTTCCACGCGCTCGAATTCGTCGTACGCAGTGATAGATGTCAGGGTTGTGTCGCCGAGCTCCCAGTTCAGGGTTGCGGAGATTCCCGTCAGCTGGTTGTCGCGGCCAGGCCGAAGATTGAACACGCGCCCGGTTTGCGGGCTGGTGTAACTGTTGGTCCAGTCCGCAGCGCGGTTGTCACCCGTTGAGTACCACGGCGGCGTTTCGCCGAAGTTGCTACCGGTTGGCAGAAAATACTGGTCGAGCGGCGTGTAGGGATTCTGAAACGGGCCGAGGCCGGCAATCGTACCGTCGTAGGCGGTGTTCGCCTGGTTGTCGGACTGGTCGTCCACGTATTGCACTTTGAGCAACAGCTCCGCCGAATCTCCCAGGTCCATCTCCAGAAGGCCGCGCATCGCCGTTACGTCAATCTCTCCGAGTTCGTCGTTTCGTGTGAGGCTCTTTTGCCAGCCCTCGCCCGACTGCACGGAGCGGAGCGCGAAACGGCCGCGAACACGGTCGCTGAAGGGCCCGCTGGCGTATCCTTCGATGTCTGCAGTCCGGAAGCTGCCATAGCCCACGTTGATACCGGCCTGAAACTCGTCGGTCGGCATGGCGCTGATGAAGTTGATCTGGCCGGCTGTCGTGTTGCGACCGTACAGGTCGCCCTGCGGACCCTTCAGGACTTCGACGCGCTCGACGTCGAACATCAGGCCGCGCGTCATGACGGTGTAGGGCATTGCGACGCCGTCGTAATAAAGGCCGACCGTGGACGATGCGGCGGTCGAGTAATCCTGAAAGCCGACGCCGCGAATGGTATAGAGCGGCACACCGGTTGCCGCCGTTTCATTGACTGTCAGGCCCGGCGTGAGGAGTGCAATGTCTTCCGCCCGCGTAAAACCGAAATCGCGCAACTGCTCCCCGGTAAATGCGTTGACGGTGATGCCGATATCGTTGATGCCCTGCTCGCGTTTTTGCGCAGTGACCACGATCTCCTCGATCGACTGGCTACTGGCCGTGGTGGCCGATAACAAAATCGCGGCTGCCGCGAGGGCGCCGGTACCTTTTCGCATTGTTTCCCCCAGGCCGCGCAACGCGGCTCATTTGACCCTAGATTCGCGCTCAGTATCGTCTCTTTGCCCGCTCATTATTTGACTTTTTGGATCACATGGTTGATTTTTCGTAGCGGTAATTAACAAGAGTAGTTTCTATGGCCCAGGCCGACGGAGACTCGGTCATTTCGACCACCGTGCTGCTGTCGATTTACAACGACCTCGGTGAGCATCGGGACCTCGTGCGCCAGGGGCTGGCCACCAATGGCATACGAATGCACGAGCTGCAGGACTTCCGCCGCTTCATCAGCCTGCGGCGCTTCGTGCGCATGTTCGAGTGGCTTGCGGCCGAGCTGGACGATCCCGCGCTCGGGCTGAGGCTCGCGCAACGATCGGGCCCGGACGCGCTGGGCGCGGTCGGTTACCTGTTTCTCAGTTCGGGCGACCTCGAAACCAAGCTGCAAAGTCTGCAGCGCTACCTCGAGGCCATTCAAAGCTCGTCGACGACGGACATCAGCTACGTCGGCGACTACCTGCAGGTTTCCTACAGGATTGTCGACGACTCGATCACGCCCCGCGCCCAGGACAGCGAATACTCGATCGGGCTTATCTGGCGCTACATGCGGCTGCTCAGCAAGAACCAGTGTAGCCTCACCCAGGTTACGTTCGAGCATGCACAGCCAGCTGCTGCCGGCAGCATCCATCGTCGTGTTTTCGGTGCGCCGGTGTTGTTCGATCAGGGAGCCAACGAACTGACGTTGCCGCTTGCCGAAGCCCGCCGCTGGTACGAGGGCCTCGACCCGCACCTGATACCGATACTCGAAGACCATATTTCGAGCACGATGCGGAACGCGGGCACGCCGCTTGCGTTTCACGAGACGGTGACGCAGGCGCTGACGGACGGGGTATTGCGACAAGGTGCGCGCGCAGAGCTGGTAGCGAGTACGCTCGGTGTATCGACCGCCACCTTGTTTCGGCGCTTGCGGGTCGAAAAACGCCAGTTCAAGGACCTGGTCACGCAACGATGCAAGGACATCGCAGCCAGGTTGCTGCGCGACAGCAGCGTTACCGTCGGGGAACTGTCCGCTCGCCTCGGTTACGCGGAACCCGCTGCATTTTGCCGGGCATTCAGGCGCTGGTTCGGCACGACGCCACGAGAATTCAGGCGCCAGGTACGGCTGCAGAACGGAGATGGTTACAATGCAGCTGCCGCGAGATCGGCCGCTACCCTGGAGACCAACGCATGACGAGAAAACGAGACGGCATCGGGCGACGCCAATTCCTGCGGGGCGCGACCGGTCTCAGCCTCGCCGTTGCTGCGGCGCCATCCGTCGCCGCCGTCGCCAGGCCGGTCGATATCCCGGCGGATCTGACGGATCTCAGCGCCGCGCGCCTGTCCGAAGCCATTCGCCAACGTCAGCTAAGCTGCGTCGAGGTCATGCATGCCTATCTCGACCGCATCGAGTCGCACAATGCACATTACAACGCGATCGTCAGCATGCTCGACCGGGACAGGCTGGTCGACGAGGCGCGGCGAGCGGACCGCGAGCTCGAGCAAGGCAAATACCGTGGCTGGATGCACGGCATGCCGCATGCCGTGAAGGACCTGGCCGACGCCAAAGGCCTGGAGACCAGCAACGGGTCGCCGATATTCGCGGGCACCGTCGCGACCTCCGACACCTTGTTTATAGAACGCATCCGCCGCGCCGGCGCGATCTTCATCGGCAAAACCAACACCCCGGAATTCGGCCTGGGCTCGCAAAGTTACAACCCGGTGCACGGCACCACGGGTAACGCCTTCGATCCGCGCCTGACATCCGGCGGTAGCTCCGGTGGCGCCGCCGTCGGACTGGCGACACGCATGCTGCCGGTCGCCGATGGCAGCGACATGATGGGTTCGCTGCGCAATCCGGCGGGGTTCAATAACGTTGTCGGTTTCCGGCCCAGCCAGGGACGTGTCCCTTCCTATCCGAAAGCGGACGGCTACTACCAGCAGCTCGGCGTGGCCGGGCCGATGGGTCGTAACGTCGAGGACACCGTCCGGTTGCTCGGCACGATGGCGGGATTCGACGCACGCGACCCGCTCAGCCGTTCGGACAGCATACCCGGCTATGCACATTTCAGGGCAGCGACGCTGCGCGGATTCAGGATCGGCTGGATGGCCGATTACGACGGTTATCTCGCGACCGAGGACGGCGTTCTGCCCTTGTGTAAGCGGGCGCTAAGTGGCTTGAGCGAATATGGCGTGAACGTCGAACCCTGCAAACCGGACTACGACATGGCCAGGCTGTGGCAGACCTGGCTGACCTTTCGACACTGGGCGTTGGGCGGTGCGCGTGAGCTGTACGAAGACCCCGAAAAACGCCGCCTGTTGAAGCCGGAGATTCAGTGGGAGATAGAAGGCAGTTTCAAGCAGAGCGGCAGGGAAATCGCCGACGCTGGAATCGCGCGAACGGACTGGTATCGCGCGTTGCTGAAACTGTTCGACAGCCACGACGTGCTTGCTTTGCCGGCTGCGCAGGTTTTCCCGTTCGACAAAACCGTGCACTGGCCCGGGTCGATCAATGGCAGGAAGATGGACACTTATCATCGCTGGATGGAGGTGGTCATCGGCGGCACGCTGGCGGGGTTGCCCGTGGTTTGCCTGCCGGCGGGCTTCAGCGACGACGGCAGACCAATGGGCATCCAGTTTCTCGGACGCCCGGGCCAGGACCAGCAGGTGCTCGAGTTCGCGATGGCCTGCGAGCGCGTGACCGATTTCCTCGAGCGGCGTCCTCCAGCCCCTCCTGCGTGATGCGCGGCGCCCGGCAATAGAATAAGTGTTTATACCTGCCTGACTGAACGGTTCTGCGAATGCCCCGGTATCGCGGGTCCGGGTAATTTGGCCGCAGCAACTGGAGCAGGACGTGAAGAACTGTATACGCATTCGGCTGGCCGCATTTTTTCCGGCGTTCATACTCATCGGTTGCGCCGGCCTGCCGGCCATATCGACCAACGTCAGTTTCTGCTGCACGCCGCAAGCTGCGACGCTCTCGACCTATCGTGTCGAGTTCGAGGACATGCCGGAATTCCTCAAGCCGATGATGCGCGACGAGGCCAGTATCGTGCTGGATCAAAAGGGCCTGCAGTACACGGAAAGCAGCGCGCAGGCGATTCTGCATATGTTGTTCGTCGCAACACCGCTGGAAGCGGAGCCCCGGGACAACGACGCTGCCTGGGGAACGATCGAAGCGGGTGGCACAGCAAGGTTCAACGCCGAGGTCCGGATGGAGTTCCGCAATGCGGTGACACGTGAAGTCATCTGGGCCGGATCCATGGCGAAGCTGCACAACGTCGGACCCGGTGCCTATATGCACGAAGCGCCGGCGCGGCGCGCCGTGCGCGAAGCCATGCTGGTTCTGTTCGCGGACTACCCGATGCGAGCGATCAACAAGATGTAAGCGCCGCGGCAGCCCGTCTGCTCAAAAGAGTGATTCGGGAAAAAACCGATTGTGCTGCGTTGCCTTGTTCAGATATCGACCCGGAAAGGACCGAATTCCTTCGTGAGGCCCTTCGGCCGGCCGGTGACCGGGTCTTTTGTGTCGAAAGTTACCTCCGGAAAAACTTCAGACACGAAAATCTCATCGCCACCCTTGCTGAGCGAGAAGTACAGGTCAGGTGCCCTTTCGTCCGGCGAATCGATGGACACGATGTCCGCGGCCGATACGAGAAACTCGACTTTGCCGTCGCTGTCGAGTGCGCTTACTCCGAGTTTGTCGTCGATGAAGTGGTCCCTGTCCAGCAAGCGCACTTCATAGTCTTCGCCGCCCAGCGGCTTGCCGCCGGCGTCCTCGAAACGGGCAATTATCTTGAACAGATCGGCGGGCATGAATGCAGTCCGGCTGGTTGATCGAAGAAACGCGGATCATAGCATGCAGCCATGCCTGTCCCGCGCCGCCTCTGGCGCGCTGAAGACAGCCGGGCAAGACGCGGGAAACTGCGACCTGGTTACCATTCGCTTTTTTAAAAACAGGCACTTAGTCACTTTATTCTGCGCGGCGGGTAAGTCACCATGGGGCGATCGGAGCAATGCGCTCGACGACAAAGGGGTCGCGTAGGCAGTGCAGGTGCTGTTCATCATTGCAGGCGGCCTTGCAGGGCTCTGGTTCGGCAATGCCGGCGAGGAGATTCTCGGCATGCTGGCCGGCGCTGCGCTGGGTTTCCTCGTTGCTCGCTATGCGTCGTTGCGGAAGCAAGTCGAAGCGCTGGACAGGCAGGTCGAGGACCTGATGGCGCTGCGATCGGCAGATGCGCAAGCGGTCGGGCAGGAATTCACGGAACCGCCGGCTACGTTTGTACCGCGGGTGGACTCAGAGACACTATCCGACGCGGCCGGGATACCGGCAGTTTCCCCAGCGCCTGCCGAGCCGCTCGAGCCAGTCCGGATTTCCGAACACGCCGAACGCAGCCCTGAGCCAACAGAGCCCGGCGTCATCGAGAAAATCATCGACGCGGCGAAAAGCTGGATTACAACCGGCAATGTGCCCGTAAAGATCGGGGTAATCGTTTCGTTCTTCGGTGTCGGATTTCTGCTCAAATACGCGGTCGAGCGCCAGGTATTCGTTGTGCCGATCGAGTTGCGCTACCTGGGAGTTGCGACCGCGACGTTGGTGCTGCTCGGCGTCGGTTGGCGACTCAGAAACACATCGCGTGTTTATGCACTGAGCCTGCAGGGTGGCGGAATCGGCATACTCTACCTGACGATATTCGCGGCATTCAGGCTGCACGACCTTCTGCCGGCGCCGTTCGCTTTGCTTATGTTGGTTGCCCTGACCGCCGGCACGGGCGTGCTGGCGGTATTGCAGGATGCGAAGGCGCTTGCCGTCTTCGGCACGGTCGGTGGATTTATCGCGCCGATACTTGTGTCTACCGGTTCGGGAAACCATGTCGCGCTGTTCAGTTACTACCTGTTGCTGAACGCGGCAATTCTCGGCATTGCGTGGTACAAAGCCTGGCGCGTACTGAATGTCCTGGGCTTCGTTTTTACCTTCGGTGTCGGCGCCGCATGGGGCTATCGATATTTTGAACCGCAAAAACTCGCCAGTACCGAGCCTTTCCTCATCGCTTTCTTCCTGTTTTATCAGGCGATCGCGATACTTTTCGCGTTTCGCCAGCCACCGAACCTGAAAGGTTACGTCGACGGTACGCTGGTCTTCGGTACACCGGTGGTCGCGTTTGCGTTGCAGTCGCAACTGGTCGAGGGATCGGAGTATGGCCTGGCCATCAGCGCAATGGCGATGGCGATCTTCTACACGATCGTTGCTGTAGCCCTCAATCGCGCTCAGGGCAAGCAGATGCGCTTGCTGATCGAATCGTTCATCGCGCTCGCCGTGGCGTTTGCCACGATTGCCATTCCGCTGGCGCTGGATGATCGCTGGACTGCCGCAGCCTGGTCGCTCGAGGGCGCCGCGCTGGTCTGGATCGGTGTGCGGCAGAACGGAATACTTGCGCGCCTGAGCGGCGGCGCACTCCTGTTCGCCGGCGGCGTAGCCTACGTCAAGTACGGCTGGGACCACGATGCAGGCATGCCGGTGCTGAATGGTAATTTCGTCGGCGGCATGCTGATCAGCATCGCGTCCCTGTTCTCCGCGCGTTACCTGGCTGCGGATGCCAGGCCGATGCGCTGGCAATCGTTCATTGCGGTGCCGTTGATGCTGTGGGGCCTCGGATGGTGGGGTGGCACCGGGTTTATGGAAATCATTGACCGGACCAGTGGATCGACGCAGCTAAACCTGTTTGTCCTGTTCATTGCGTTGAGCGTTTGTCTGCTCGCGTGGGTCGCGCGTCGCTACGCATGGACGGCGGCACGTCGGGCCACGCTGGCGTATTTACCGATCCTTGCGGTCGTCGCCCTCTTGTATATATGGGACCAGCAACACCTGTTCCGCGGGGTTGGCACAGTCGCCTGGATCGTGGCTTTGATCGCGCACTTCGGATTACTGCGCGCATACGATAACGGCCGCGGGCGCGTTGAAGGGCTGTGGCATTTCGCGGGTGCACTGATGTTGACCGCATTCATCGGTTTCGAAGCAGGCTGGCGACTGCGAGACGCCGGGCTCAGCGAAGTCTGGGCGCTTGCTGCGGCGCTGCTGCTGCCGGCGTTGGTCGCACTGGCGATTATTTTCGGTCGTGGGCACATCCCCTGGCCGCTACAGCGCTACTGGACCGCCTATATCGCTGCGGCAGGAACGCTTGTCGCGTCCCAGCTCTGGCTTGTCGGCATGGTCGGCGCGGAAAATGCAGGTGATCCAGCGCCATTACCCTACGTTCCGCTTCTGAATCCGCTCGACATGCTGACGGTGATCGGGCTCGTCGTTGCACTGCGGGTTTTGCTTGTCGCGCGGAAAAGCAGCGAATGGATCCGGGATGACCAGTACCGGGTTGCGCTTATTGTCTGGGGCATCGGCGCTTTCATTCTGACGACGCTCGCTGTCGTGCGCGCAGTTCATCATTTCAGTGACGTGTCATGGGACAGCAACACGCTGTCCGGTTCCGTTCAGGTGCAGGCAGCGCTGTCCATATACTGGGCAATACTGGGCTTTGGCGGCATGATCCTGGGTGCGCGCCATGGCAAACGCTGGATCTGGCTGACCGGAACCGCATTGATGGCGCTCGTCGTCATCAAGCTGTTTATTGTCGATCTCGGCAATACGGGAACGGTGGCGCGAATCGTTTCCTTCCTTGGCGTCGGTGTGCTATTGCTGATTGTCGGGTACTTTGCGCCGGCGCCGCCAAGACGCGCAGCCCGGGATAACGATCTGGCGCAGGAGCTTCCTTGATGCTGCGACAAACACTAACGCGAATTCTGCTTGTTTGCCTGTGCATGACGGTTGGCAACGTTGCCGCGCAGACGGACGAGATTCCGCAGCCGTCGGACTATGCATGGGGATTCCCGATCCGGGTGAGTCGCGAGAGCAGTTTCTACACGATAGAGCTGCCGCTTGAAGTCAACCAGTCCGTGACCGATCCGGACTTGCGTGATGCCGGCGTGTACAACGCAGACGGAGACGCGGTGCCGCGGTTGTTCCTGCCGCTGAATGACGAGGTCGAACGAGTCGACTACTCGCAGTCGTTGCCGATCCTGCCGCTTGCGAAGGCACAGGAAGAGGCGGCCGACGAGATTCGCCTGATTTTCGAACGTAGCGGCGACGATGCGCGCGTGGAATTCAATGCCGGCAACGCATCTGCATTGACTGCAACGGGCAAGCCGTCCAGCTATATTGTCGACACGCGGGCTCTGAAAGAGAACATCAAGGGGCTCGAACTCGAATGGGCGCCGCTGGACACGGGTTTCATCGGGTCGGTCGTGGTGGAGGGGAGCAACGACCTCAAGAGCTGGAGTCCGATCGGTTCCTCCGCCGTGGCGGACATGCGTCAGGACAACGCTACTATCCTGCAACGTCACGTTGACATCAGTAATTCCGGTCACGACTACCTGCGGATCGGCTGGACAGGCATGCCGGAGGACTGGCGCCTTTCCGGGGTGAAGGGTATTTACACCGTTGGAATGACCACGGTTGTGCGCCGCACGGCGGAATTCGGCGCTGACAGCGTTGACCCGGAGGATGGCGGGATCATTTTTGACATGGGTGGGGCGCCGTTTGTGGACCGCATTCGCGTCAAGGTGATGGAGCCCGATAGCGTTATTTCAGCACGTGTATTCCTGTGGCAGGAGCGCCAGAAGCGGTGGATCCAGGCAAGCAACGGATCATTCTATTTTATTGGCCGCGGCAGACAGACGGTGCGCAATGACTGGAATTCGATCCAGCGAACCCGAACCAGCCGATTCAAGATCGTGCAGACGGCAGGCAGGCCGGATCCCGCGCTGCGGCTCGAGGTCTCCTGGCGACCTGATTCGTTGTTATTTCTCGCCCAGGGAAGGGCGCCGTTTACCCTGGTCGCCGGCAGCGCCGACGACGCGAGCACCGGCTTTCCGCAGCAACGAATTTTCGGCGACCGTTCCATAGCGGGTCTCGCGACGGGAACGCGCACGGCGAGTCCGGCCCAGCTGGGACCGCGATATTCGCTGGGCGGGCCGGCCAGCCTGCAGCTTTCGGACCCGACTGACTGGCGCAAACTGTTGTTA
>JAHHOT010000246.1 GCA_018677555.1 Gammaproteobacteria bacterium | reverse complement strand
GTATGGGAGACACCGATGGGAATGCTCAATGCCATCGGCCTGCAGAATCCTGGCGTGGACAAGGTCGTTGACGAAATACTCCCGGGCCTCGATTTCGAGGAGACACGCTTCATTGCGAATGTCTGCGGCTCGACCATTGAGGATTACGCCGCGGTCACCCGGCGCTTCGACGATTCTCCGATCGATGCGATCGAAATCAACATCTCCTGTCCTAACATCAAGGAAGGCGGCGTGTCCTTCGGCAATTACCCGGAGATGTCGGCCAAAGTCGTGGCCGCCTGCCGCAGCGCGACCAGCAAACCGATCATCGCAAAACTATCGCCCAACCAGACCGACATCCAGGAGAACGCCCGGCTTTGTATCGAGGCGGGTGCCGACGGCTTTGCCGTCATAAACACCGTTATGGGCATGGCAATCGACGTGGAGGCCCGCCAGCCGATCATTGGAAACGTCCGCGGCGGACTATCGGGCCCGGCGATCAAGCCGATTGCATTGCTGAAAGTCCACCAGGTCCACGAGATCGCGAAGGTGCACAATGTTCCGATCATAGGCCAGGGTGGCATCGTCACGGCTGAGGATGCACTCGAGTTTATTATTGCCGGCGCAACAACGGTCGGCATTGGCACCGCGCTTTTCTACGATCCGCTGGCCTGTCGTAAAATAAACGACGGTATTGCGCAGTACCTTGCACGGCACGAAATACCATCTATCGCGGCACTGGTGGGCTCACTGCAACTGTAGGAGCGGCGCCCCCGCCGCGACATTGGACTCTTTACCCGGGGATCACCGGCACACCGAATAGCGCCGCGTGCGCCCATACGACGGTGACAGCATAGAGCGCGAGACCAGCCACCACCACGATGACATCGTTTGCCGCCGATGCAGGCGCACCGGGCACCGCTCGCGGTGTTCTACGCTTCAGTGAAATCCGGTCGAGAACTGCCCAGACCAGAAAGGAACCGAACAGCAGCACGTCCGCAAGCGTGCCGTTGACCAGCAGGTGGGCAAGCGCCCATAGCTTTGTCGCGACCAGCAGCGGGTTCTTCGTTGCCGTCTGTATGCGCCCCGGGAAAATCGATGCCAGAAACAACACGAAAACGGGCAACAACAACACGGCAGACACGTGGCGCATCCAGTACGGAGTTACGTACAACACCGTCGGCGTATTTCGAAGCTCGGCGTATCCCCTTGCAACGAGCACCAGCCCGATCAGCGAGACGATGGCATAAGCAGCTTTCCAGCCTGCGCCGTATGTCGCGGCCATCCGATCGCGCCAATCGACTGCGAATATTGAAACCGAGTGCGGTGCGAAAAATGTCACCAGACCTGCGATCAGCTGTGTCATGAAAGCCCCCAAAACAGTGTTGTTTTGGGGGCAATTCTACACCTTGCCCGGTGGCATCGTGTAACCGGATGCGGGCGCCACAGGATTTATAGGACCTGGCCTGACCCAGTCACCAACAGGCATTTGGTCGCATCCGGCAAGGTGGCCTTGTACAGCAGCGGTGTTGGAAAAAAGCGGATCTTCGCGTACGGATGCACGCCGGTCATCTTGCGGCAGTACTGATGCCAGCCGTGCACCGGTCCGGATTTCGGCTCATTGAGGACGGCGCTCATTTTGACGTTTGGCAGCAATTCCGCGTTCATATTCGCCGCCCCCATCAGGTTTGGGTAGTGGTCCAGTCCGAGCACCTGGCATTTGAACAGAACGCGATCGAACGCATCGTCGGCATCTTTTGACGCTTTGCATCGACCGTGCACCTGGTTGTTGCACACGCTGATCGCTACCGAGCGGCTAATGTCGGCGAACGCGGCTGGCACCAGCAGAGTAAAGCCGATAGCAGCGGTCAAGGTCGCTAGAGTTTTCCTGGAATTCATGTCGATCCCTCCATGGCTTCGATTAATATGACTTGCGCTTGCACAGCGCCTCGACGCGATCGCGCACGTTTAGTCCGGCGCCGTCGTACATTGCCTTGTGCGGGTACCGGACGGACACGAACCCGGTCTTGCCGTCCTGCAGCGCCAGATCCAGTGCAGCGGCGAGTTTGCCGTCGATCATGGTGAGCGTGTCGAGATAGTGTTTCTCGGCAATTCGATCACGTATCACCGAAAGCTTGTCCATCTGCCGGAATATCTCGTCCTCGGTCCACTCCCCGTTACGCCAGTCACACAGCATCCGGTTTTCGGCCCGACGGATATCGCGGCTGATGCGCATATACCGGTCTCTCAGAATCCTGTGCATCCGTCTGGCACGTTCCTCGTCGCCGGCGCTGTGCGACAGGCCCACGCCGTGCAGCACTTCGTGAATTTCGGCGTCGCTGTCCCGCTCTTCGCTATCGGCGTCGAACAGGCTTTCCAGAAAATGCCGGAAATAGATGTGGTCCGGCGCCGGGTTGCGTTCATCGTAGATTCGTATCGGCTGCACCTGCTCTCTCGCGGCCGCGACCCCGGCAAAACCGGTGACCACCACGGATGTCAGTAATATAAGAATGCTTCTGTAATACATAGCGTTCCCTCGCTTGGTTGAGGTGACATGCGGCATCCCTGCCGCAACCTGCTATGCATGATCCGCCAGCGGGTCGATCGACTGAACCCGCGTTTCTCAGTGAAGTGCGCAGAAACAACGTAGACGATGGCGGCGAACCGGTCGCGGCGGGGGCGCCGCTCCTACAGGCAGTTCGGCGGCGGTCCGTTGACTAACAGGCCGGGGGCGCCGTGACTCCCCGGAGCGAAATAAAGCGCAGCGCAGCGAGCCATTCGCGTAGTGGAGTAACGGCGTCGCCGGCCGGGTGAGTCGTGTCGTCGGGAACCGCGTGGTCGCGGCGAGGGCGCCGTTATTCCCCGGAGCGAAATAAAGCGCAGCGCAGCGAGCCATTCGCGGAGGGGACTGACGGCGTCCCCGGCCGGGTGAGTCTTGTCATCGGGAACCGCGTGGTCGCGGCGAGGGCGCCGCTCCTGCAACTGGCGATTCTTTCGGTCTTATCGTGACGCTTCTATTTTCACCCAATAGGCAACACCGCTGTCGTGCAGGTAAACCTCGACGGTACGCCCGACCTCGCAGTCTTCCTCGGTGCCGATGCGGTTGCTGCTGCGCGAACCGGTGTCGACGTAGATCATCGTCGTTTCGTCGATGCGCACCTCTGTGGTGGCGTTTTCCACGGTCATGGCAAAGCCGCTCTCGGTATCGTGCACGGATCGTATCTTGCCGACGTAGGACTTTACGCCGGATATGCCGGGCGACTTGCCGATCGGGATGTACCGCTCTGTCGCCGGATGTGCCGAGGCGTTGCTCAGTGCGACAACCGTCAGCATAAGGATTGAAATCGTTAGCATCTTGATCATGTCAGGTCTCCATCGCGCTGCGTGCCGACGTAATGCGCCGCAATGCCAGGCGCACATCGCTTTCAGGATCCGCGCTGCCCAGTGCATCGGCCAACGCCGACATAGCGCTTTCCACTTCCGCTGCCGCGCCGGGGTGCAAGCCGCCACCGCGCAGAACCTGGCTTGCATCTTCCAGCTCAAAGCTCGCGCGCCGGATCAGCACGGCCTGGCGCGGGTTTGAGGGCTCGTACGCAACCGCCGTCATCAGCAATTCCCTGCCCGCGCGCAGGTTTTCCAGCGCATTGATGACACGAAGGAAGGCAGCCACTGCAACCACCTGCGTAGCGTCCAGGTTGATGCCGCTACCGGTCGCGCCGATGATCAGCCGGCCGGCCGGGGAGTCATTGAACGCGTCGCCGTTGTAGAAGGCGACGGCTGCTTCCAGCGTTTCGACCGAGTTATTGTGAAAGAACGGTCCGGTATCGGCCGCCTCAACCAGCGTCGGTGTATTGAACTCGCCGTTTCCGGGATTGCCGAAACCGTCATCGGGCGGATTCTTTTCGCCGGTCAGATCCGCCGGCTGGTCCGGCAACGCTTCGACACCGGTATTGAAGTTCAGGTTGCCTGCGTTGGGCCCCAACAGGTTGGGGTCGGCATTCGCTCCGGCGTTGAAGTGGCAGGCGTTGCATTTGCCCATTGTGTTATCCAGGAAGATCTCCTGGCCGCGCGCAACCGTTTCATCCGATAGACCGATTGGCAAACTCAGGTCCTCGCGGCGCCCGAGCGAACGCTGAAATGCCTCCAGCGCGTCGAGTTCCTCGTCGGTTGGCAGACGGAAGTCGACGCCGTCAACCCGGTTGAGCGATTTCGGGAAATGTTGCACTACTGCACCCACGGCAAACGAGCGCAGTGAGCCGTCGCCAGGAGCGCCATCGCCGGACCATCCGGTGCGCGGTCCGTCACGACTGTCGATAGAATTATTCAATGCCAGTGTGTGCGGTATACCGCGCATATTGAAGTTGTTACCGAGATCGTCGAAGCCGTCCTGATTTTCGACGATCAGAGCCAGTTTGCGCATCAGCGTCGGGTTCTCGAAGTTGTTTGCGAGATCGCGATTGGTTTCCGCGACGAATAACGCGTCGTCATCGGGCAAGGTCGCAATGAATGCCGGAGTGAGGCCGAAGTTGTCCTCGGCGCGGTGACAGGTTCCGCAGGTCCTGCCGTTGCCCGAAAAGGTTTCATTGAAGAAGATTTCTTCACCTTTCAGTACCAGCGGATCTTCTGGCGCAGGCGGGGGCGTCGTCTGGCATGAAACCAGGCCCAGCGCGACCGGGACTATCCAAAGGCAATGGCGCAATCGGAACATGGCAATCTCCGGTGTTCGGGACACCGCTGCATTGTGCGCCTGTTGAGTGCCGGAAAAAAGGGCTGCGGGCGTCTTAAATAGACGACAGCTTACGGTCAGAAATTATTTATCGTGCGGGAAAAATCATGTCTGACACGGTAACAACGGTGTCAGGTCTGTCCTGCGGAATGAGACCCGACACCGTTGGCAATCTCTCAATCGTCGTTTCTTACGCCGACACGTCCACGAAACCTGATGATTGCCGTGTTGTTGTTCAGAAAGGCAGCCACGTGCATGTGTACGATGCCGTGGGCACCGGCAAAGCGACCGATACCGCCAACGATCTTCACCGGTCCCTCGATAATCGCCGCGTTCCGCTCCGCGTCGAACGGTGCGGGCAGGTCGACGTATTCCAGGAACAGCGCATCCTGGGGACCCGTGTCCGCTGTGATTTGAATGTAATTGGATGTTGCCTTGGGCGGACCATCGTTAAAGATAATCACATCCGAGAGATCGATTCGGGAGAAACCCATTTTTTTCACGTGGCCGGCACCGCTGACAATAGTGACCAGGCACTCTGGCCCGGCCTCCGGCGGAAAATCGACGTCGCCGCAAGGCGCTGTCCCCGGTGGCACAATGCCGTTGATTTCGAAGCTGGTGTAAAACAGGGCATGGAAGGGCTTGCCGCTATCCGCGACGGCCATACCCGGTAGCAAGATCAGACCAAGAAGTGCGATTGTGATTCTGTTCATCGTAAATCTCCTCGCCTGCGCCGGGGCTCGGAAAATTGATTGCGCATCCTGATACGCGTCGAAACCCGGAGAAATCCGCCAACGCCGCGAAATTTGACGGCTTATGTCAAGTTAACGAGGAATTCTCTGTCCGGGTCTTGCGCTAAAATAGCCAAAAAAAGGAGAATCTCGGCGCCATGTCCGCTCACTCGCAGCGGCTGACAAATCTGCTGGCGGAAGCCCGATCGGGGAAGCCGGGCGCGGACGATGCCGTTTACGAAACCGTCTATGCCGACCTGGAACGAATTGCTGCACGGCATTTGCGTGAGCGATACGGCTTCGACCTTGCTGGCGCAACGCTGGAACCGGCGGCGCTGGTCAACGAGAGCTATCTGAAACTGCTTGGTCAGCGGCAGGAATTCCGGAATCGAAACCAGTTTTTCGCTATCGCCACTCGCGTCATGTTGCGGGTTCTTGGCGACTATGAGCGCAGCAAGGGTCGTATCAAGCGAGGGGGAAATCAGGTCCGGGTGACGTTGGCAGGCAACCATGAAGCGCTGCTGCAAGGCAACCGTAGCGGCATCGACAGCTTTTCGGACGCGTTGGACGAGCTGCGCGGAAACGATGAACAAGCGGCCAACATCGTCGCGTTGCGACTCCTGTGGGGATTGTCGATGACCGAAGTAGCAGATGCGCTGGGAATTTCCTTGCGAACGACGGAGCGCCGCTGGCGTTTCGCCCGTGCGTGGCTAGCCGATGCTTTGGGTGCCTGAATGACGGGCGACTATGGTCGAATACGTGCACTGTTCGATCTGGCATCGGATCTGCCTGAGGAAGAGCGGAGTAGTTTCCTGCAACGTGAATGCGTAAATGATCCGAACATGCGATTGCGCGTGGAGCGCTTGCTCGCTGCGGACGGTGAACGCATCGATATTATCGGTCACGATATTCGCCGGAGTATCGACGGGGACATTGACGAACGCTTCGGCGAGTATCGCTTGATCAAGTGCGTCGGCCATGGTGGCATGGGCGACGTCTGGCTCGCCGAACAGGACCCGCCGCTGCAACGGCTGGTTGCCATAAAGGTCATCAAGCCCGGCCTGGATACCCGGCAGGTCATTGCGCGCTTCGAACTTGAACGGCAAACACTGGCAAAGTTGGGGCATCCCGGCATCGCGCAGGTTTTCGATGCAGGTGCGACTGCGAGCGGGCGCCCTTACTTCGTGATGGAGTTTGTCGACGGTTTGTCGATCGCCGACTACTGCGATCAGCACTGCCTGAACATTCGCGAGCGTTTACAGTTATTCAGAACCGTGTGCGATGCCGTGAGCCATGCGCATCGCAAAGCGATTATTCACCGCGATCTCAAGCCTGCAAATATTCTCGTGGTTGAAGAAAATGGTCGGCCTTTTCCCAAGATTATCGACTTTGGCATCGCAAAGGCGACGAGTGAGCATACGCGCAACGTAACCGCACTGACAATGGTCGGGCATGCTGCGGGAACGCCCGCGTATATGAGCCCGGAGCAACACAACCCGGGTGGCGGCGATGCTGTCGACACCCGAACTGACGTGTTCGGTCTGGGTGTTGTCCTGTATGAGTTGTTGACCGGACAACTGCCGTACACAGCGGAAGCCACGGCAGACAGCTACAGAGGTTCGTCGTCAGAGCGCTTCATCAGGCCAAGCACCGCCATCGCACGGACAAAGGACCGGGCCAGCCTTGCGGCGGCGCGCCGCACCGACATATCAAAGCTGGCAAGTTCGCTGAGTGGTGACCTGGACTGCATTCTGCGGAAAGCGCTCGAATTCGAGATGGACCGGCGCTACGACTCGATTGACAGCTTTTCTCGCGACATCGATAACCATCTTTGTGCACGGCCAATCGCCGCGCGACCCCCGTCCTGGACATACGTTGCCATGCGATTCATGCGGCGCCACCGGCTTGCCGTAGCGGCGAGCGCATTGTTGCTTGTGTCAGTTGCGATCGGGCTGGGAG
>JAHHOT010000234.1 GCA_018677555.1 Gammaproteobacteria bacterium | reverse complement strand
GCTGAGTATCTTCGATCGCCTGTGCGGGCAATGACGCCCGCCGCTGGGCAATGACGCCATGGCTGCACCCGGTCAAAATATGCCGCGAGATCCGCGCCCGGCGCGCTTGTGCCGGCTCGCTCCGCTGTGCGTGGTGCTCGTTTCGCTGCGTGTGCCCGCATTCGAGATGGAAATGGGCGCGGTTACCGCGCAGGACACGTTTACGACGCCCGCCTGGACGACCGTTACGTTCATCCGGCCGTTTTCGCTGCGGCCTGTCGTAGCGGTCCTGCCGACCAATGACGGCGGCGATCCGGCGACGATTCGGATTCGCAACGTCACCACGGCCGGCTTCGAGTTACTGCAGGTCGAAGCAGCGGCCACCGACGGACCGCACGTTGCAATGCCGACCGCCTACGTGGCCGTCGAGCCGGGCGACCACCTTCTGCCGGATGGCAGCCGCGTCGCAGCACTCGAACACAGCACGACCAGTTTTGCCAACCGCCTGCTGTCAACGACCTGGGATACCGTGTTTTTCCCGACGCCTTTTACCGGCACGCCCGCCGTGCTCGCGCAGATTCAGACGATGGCGAACGAGTCGCAAAACCCGCCGGCAACGTCTTCCGCACCCTTCATGGACGTCGGCGTGCGGTCCGTGGGAACCGCTTCACTGCAGGTGACGCTCGAGCGCGCCGAATCGACCGCCGGTTCGGTCACCGCCGCGGAACGCGTGGGCATCGTCGCGATCACGAACGGTGCCAACCTGTCGTTCACCGATACGCTCGGTAACAACATCGTGCTGCAGGGCCTTCTCACAGCGACCAACGTCCAGGGCTGGGACAACGGATGCTTCGTCAACTCATACCCTGCCCCGTTTAGCGCA
The DNA here is from genome assembly GCA_018677555.1 of Gammaproteobacteria bacterium. Taxonomy (GTDB): domain Bacteria; phylum Pseudomonadota; class Gammaproteobacteria; order Steroidobacterales; family Woeseiaceae; genus JAHHOT01. The sequence goes on along the minus strand of JAHHOT010000234.1, from coordinate 8,831 downwards.
ACGCCCCTGTCTGTGGCGTCCGCCAATACGCGCAGCGGCAACAACGGCGGCTGGGTTCGTCGCTGTAGTCAGGGCAGCGCGTCCATCGGACTCACAATTGACGAGGACACCGACACAGACAGCGAACGCGCGCACATAGCGGAGGCCGCGGGCGTGGTCGCTGCCAGCGCCGCGTTTCACGCGACATTCGCGCCCGATCTCCTGGTTTCAAAAAACTACAACCTGCTGTCCGATCCATACAATGGCGCCAGCAATCCCAAGAATATTCCCAGCGCCGACGGCGAGTACGTGATCGGTATCGCCAACCGCGGCAGCGCCTCGCCGGATACCGACACGCTGGTCATCACGGACGACTTGCCAGCCCAGGTGCGCCTGTGCGTCACCGCGTCATGCCAGGCGGGAGGACCCGTAGTGCTGGACACGAGTGCATCTCCGGTGCCGCCTGGCGTAACGATCGGCACCGTCGCCTATTCGAACGACGGCGGATCCAGTTACACCTATGTGCCCATCCCGGATGCGGATGGCTTCGACTCGGCGGTTGACGCGGTGCAAGTAACCATGGACGGTGCGCTGGCGCCGATCGCGCCGGGCGGCTCACCGTCATTCGAGCTGGTACTTGCCGTCCGCATCAACTGATCAGGGCGCTATCTTCTCGTCCCAGTTCAGTGCGTTGTATTTCCTCAGTATCTGCGTGACGTCGTCGACTGAAATTGCTTCGAGGCTGCCGCGTTTGCTCTGCACTGACGTGGCCTTGAGCAACGCATTGTAAATCGACTCCTGGGTTGCCTCTGCCGTTGCGGCGAACAGCGGCGACATCGCATCGTGCAATAACGACGGCGTATTGACCGGCTCGGTGCTGCCGCGCGGCCTGCGCACGGCGTCCCCGGCGGAAAAAGCGATCACGTAGTCGCCGGAGCCGTCGCTGGCGTAAGATCCCGTTCGTGCCAGCCCCAGCATCGCCCGCATCGCCAAACGCTGGAGGTTCCTGGCATCGAGCGGCGCATCCGTTGCGACCACCATCATGATCGAACCGTCATGCCCTCCTGGTCCGCGAGCGTCTTCCCGCAGCGAGTCCCGAAACGCGAATTGACCGAGTTCGCGACCTACCGGCGCACCATTGATTTCGAGGACACCGCCAAAATTGGTTTGCACGAGTACGCCTACCGTGTAGCCGCCGAGAGAGTCCGGCAGGACCCTGGAACTGGTGCCTATACCGCCCTTCCAGCCAAACGCCTGTGTGCCTGTCCCGGCGCCGACACTGCCCTCCTCGACCGGTCCGCTTTTTGCCGCGTCGAGGGCCGCAAAGACATGCTCGCGCTGCACCGGATCAGCCCACATGTTATTGACGACGCTGTCGTTCGTCTCGCCGACGACCGGGTTTATCGTGTGCTCGCCCATGCCCGGCTGCAGGTAAGTCCATTCCTTGAGCGCGTTGGCGGCACTCCACACGCACAGCGTGCAGGTCAGGAGAATCGGTGTTTCAATTTCACCGAACTCGCGGATTTGCGTTTCGCCAACCATTTTGCCGTAACCGTTGCCGACGTGGACCCAGGCGGGAACGGTGCGCGTGTACAGGTTGCCCGGAGCCGGGATAATCGCGGTGACGCCGGTCCGGATATCGTCGCCCTGGATGAGCGTCGCATGGCCCACTCTGACGCCGGCGACATCGGTGATGGCGTTGTATTCACCCGTCGCAAAAATGCCCACGTCCAGGCCGATGTCGCGAGCGCGCGGCCGCTCGTTCGCGGAAGCAACCGGGCAGGCCAGCGACAGCAGCGCCGCGGCGACAACGAAGCACATGACGATCGGCTGGTGTCGTGGCATTAGTTGAACACGTCGAAGATATGGCTGAACTTGATAATCAACTCGCGGCCGCGCGGCGGCGCCCCAGGGTATCGCTCATCAATCTCATTGTAGACGATAAACAAACCGGAGTTCGCGGAACGCAACCACGAGAAGCGCAGATTGGTCGCCAGCACTTCATCGATATCGTTGTACTGCACCAGCGCCTGCAGGAGTATTTTCGGCGTGAACGAGTAGGAGAGTCGCAGCGAGGCAAGTGTTACGTCGAAATCGCCGTTCGGCACCGGCAGGTCGAAATCGTTGTAATTAACGGACAGCTCGGAACTGAAGGTCTCGCCAATCCTGTACACGAGGCCCGGCTCCACGCTTACGCGGTCGCCACCGAAACGTCCGCCGATAACCGTGCGCAGGTTAAAGCTGAGCGGCGCGGCCTCGTTCGTCCAGAACACGATTTGCCCTTCGGCATGGTCATAGGTGTCCGGCTGAATGGTCACGCCATCGACAATATCGAACGGGTCCTTTACACCGTCGCGCGTGAAATTGACGCCGGTGTGTATCTCCATGCCTGATTTGAACTCCCAGTGGGTATCGAGATGCAGGAAACCGGTTTCCTGGAAGCCATCGAAATCCCAGAATCCGCGATAGGAAACGTGCGGGCGGATTTCCAGCAAGCCCCACAGATCGTCGGGGCGAATGCGCCGCAGAATGAAACCGTCGGCCTTGCGGTACTCGCTGCGCGTGAGAAAGCCGACTTCCGGATTGAAGTCACCGCCAACTTCCGTGTAAAACAGGCGCGACTCGTACTTCGCCGAGCTGTAAGTGCCGCCCAGCGAGAACGCATGGTCGTCGCCGTTCAGACCCGGCGTGCTGCTGCGGCCGGCCCAGCCGGACAGCAGGATGTTTTCGCCGATGCCCCAGCGGCCGTCGATGGCGTAGCTCTGGTTCTCGTCGTCCTGCGGCGGCGTGATAAACGAGCCGTCGCCGTCACGGCTGACGAAAATGGCACCGATCGCGGAGCGATTCGGCAATTCCTGGTTGACCCGGGCTACCGCGAAATCGTTCTGCGGCGCAATCCCGTCAACCGCGTCTGAACGCATGTACAGCAGGCCCACGTTTGTCGTATCGCCGATTTTTCCGGAAAGCCGCAATCCGCCATCGATCGGCAGCTGTTCGCCGTCGTCACCGATCCCGATGCGGCGGCTGAAGAAAAGCTCCACTTCCTGGGCGTTTCCGACCGAAAACTGCCCGGCGTTTTCGAGGAAAAACGGACGCTTCTCGGGAAAGAACAAATTGAATCGATCGAGATTGACCTGCTGGTCGTCCACTTCGACCTGTGCGAAGTCGGTGTTGTAAGTCGCGTCGAGGGTCAGGCTGGGCGTGATCGAATACTTGATATCGAAACCGAACTCGGTGTCGGTTTCCGTACCGCTCAACTCGCCGCCGCGTTGCGCTTTTCCGAGGACATACGGCGTAACCTTCAGGTTGCGCTGCACGGGCGGGCGGAGGCCTTCCACGGTTCCTGCTTCCGAGACGCGATAAAGGTTCCGGTTGCGATCGAGCGGTGCCCAAAAAGTGATCTCGTTATTGCGCCGTATGTTGCGCTGAAAATTGACACCCCACACCTGCTCGTCGTCGGCGCCATACCGCAAGGTTTTGAACGGAATCGCAAACTCCGCGCTCCAGCCGATGTCCGAGATCTGTGCCTCCACCGCCCAGGTACCGTCCCAGTTGAGGTTGAAGCCGCCACCGCCGGAACCAAAGTCGCCGCCGGAGCCTTCGCGCACGACCTGCCCGTCATACTCGAGTCCTGCCGCATTGGTGCCGAACACGAAGCCGTTTTGCCGATCCAGCAGGCCATCGATGATGACCAGGAACGCATCCGTATCGTCCAGCGTGGAATCGCGACGGCTGTCGCTGACAATGATCCGGTCGGGATCGGTGTCGTAGGCAACGACGCCGATATAGACCGTATTCTCGTTGAAACCCATGCGCACCTCGGTGCGCTGCGTGGCCGGAAATCCGTCGTTCGGTTGTACCTGCCAGAAACCCGTTGCGGGCTCGGCGCCCTCCCAGGCAGGATCGCCGAGCACATCGCCGTCGACGAGCGGCGCCTGCTGCAGGCTTTGCGCACGCATGACCGGCGCAGTAACAGGCCGCGATTGTGCCTCTGCGAGCGCCGGCAGCACGACCAGCAAGAAACACGCAGCCAGGGCTCGCAGTTGCCCGCGATGATTCGAAACGCTCAAGGATCCCCCTCGATTCGGTTGCCGCCCTGCGATTGGCAGCAGTCTTGTTGCCGTTGCAACGATGCCGGCCAGCGGCAAAGTTGCCTGCCAGTTTAACGAGCGTGGGACAGGAATCAACCGCGACAGTTCAATGCGATCAGCACTGAATATCATGCCGGGCAGCGCAATTCTGTAGCGGTTTTCCGCAAATCCGGGCCGACCTGCGCGTCAGTCGAGCGCAAGCTGGTCAGCGTATGCGAACAGGGCGGCCGCTCCACCGGTGTGCAAAAATACGATGCTGTCGGCGTCGTCGAAAAAGCCGTTGCGCAACAGATCTATCATGCCGGCGAGTGCCTTGCCGCTGTATACCGGGTCGAACAGCAGGCCCTCCAGCCTGGCGAGTAACAGCACTGCTTCATTCATCGACCGCGTCGGCACACCGTAGCCGTCGCCAACATAGTCGCAATTCGCGATGACATCCGTGGAATTGACGATACCGGGCCTGCCGATGTAGCGCGCGGTTTCATGGGCGAGCTTTATCACCCGGGCTTCCTGCTCCGCGCGCTTGACGTTGACGCCGATGCCGAGCAGCGGTATGCCGCTGCCCATCGCCTTCAGCCCGACAATCAGCCCTGCCTGGGTGCCCGCGCTGCCGGTCGCGTGTACGATGTGACCGATATCGAGCTCACGTTCGTCGGCCTGCTGCAGCAGTTCGACGGCGCAATTGACGTAACCGAGAGCACCTACCGCATTCGACGCCCCGCCCGGGATGAGGTATGGCTTGCGGCCGCGGCTGCGAACTTCTTCGGCCACGTTCTGCATTTCGGTATCGAAGTCGGTTCCCTTGTCGTACTCGCGAATATTCGCGCCGAACACGCGATCGAGGAAGACGTTGCCGGAATTCATGTAGAGATCGCTGGCATTCGTCACGCGGCGCTCGAACAGCAGTTCGCAACGCATGCCCAGCTTGCACGCCGCAGCAGCCGTCTGCCGGACATGATTCGACTGCACTGCGCCAACTGAAATAATCGTATCGGCACCCTGTTGCAGCGCTTCGCCCATCGCGAATTCGAGCTTGCGGGTCTTGTTGCCACCGGTCGCCAGCCCGGTGCAGTCGTCCCGCTTCACGTAGATAGCAGGCCCTCCCAGGTATTCCGACAGCCGCGGCAGATACTCGAGCGGCGTTGGCAGGTGGGCAAGCGAAACTCGCGGAAACTCTGACAGCATTACGACGACTCCCCTGGTTGCAGGTTAAATGCATACTCGATCGTTTGCCGTGCCAGGACATCCGTTGACGATATTAATGGTACCGGCACATCGCCGGCCCCGAGCACGAGCGGTATTTCCGTGCAGCCGGCGATCAGCACGTCTGCGCCCGCGGCAACGAGCTGTTGCGCGACCGCGGCCGTTGCGGCTCTGGTTTCAGCGCCGACGTCGCCCGACTTGATGCGAAAAATGAGATCCATCAGCACGGCGCTGTCGGCCGGCACGACGACGCCGAACCCGTCGCTCGCCAGTGCACGCTGGTAGACGCCGGCGTTGATGCAGCCGGTGGTGGCCAAAAGTCCAACGCTGCGCGCATCCGGGCACTCGCGCCGGACTGCTGCAACGGTTGCATCGATGATGTTGATCAGCGGGATCGGTACCGCCGCCGCGATACTGTCCGCGAAAACATGCGCGGTATTGCAGGGCATCACCAGGAATTCGGCACCGGCTGCCTGCAGGCCGCGGGCCATCTGCGCAAGACATGCAGCGACGTCGCCGCCTTCACCGCGCAGCGCCGCCTGCCGGTCGGGCACCGCCGGGTTACAGTCGACGAGCATGCGGACATGGTCCTGGTCGCGCCTGGCGCCGGTCAGGCGAATCACCTCCTGCATGAAATCGACCGTCGCCTGGGGTCCCATGCCACCAAGCACACCCGCGGTTTTTCGCGGCGCAAGTTTGCCCATACCAGGAATATCCGCGACAGCAACATTCAGGGCGCAAATCGTATAGGATTTTGCCTCCAGCGTCCTGAACCAGAACAATAACGGGAGGACACGGCAATGCGAAATTCAGTAATGCTGCCGTTCGTCGCGGCCGTCGTGCTGCTCGGTGGCTGTGCCGAAACCTGCGCGCCGCAACGCGGTGAAATCGACGAGCGATCCTACCTGCTCGGCATTCTCGGCGGTTTTGCCGAAATCGTGCGCCTCGGCGTCAAGGAGCTGGCGCTGTCCGAGGTCATGGCGGCAGAGGAAATGGACGAATTCATGGCAGCGGCACTCGAGGTGGCCGAACGCAACGAGGTACAGCTCTATCGTGAGACCGACCTGCTCGTCAGCGATCTGTACCCGGCGGACATCGCTGCCGGCAAGCACGTATTGCTCGTTTACACCGGCGAAACGCTGCACAAATACCTGGCCATCAAGGCCGACAAGGACGAACTCGTTCGAATGGGCAGCTACGAGGGCGCGCAACGCGAGGAGATCGCGCGTCGCTTCGGACAGCTGCTCAGTTACCCGGAGAAGGTCATCGACGACCTGATCGCGAGGAACAAGAGCGGATAGTGGCGACGCGACGAAGGTTTCTGCGTGCGGCACTGGCCGTGCCGCTTGTCGCGGGTTGCGCCGCGGCACCGCCACGGATTGGCGCGCGCCATTACACACCGTCGGGCAAGCCGCTGCGCCGGGTGCGGGTTTCACAGGAACGCGTCATCCGCACGGTCGCCGGCCTGCGCCCGTATCGCAGCAGCGGTTTCGTCGTCGCGCCACAAAAATTCGACGACAAGCTGGTTGTGCACAACTACGGCCACGGCGGCGGCGGTGTGACCCTGTCCTGGGGAACCTCGCACCTGGCTGTACAACACGTGGCGCACACCGAGCATCGACGTTGTGCCGTCATTGGCTGCGGCGCGGTGGGGCTCGCCACTGCGCGCCTGTTGCAGGAGCGTGGCTGCGACGTGACGATCTACGCAAAAGCGCTGCACCCGGACACGACCTCGAATATCGCCGGGGCGCAGTGGTCGCCCGCATCCGTGTTCGACCCACAGGTCGTTGACGAGCGTTTTTATACGCGGCTCGGCGCAAGCATGCGTTTCGCCTATCGGCGGTTCCAGAACCTGGTCGGCGCACACTACGGCGTGCGTTGGGTCAGTAATTACGAACTGTACGACCGGCCGCCGCTACGCGATGTCGTTCATCGCCGTTTTCCCGGGATGTACCCGGAGATGCGCAACCTGAGCCCGGCACAGCATCCGTTCGCAGTGGAGCATGCCTTGCACTTCGACACGATGCTCATCGAGCCGCCTGTTTATCTTCCGGCGATCATGCGCGACTTCCGCGAGGCCGGCGGCAAGATCCTTATACGGGACTTCCGGGACCGGGACGACCTGCTGTCACTCGACGAACCGCTTCTGCTGAACTGCACCGGGCTTGGCGCGCGCGCCCTGTTCAGTGACAGCGAGCTGATACCGGTGAAAGGCCAGCTATCGGTCGTGCTACCGCAACAGGAAGTCGACTACATCATGATCCACCGCGGCATCTACATGATCCCGCGCCGCGACGGGATCATGCTCGGCGGAACCTTCGAAAGAAACGAGTGGGACCTGCAACCGGACGCGGCTGCAAGCGCGCGAATCATTCGCGACCACCAGAGATTTTTCAGCAATATGGACGACCCATGGGCATAGAACGTTTAGCGAAAAATGTGATCTCGCTGCTGGCGACAAGCGCAGTGGCTATCCTGATCGGCGGCTGCGCCAGCAAGCCAGGCGGCGCGCAACACGCGGGGCACGGCACGACTCATGGTGGCGCCGGCTTCCTGGCACCGATCAGACTCCTGCCGGAGGCGACCGGCAATCACAGTTGGCCCGTTTCGACGCACAGCGAGATAGCCCAGGCCTATTTTGACCAGGGGATTCAGCTGCGTTACGCGTACGGCGTCGACGAGGCGGCACGTTCGTTCCGCGCAGCCTACAAGGCCGACCCGAACTGCGCGATCTGTTACTGGGGCGAGGCGTACGCGCTTGGCGCCTACCTCAACGGTGCGCTCACCACGGAAAAAGCACCGCATGCGCTGGCAGCCATCCGCAAAGCGGCCGAACTCGCGCCACGACACGCCAGCCCGATGGAGCGCGACCTCATCGATGCAACGCTTGTCCGCTATGTCGAGAACTTCGATCCTTCAAACCGGCGACAGCAGGACCAGGCATTCGCAGAAGCGATGAACGCCGTTTACGAAAAGTACCCGGAGCACCTCGACATTGCCGCAATTACTGCCAGCGCGTGGTTCGTGCTCGAGGAACGCCGCGGAACGCGAGAGCTTGACGACCCGAATGTTGTCCGAATCCACACCATCCTCGAGAAGGCACTGGCGCAGGACATCCGTCATCCGGGCGCATGCCATCTCTACATCCACGCAACCGAGTCGACCGTCGAGCCCGAACGTGCGCTTCCCTGCGCCGAGTTTCTTGGCAGTGCTATTCCGGGTGCCAGTCACATAAACCACATGCCGTCGCATACCTGGAACGAGGTCGGCGATTGGGGCCGCTCCGTGCGCGCGAATCTGCGCGCCTGGCATTCTGATTTGAAGGCGAGCGTCGACGCAGGCGTCGCCATCTATCCAACCCACAACCTGCACATGCTGCTGTTCGCCGCTTCCTATGATGGCCAGGGCGCCATCGCCGTACGCGCGGGTCGCGACTATGCAAGGCTGAACGGTGACACGATGCACCTCGCGTTGACGCTTGTTCGCTTCGGCCGCTTCGACGAAGTCAGCGAACTCGGCGCGCGCCCGAGTGGTGACGTGGGTGGCGCCGTATGGGAC
>JAHHOT010000181.1 GCA_018677555.1 Gammaproteobacteria bacterium | reverse complement strand
CCGGCGATCGCCTGCGAAGCGTCCTGCAAGTACTGCACCACGATCTCAGCCTGCGCTTCGGCATCGTGCAGCCGCGCATCATTGTCTGTGGCCTGAACCCGCATGCCGGCGAAGGTGGACACCTGGGCACCGAGGACGACGAAATCATCCGCCCGGTGATCGAAGAGTGCGTCGACAACGGCATGGCCGTCCGTGGACCGCTGCCGGCCGACACCGCATTCACGCCACACGCCGGCGCTGCCGATGCCGTTCTGGCGATGTATCACGACCAGGGATTGCCGGTTCTGAAGTACGCCGGTTTCGGCTCCGCGGTCAACGTAACCCTGGGGCTGCCGATCGTACGCACGTCCGTCGATCACGGGACTGCCCTCGACATCGCCGGGAACGGCCGCGCTGAATTCGGCAGCATGCGCGCAGCGATCGAGCTCGCCGGACAACTGGCCGGCTGATGGGCAGGCACCGCGCCCGCAAACGATTCGGGCAGCATTTCCTCAGCGACAGTGAGTTCGTAAACAACATCATTGCAGCGATTGCTCCCCGGCCAGGCGAAACGCTGGTCGAGATCGGGCCGGGTCGCGGGGCGCTGACGTTGCCGTTGTCGGAAGTTGCGACGAAGCTGCATGCCATCGAACTCGACCGCAACCTCGTGAACGAACTACGCCAAAGCCTTGCAGACCGGCAAAACGTTACGCTGCACCAGGCGGACGCACTCAATTTTGATTTCTCGGCCATTGGTACGCAGCTGAGAGTTGTCGGCAACCTGCCCTACAACATTTCCACGCCGTTATTGTTCCACCTGCTCGAGCAGCGGGACCTGATCGCAGACATGCACTTCATGCTGCAAAAGGAAGTCGTGGATCGCATATGCGCCGCCCCCGGCTCGAAGACCTTTGGGCGCTTGACGGTGATGCTGGGCAGCTACCTCGAGTCGGTCGCCTTGTTTGAAGTTCCACCCGCCGCGTTTACGCCTCCACCCAGGGTCACGTCGGCGGTCATTCGCCTGCGGCCACGGCCGGATGTTCATGTAAGCGATCACAACGTCCTGGCATCCCTGGTCGCTGTCGCGTTTTCGAAACGCCGCAAAACCTTGCGCAACGCCCTCGCAAATGTGGTCAGCGAAGAACAGCTTATGTCTTGTGGCATCGAGCCGTCAGCACGCGCGGAAACGATTGCGGTGTCGGACTGGGTCGCCCTGTCCAATACTATAAGCAACCGTAATAACAGCTAAATGATCGCTGCCGGGCATGGATTCGGGATAGAATGTCGGCGCCAAAGACCCATAGACTATGCGGAAACATGCAGAACAATAAATGTGAAATCAGCATCGAAGTCGCCACGGATTACGTCGACGAGCAGTCCGCGCCCGATTCCGACAGATATGTTTTCGCCTATACGATAACGATCGCCAACAGGGGCGAAATGGCCGCGAAGTTGCTCAGCCGGCACTGGGTGATTACCGATGCAAACGGCAAGGTTCAGGAAGTTTCCGGCGACGGTGTCGTTGGCGAACAACCCCATCTTGGCCCTGGCGAATCGTTCCGCTACTCCAGCGGCGCCGTGCTTGAAACGCCGGTTGGCGCCATGCAGGGCAGTTATCGCATGGAGGCGGAGAATGGCAGGAACTTCGATGCACCGATTCCGCCATTCACGCTGGCAGTGCCCGGGGTTCTGCATAAAGCAACCCGATGGCAATCTACGCAATTGGTGACTTGCAGGGCTGCTACGACCCGTTCCGCCGCCTCCTCGACAAGATCGGGTTCGATCCGGAAAAAGACCGGCTGTGGTTAACGGGCGACCTCGTCAACCGCGGCCCGAAGTCTCTCAAAACGTTGCGCTACGTCAGGCAGCTCGGCAAGGCGGTCGTCACGGTCCTCGGTAATCACGACCTGCACCTCATTGCCCTGGCGCACGATGTCCGTTACTCCGGCAGCAAATTCTCTTCGTTGTGGAAAATTCTTGCAGCAGATGACTGCGATGAATTGCTCGACTGGCTGCGCAAGCGCCCGCTCGCTCATTACAGCAAGAAACTGAACACCCTGATGGTGCACGCAGGTGTGCCGCCGCAGTGGTCGGTTCGCAAAACATTGCGGCGCGCGGCGGAAGTCGAGGCGGAGCTGCGCAGTGACAACTTCCTGAATTTCGTTGAACGAATGTATGGCAATACGCCGGACAAGTGGTCCGGCGAGCTGCGCGGCTATGACCGCATGCGCTTTATCGTGAATTGCCTGACGCGAATGCGGATGCTGGACGCTGACGGTCGCCTCGATTTCAGCTACAACGGCCCGCCGGGAAACGGCGGGAAGGGCCTGGTTCCATGGTACGACGCCGCCGACGCCAGGTGGCATGGCACGCGCATCGTATTCGGCCACTGGTCTGCGCTGGGGCTGGTGGTCAACGACGATATTGTCGCGATAGACACGGGCTGCGTCTGGGGGCGCAAGCTGACGGCGGTAAAGCTCAGCAAGAAACCCAGGATCGCGCAGGTCCAATGCTCGGAGCAGTCCACATGACAACACAACAGCCGGAGTTCGAGGCGACTCGTGCCTGCGCTATCGAACTTGATCGCAACGACACAATGCACTCGTGGCGCAACGAGTTTCACTTTCCGGATAAACGAAACGGTCGCGACGCAGTTTATTTCTGCGGCAATTCACTCGGTCTGCAGCCGCGGCGCGCCGCGCAATACGTCAACGAAGAACTCGACAGCTGGGCGCGACGCGGCATAAACGGCCATTTCAGGGGAAAACGCCCCTGGCTCTCCTACCATCGCTACGCCACCGAGGTCATGGCCGATCTGTGCGGCGCTCACAGCGATGAAGTCATTGCGATGAATACGCTGACCGTCAATCTGCACTTGCTGATGGCGACGTTTTTCCGACCGAAGGGCACGCGACGCAAGATTCTTATCGAATCGACCGCGTTTCCGTCCGATCGCTATGCCGTCGTATCGCAGCTGTCGATGCATGGTATCGATCCTCACGACGGGTTGCTCGAGTGGTGTCCACGCGCCGGAGAAACGGACCTGCGGCTCGAGGATCTCGAGCGCCTGGTGGCGGACAACCACGATTCCATTGCGTTGATCCTGCTGCCCGGCGTTCAGTACTACAACGGGCAGGTGTTGAACATGCCAGCGTTGTGCGACATCGCCCGTCGGGCCGGCTGCCCGATCGGGCTCGATCTCGCGCACGCCGTCGGCAACGTGTCGCTGGCATTGCACGACTGGGGGGCCGACTTCGCTGCCTGGTGCACCTACAAATATCTCAACAGCGGCCCGGGTGCGGTTGGCGGGGCGTTCGTCCACCGTCGCCACCTGGCGGCAAACGACAGGCAGCCGTTGCGCGGTTGGTGGGGCAACAGCGAGGGTAGCCGTTTCCGCATGGCTCGCGACTTCGATCCGGCGCCAGGCATCGAATCCTGGCAGGTCAGCAACCCGCCGGTGCTCGCACTGGCTCCTCTCGTCGCATCACTCGAGCTGTTTCGCGAGGCAGGATTCGAGCAGCTGCAGCAGAAGTCGCAACGGCTTACCGCGTGGCTGGAGTTTCTTCTTGAATCCACGCTGCCGGATGCCATTCGCATCATTACGCCGCAGCAAGAGCGCGGTTGTCAGCTATCGCTGACCGTCGTCGGAGGTACCCGGGAGCCGAAAAGCGCATTCGCGCAGCTCGATCCCCTGAATGTGATCGTGGACTGGCGGGAACCGGATGTCATCCGGGCTGCGCCAGCGCCGATTTATAACGGTTTCGAAGAAGCCTTCGAGTTTGTGCAGCGCCTGAAGCTGGCTATCGGCGGCTAGCGCTGCCGCCAGGCCACCCGCACGAGCTCCTCGATGACGAAACCGACAGGCCGCCGGGCATTTGCCGGAAATGCGTCGCTGGAGACGACCTGCCACCGGGTTTGATCCAGCAGGGGGAAACAGGTGTCGCCAGCAACGGCAAGGTCCACGCGGGTACGCAAGATCCGGCTGACGTCGGGCAAGAACAACTCGTAGATATGCCCGCCGCCGATGACCATTGCCTCGTCAGTCTCCTTGACCAGCCGCAAAGCGGCGTCACGGGACGCAACCACGTCGCAGCCAGCGGCCTGAAAACCGGCTTGGCGGCTCAACACGATATTGCGTCTGCCAGGCAATGGGCGGCCGATCGACTCGTGCGTCACCCGCCCCATGATGATCGGCTTGCCCATCGTGACTTCCCGGAAACGCCGCAGGTCCTCGGGCAGGTGCCATGGCAACTCGCCGTCCGCGCCAATGACGTTATTCGCCGAATGGGCGACAACGATCGTCAGTTTCATGGTCGGGCTCAGACCGCGACGGCGGCGGCGATGTGCGGGTGCGACTCGTAGTTGAGTATCTCGAAGTCGTCAAACCGGTAATCGAAAACGCTTTCCGGACGCCGCTTGATCGCCAGCCGCGGCAATGCGAGCGGCTCTCTTTGCAGCTGTTGTGACGCCTGCTCGAGATGATTGAGATACAGGTGGCAATCTCCGCCGGTCCAGACAAAGTCGCCCACGGCGAGGTTTACCTGCTGCGCCAGCATGTGCGTCAGCAAAGCGTATGACGCTATGTTGAACGGCACGCCAAGAAAGACATCCGCACTGCGCTGGTATAGCTGGCAGGACAACCGGCCTTCCGCCACATAAAACTGGAACAGGCAATGACAGGGAGGCAGCGCCATTTTCGGCAGCTCCGCCACGTTCCAGGCGCACACCAGGATGCGACGGGAATCAGGATCGGTTTTCAGGCGCTCGACGACGTCACTGATCTGATCGACCATACCGCCATCCGGTGTCGGCCAGCTGCGCCATTGCACACCGTAAACCGGGCCGAGGTCGCCATTCTCGTCAGCCCACTCGTTCCAGATCGATACACCGTTGTCCCGCAAATAGGAAACGTTGGAATCACCGCTTAAAAACCACAACAACTCGTGGATGATCGATCGGGTATGCAATTTCTTCGTGGTCAGTAACGGAAATCCCTTGCCCAGATCGAAGCGCATCTGATGTCCGAAGACGCTGAGCGTACCAGTGCCGGTTCGATCCTCCTTGCGCGTGCCGTGGTCGCGCACGTGACGCATCATGTCGAGGTATTGCTGCATGTCAGGCGGTCACTCCTTCTTCCCTGCGGCGGCCATACGCCAGGTACAGCAGCACCGCGCCGAGCAAAATCATCGGCGCACTCAGAATCTGCCCCATCGTTACCCAGCCCAGCAACTGGTAACCAAGATGCGCGTCGGGGACACGATAGAACTCAACGATAAAACGAAAAACGCCGTAACCGAGCAGGAACAGGCCGGACGCGGCCATATGTGGACGTTTTCTTGCAGAAAACGTCCACACGATGACGAACAGCACGAACCCTTCGAGCAATGCCTCGTACAGTTGCGACGGGTGAAGGCCGACCCCGCCGCGATCGAAGGCCCACGGCACGTCCGTTGGCTTGCCCCACAACTCGTCGTTGACGAAGTTGCCAATGCGACCGAATCCGAGGCCCAGCGGTACCAGGGGTGCCACGAAATCCGTCATCGTCCACATGCCCTTCCCCAGGCTGCGGCCGAACAGCCACATGGCCAGCATCACACCAACGAGCCCGCCATGGAAGGACATGCCGCCTTCGGTGATCTTGAACAGGTACAGCGGGTCGTCCAGCAGGTATTCCCAGCCATACACGAAGACGTATCCGACGCGGCCGCCGATAATCACACCGAGCATGCTATAAAAAATCAGATCGTCGACTTGTTGCGGCGTAATCGGCGACCACGAATTGTGCGCGCGCTTCCGCGCGAGGACCCAGGCGGCGACGAAGCCGATGACGTACATCAGCCCGTACCAGCGGACCTTCACAAACCCGATCGAGAAAATGATCGGGTCGATTTCGGGATATGTGAGCATTTAGCGTCAGGTTGCGGCTGCGGAGGCCGACAAGTCTACCACCGGGTCACAATTTGGCGAGCCTGCGATTTCGGATGCGTTATAGTGCTGAATCGCTGTCGCCCGATTTGCAAACCCGGAGGGGCTGGGAATTGACAACCGGTAATCACCTGGCCAACGAGACCAGCCCGTATCTTCTGCAACACGCAGACAACCCGGTTGATTGGTATCCCTGGGGCCCGGAGGCACTTAAACTCGCACGCGACAACGATAAGCCGATATTGCTGTCAGTCGGCTACTCGGCCTGCCACTGGTGTCACGTAATGGCACACGAGTCGTTCGAGGACGAAGCAACTGCCGGGTTGATGAACCGGCACTTCGTCAATATCAAGGTCGATCGCGAAGAACGGCCGGACCTCGACAAGATTTACCAGACTGCTCATCAGTTGCTCACGCAGCGCCCCGGCGGCTGGCCGCTGACGATGTTCATCAACCCGGAGGATCAACGCCCGTTTTTCGGCGGCACGTATTTCCCCAAAGACGCGCGCTACGGCATGCCCTCGTTTACCGAGTTGTTATCCCGCGTCGCGGAATACTACAGGGACTACCGCGACGAAGTGCGCAACCAGGGCCAGCAACTGTCGCAGATATTCGGCCAGCTCGACCCTGCGCCGGCCGACGGCGACGGGGTGATGGGCTCGGGCCCGCTCAGCAATGCGCGCGAACGCATTGCAGAGGGCTTCGACCGTGAGTTTGGCGGCGTCGGCAGCCAGCCCAAGTTCCCGCATCCGACAACCCTGGAATGGCTGCTACGGCATTGGCGGGAGACCGCGTACGGTGACGACCCGGACCTGGATGCATTGTTCCTGGTGTCACTGACGCTTACGCGGATGGCCGAAGGTGGCATCTACGACCAGCTCGGTGGGGGCTTTTGCCGCTACTCCGTGGACCGCTACTGGCAAATTCCGCATTTCGAGAAAATGCTGTACGACAATGGCCCTTTGCTGGCGCTTTATGCGCAGAGCTTTATTGCCAGCGGGGACCCGCTGTATCGGCGCATCGCGACCGAGACGGCAGACTGGATGTTGCAGGACATGCGCTCGGCGGAAGGCGGTTTTTATTCCACGCGCGATGCCGATTCCGAAGGAGAGGAAGGCCGTTATTACGTCTGGACGCCCGACGAGGTCCGGGACGTTGTCGATCCGGGCGTCTATGCCTCTTTTGCCCGCCATTTCGGTCTCGACGGCGCGGCGAACTTCGAAGCCAAGTGGCACCTGACGGTTCGCGAGCCCGTGGCGTCGATCGCCCTGGCGGACGGCGTCGATGAGCAAACGCTCGCCCGGCAGATCGACCAGGCACGGAAAGCGCTACTCGACCGCCGCGCCGGACGCGTCCAGCCTGCCCGTGACGAAAAGCAGCTGACCGCCTGGAATGCGCTTGCGATTCGCGGTCTGGCGATCGCCGGTCGCGCGTTGTCGCGGCCGGATCTCGTGCAGGCAGCCGCTGACTCCGCCCGCTTCATTCAACGAAACCTGCTGCATGACGGTCGCCTCCTGGCGAGCTACAAGGACGGCCGTTCCCGATTTCCGGCGTATCTCGATGACTACGCATTCCTCCTGGACGCACTTCTCGAGCTGTTGCAGAGCGAATGGAACAGCCGCAATCTCGCGTTTTGCGTCGAACTTGCCGAAACGCTGCTCGAGCGTTTCCAGGACGACGAGGCGGGTGGATTCTTCTTCACCGCGGACGACCACGAAACCCTTATGCACAGGCCAAAGCCGATGGCGGACGATGCGACGCCGTCCGGTAACGGCGTCGCGGCGTTCGCCCTGCAACGCCTGGGCTTCCTGCTCGGAGAACCACGATATCTTGCCGCTGCCGAGAGCACGTTACGCAGCGCATGGCGCGCGATGGATGAATATCCGCACGGTCACGTATCGCTGTTGATCGCCCTCGGAGAATATCTGCAGCACCCGGAAATAATCATCATCCGCGGCGAGCAGGACGAAATTGCGCGCTGGCGCGAATCGGCTGCCAAACTGTACGCGCCGCGACGTCTGGTTTTTGCGATTCCAGCGAATGCAGACGGGCTGCCGGCAGGGCTCGCTGAAAAAAAAGCCGATTCGTCGCATGCCGTGGCATATCGCTGCATTGGCAGCCAGTGTTCGCTGCCGTTGGACAGCTGGAACGCGCTGGCCGCCGAACTGACCGAGACGGGATCCGGAGAAAATCGCGATTGAAACACAAGCATTAGCCGAGCAGATTTTTGCGCGCTACCTGCGCAATCGGCCGAAATCAGACATTGCGATAGGTATCAGCTACGGGCCTGAACATCAGTTCGCGTTTCTTTCCGGCGCCAAGAGCCCCTACGCCGGCATCGATCGGCATTCCCTGTTCGAACTCGGATCGCTATCCAAGACCTTTACCGCCATGCTGCTGGAGAAGGCTGTGCTCTCGGAGAAGGCCGAGATGTCGACGCCGGTGCATGAAGTCGTGCCACAATTGCGTGAAGTCATCGCGTCTGGCATGACCCTGGAACAGCTGGCCACCCACACCGCAGGTCTACCCTACGATTTTCCCTACCGAATGACACAGAAGGCGCGCCAGGAGGACCGCGACCCCTGGGCGAAATTCACGCGCGACGATCTGTACGAGTACCTGGCGGTCGCAAAAACCGACATCCCCGGCCGAAAGTGGCGCTACTCCAACATCGGCTACTCGATTCTCGCAATTGCAATGGAACACGTTTTCGACAACGAGTATCCAGAGGTCCTGCGACTGAACATCTTCGAGCCGCTGCGCATGATCGACACGGTGTCGTCGACAGACGTCATTGAATGCGCGACGCAGGGACACTGCGGTGAAAACGCATCGCCGTACTCGGAGTCACCGATTCTGTTTGGACCCGGAGATATCAGGTCTTCAGTGAATGACGTTCTACGCTACCTCGACGGTGCCATGTACCCTGACCGGGCACCCTACGACGATTTCGGAAAATTTCTGTTCTCGCCGCTGAGCGAGAAGAAGCCGCCCAGGGTTCGGCAGGGACTCGGCTGGGCGCTGGTGGAAGAAGACCGTTCCTGGCTCGTTACCGCGAGCGGTGCGACTTACGGCTTTTCCTGCTGCAGCATGTTCTCGCCGTCGAAACGCAAAGCCGTCATCGTGCTGTCGAACCACGTCGACATCGGCGGCATTACCGATCTGGTCCGTGCATGGACGAGCAAGAGCAACACGGTACAGGGCGCCACACAACTGCTGTACGACGCGATCTGAGGCCGCAGGATGCGCTGTTCGCTCAGTAGGCGGCGAGCTCCGCGCCGGTCTGCGGCTGCACGCGCGCATCGTTGAGACCGGCAAACTCCACCGGCACGGACTCGAGGTTGAGACCGCTGTTCCGCAAGACCGCAAAATGCAGGTGCGGACCAGTTGAAAACCCCGTGTTTCCCGAGTCGGCAATGTATTCGCCGCGGCGTACGGTATCGCCGGGGCGGACGCGAATCGAGTTCCAGTTGAGGTGCGCATACACGGCGTACGTCCCGTCTTCGTGCAGTATCCGCACTACGTTGGCGCGTGCACCCAGTCTCGAGGTATCGAGACCGCCGCGAAAATTCGTGCTGGAAACGTCGAACACGGTACCCGCCCGCGCCGCGTAAACATCCGTGCCGATCGGCATGGCGATATCGACGGCGTGCAGGCTGTCTGCGCTGGTGTGCGTGACGTTGACCGGGTAGGCCTGCGTAATTCGAAACTCGCGCGCAGCGGCGAATGGCGCGCGATACGGCTGCGTGGGACTGTGCACGGCGTCCGGATCGCCGTGCAACCATGCGATTCGAAGCTCGACATCGGGGGGCGCGCTGTCGTCGATCGCGTTGAGCCGAAGTACCTCCAGCCTGCCGCGCGCCGGCACAACTGCGGCCAGCAGTCCATCATCCCCTGGCGCTTCTGCATTGATCAGGCGCTGCAATTCGATCACAAGCTCGACGGGCGCATGGTATTCATTGTGCGCGGTAAAGCGAATCTGACGGTCAACCACGCGATGGGTAACGCGAACCTCCGGCACCTGTGCACCTTGCGGCAAAGCGAGAATTTCGCTCGGACTGCCGTCGTCGGGCTTCCGGTCGGTGTAAATCCATTCGCCATTCTCGCCGCGGTACTTGTACATCGACTGCGCAGGCGCCTGGGCGGCGGAAAGCAGCAGCGCTGCAACGACGAGGAATCTTGTCAATCTAACGCCGGACGGGTCAGCTGATCGAAGAACGGTGCCAACCATCGTCTGTGCGTCGAATTTCATAGGCGGGCCAATACTGATTGTCGAGTTTCAGCGTGATGACTTCGACGGCGCCGTTCCACGTTACCGTTTTGAGACGCACCGAGCTGCGGTTTTCTTTGCCTTTGATCGCATCGACGAAAGCTTGCAGGTTTGGCGTGTCGACACCGTCAACCTGCACGATACGCCGGCCGGCCCATAAACCGTAACGGGTCGAGGGCGAGCCGTATGCGAAATAGGCCACATAAACACCTGTCGGTTCGATACCGCGTTGCGCCGCCATAGCCCGGTGCGGTTCCTGCAGCAGGGTGCCAGCCCACGCCACGACACGGTCGATTCCCTTGCCATCCAGGGCAACCGTATTCAGCTTGATTTCGCGCTCTTTACCGTCACGCCATACAGTTACCGCTACGCGGGGTTTCTGTACAGCCCGCTCCAGTTCGCGAAAACTGCTGACAACATTGCCATCGATCGCGAGAACCATGTCGCCGTTGCGCAGCTTCTTCGCCGCCGGCGTACCGGCCACTATGCGTTTGACGTTCAATGCGCGTCGCCCTGCAGGATTATGGGCCTCCAGCTTGCGCAGCCATTCTTCGTCGAGACCCAGTTTGCGCGCCGCAAACAGCGGAGAATAGACAAACTCGGCTTCGAGAGAATAGATCTTGCGGCCGCTGCGCACGATCTCGACCAGCTCTGCGACGACATCGGCACCGATGCCGCGATTGAACTGGCTCGATTCGCCGCCGGACTGAAACGCGAAACTTGCCCAGGTAGCTGCAACTTCACCGGCGTCGTTGACCATAACGCCATCGAAGTCGCTGGGTGGGTTGACCAGCGCGATGCCCTCGATGTTTGCATCGCGAAAACGCAGGGTCCGCGATAACGGCAGGGTCATTGGCTCAACGGACGCGACGGTTGCCTGCTGATAGGCAAGCTGATGATCCGCTTTGAGACCCACCACGCTGACGGTCTCACCGGCCGCGAGAGTGCGCGTATCGAAGCGTGCCGCACGCACCGGCGTGTCGCCGATCAGCGCGGGGTCGTAGGCAACGACCGACAGGTTGTGCAAGGGATGCACGTACTCCACCCGGCCATCGATTTCGAGCGAACCGGCGAAGGTAATGGTCACGTCGCCCATCGCAACCGGTACCGTATTGCGATCCACGATAACGAGACCGCGGTCGGCATCGACCACCAGCCCTGTGCCGTAGTAGTTTCGATCGGCAACGCCCGAAACCGTGTACGGCAGATCGAAATTCACCATGACGAGCGAAGGGGCAATACCGTCGAGCAACTCGTTTCCGTAGTTGGTAAATCGTGTCGAACCGGATTCCGTTTCGCTGGCGGCAGGCCCGCGATGCAGGTCTGAGCAGGGCCAGATGCCGCTCGCATCATCCCGCTTGCAATGGCGTGCCGGGAACCACTTTCGGTCCATCTTCAATGAACGAACGATGCTGTTGATGGGATCTTCGATAGTGTTGTAGCGCACCGTCGTCCGGTCACCGTCTGCCAGCTTCGCCAGCTCGCGCTTCATGTCGGCCAGGTTCGTTATGGGTTTTCCGCCCAGCTCCGATACGACCGCGCCACGTGGTATGGCCGAGCGTGAGAACACGTAGCCCGGATTGGCCACGTAAACGCCATCGATCGATCGATTGTAGTGCCGGGCCTGCTGATAGGACAGATCGTTGACGATGACTTCGCCGAATTCGACGAATTCATCGGGGGTAATTGCATGCAGGTCGCTGACCCTCAATCGCTCGGTGATGCGCTCTCCGCCCCGTTCGAGAACGACCTTGATGGTCTTGCCGACGCGATCGTCGACGATTGCTGCGAGCGGCACGAATTCCGTAACCAGCTCACCGTCGATCTCGAGCAGAATGTCGCCCGGCTCCAGCTTGCCGTCGGCAGGAGAATCGGGAATGACCTGCTGCACGGTAAGCATACCGGTGTGATCGGGAAACGCTGCGCGCGTCCGTGCTTCCGATTCGTCAGTCAGCCCGAGGCGCCGCAGTTCGTCATAGGCCTTGCGTACGAACTCCGTCTGCAAGGTGCCCCGCGTGACCGGCTTGCCGGACTGAATAAGCCGCAACGCGCGATCGATACGATCCAGCGGCAGAAAGAAACTGCTGGCAGCCGCGTTGTTGGCACCCGCATTGAGGGCTACGACCTCACCGTCGATGTTGACGACCGGTGAACCGGACGAGCCGCCCGACGTCCCCGATGCGGCCTGGAAATAGAAGGTATTGAAATCGTTGTATTTGCCACGGCCGTAATCGGGTGCCTTGCGGTCGAGTCGCGCGATCGTGCCTGCGAGGATTGACAGCTGCTCTCCCGCGTCGTTGCCGATTACGCGGATTTCCCGGCCAATGCCGGCAGCACCCGGCACCAGCGGTAATTCGCTGGGTGTGATGTAGACGAGGTCGTCCGGGTCGTAGCGGAAGAAGCCGAAATCGTGCACCGGATCGCGATAAATCGGCGTCAGGCTGACTTCCTCGTTATTCAGGAATACGGCCTCCGCGACCACCGGCCCCGGCGTCACGACGTGCCGGTTGGTCAGAATCAGGCCGCGTTCGGCATCAACGACAAAGCCGGTCGCCTGGCTGGACGAGTTCCATTCCGTGTCGAATGCCCGCGT
>JAHHOT010000210.1 GCA_018677555.1 Gammaproteobacteria bacterium | reverse complement strand
GTCAATGAGCAACCTCGTCTACTACCTGGAAACCGGATTCACGCCGGACTTCGACACGGTCGGCGGCTCGATGGTCGCGGTGCAGGAGAGTCTCGCATTGCTGCCGCGCAGTGATCTCGAGGCGATTGCGACTTACCTGAAAACCGTGCCCGGTGTGGAGTAACACGGTTTGTTCAGTTCGATTAAACAAACAGACTTACCCGAGGCAGCGCTACTGCAACGGTTCGTCGTTCAGGGCGAGTACACCGACTGCTTTGCGGCGTCGGTCACGATCGATCCGTCGCTGCCCGAACTTGTCGAGGCGTTTTATACGACCTGGCTGTTTAAAGCCGAGCGCATCATTTTGAAGTGGCTGTTATCGCTCCCGTCTACCAACGAGGAGGCGCGGCAAGTCGCTCGTGGCACGCGAGACAAGTTCGCGGCCTGGAACGTTGAAGACCGCAGCGACGATCAGCTGCTGTTGATCGATGTGCACGAGCGAACCGGGTCGTGGTTCATGGTCGAGCCACGACAGCCTGGCGGCAGGCTGTTTTTTGGTTCGGTAGTATTCAAGACCGAGGAAACGCCGGAAGACCGCAACATGCGCTGGACGTACCGGTCGTTGCTGAGATTTCATCGTCTGTATTCGCGAGCGCTCCTGTCGGCAGCGCGATCGCGCTTGTTGAGAAAACGTGCTGTAACGGGGCCCAGGTAAACGATACGCATCGTAGCGACATCCAATCCCGAAGCTGGTCTCCGGCGGCAGGGGGCCTTCCTTGAATGAGCCTGGGTCAGGTCTTCGGTGTACCGATTATCGTGTACCGCAAATACAGATCGCCGTCGACGGTGGTGCCCGTCAATGAGGAGGACGACTAGGTCGACCGTTGCGGGGCGATAAAACCGCCGCCGCTTGCAATCGAAAACTGCCTGTCACCGGAATTCATCGTTAGCCGTCCGACTGCGAGGCCGATGTCGAAACCATGCGGCGCCTCGACGTCGAACTCCCGGGTGCTGTCCGAAAGATTGAACGCGCAGAGTACACGCTGCTTGCCGTTTGTTCTCAGGAACAACAACGTGTCGGACGGCGACGGCAGGAAAACCAGGTCGCCTGTGACGAGAGCCGGATTCTGCTTGCGGAATTGAACTACACGCCGAAAGAACGACAACACCGAATCAGGATCGTCGGCCTGCTGATTGACGGCGCGCGGAACGTGCGTCGAGTCTATCGGCAACCATGGCTCCGCGGTCGAGAAGCCGGCGTTCTTTTCGCCCTTGTTCCACGGCATCGGCGTCCTCGCGCCATCCCGTCCCATCGTATGCGGCCAGCTCGCAATGGCTTCAGGGTCGACCAGGCGTTCGAATGGTATTTCCGCCTGGGCCAGGCCCAGTTCCTCGCCCTGGTAGAGGAAAACGTTGCCGCGTAGAGAGAACTGCAACAGGGCGATCAGGCGGGTTCTATCGTCGCCCGGGCTCGATCCACCCCAGCGTGTCGCAACACGCGGCGCGTCGTGATTGGAAAAGGCCCATGACGGCCAGCCGCGATCCGGGCCGTTCGGCCAGGCCTCGACAGCTTTACGAAACTCGGTCGCGTCGAGTTTTGGCGCTGCGAGAAAGTCGAAGCCGTACGCCGAATTCAGGCGCCGTGGCTGCGTGTACTCCCGCATCAGCGGCAACGGCTTCCACGTACCCACCTCCGCAACTGTGAATATTCCATCGTATTCGTCAGTCAGTTTCCGAATGTGTTCGAGGAATGCGGGCACATCCGGGTGCGCATGATCGAAGACATGTTCCTGCCGATGATATGGCTTGTGTGCGTTCGCAGGAATCTCCATGCGATCCGGGTTGTCTCGCAATTCCGGGTCGTGCATCAGGCAATGCAATGCGTCGAGACGAAAGCCCTTGACGCCGCGATCGAGCCAGAACCGGGCGACGTCGAATAGTGCCTGCCGCACCTCTTCGTTGTGCAGGTTGAGATCCGGTTGCTCGGACAGGAAGTTGTGCAGGTAGTACTGCTGCCTGCTGTCCGACCAGGACCACGACGGTCCACCGAATATCGATTGCCAGTTGTTGGGCTCCTTCCCGTCATCGCGCGGGTCTGCCCATACGTACCAGTCTGCCCTGGCATTTGCACGATCGCTCGCGCTTTCCATGAACCAGGCGTGATCGGTGGATGAATGCGAGTAGACCTGGTCGATAATGATGCGAAGCCCGAGCTTGTCTGCCGCCGACAACAGCTCATCGAAGTCACGGAGCGTGCCAAACAGCGGGTCAACATCGCAGAAGTCGGAGACGTCGTAGCCGAAGTCCCTCATCGGGGATTTGAAAAATGGCGACAGCCAGATCGCATCGACACCGAGGTCGCGGATATAGCCAAGGCGGCGAGTGATTCCGGGCAGGTCGCCGATACCGTTACCGGTCGTATCGAGAAAGCTTCTCGGGTATACCTGGTAAATCGTTGCGCCGCGCCACCATTCGCGCTTGTCACTCGTCTGGGTCATCGTCTGCAAAATCCGCATCGCCGGCGTCGCGTTCCACTGCGGGCGGCACCTTTTGAATGGCGTGATTCAATGCGGCATCATGCCTTCGGGCATCG
This sequence comes from Gammaproteobacteria bacterium, assembly GCA_018677555.1. Lineage (GTDB taxonomy): Bacteria > Pseudomonadota > Gammaproteobacteria > Steroidobacterales > Woeseiaceae > JAHHOT01. The sequence goes on along the minus strand of JAHHOT010000210.1, from coordinate 3,752 downwards.
CCACGGGCAAACGTCATTCAAGAGGTACAGGACAGCAGGCTGATCATATTCAGCGATCTCGATGGGACGCTGCTCGATCACGACACGTATGAGTGGCAGCCGGCTCGGCCGGCGCTCGATGCACTCAGGCGGCTGGACATTCCTGTTGTTCTCGTCAGCAGCAAGACGCTGGCGGAGCTCCAGGACTATCGCGAGCAGTTGCACCTGCAGCACCCTGTCGTGGCCGAAAATGGTGCAACGATCGACGTGCCGACGGGCTATTTTCCAAACCCGTTCGCAGCGTCGGACGGCGTGCCCGGCCGTGCCGAGCTACAGTCCATCTACGAGAACGTCCGGCGTGACGGTGCCTTCAGGTGCGAAGCGTTTTACGAACTCGGCGTTGCCGGCATCGTGCGAGAGACCGGGTTGAGTGAGCAGCAGGCTCAACGCGCCAACGAGCGCAATGCCTCGGAGCCGATACTTTGGCTCGACACCGACGATCGGCTCGCAGAGTTCGAGCGGGCGATGCGTGCAAAAGACCTGCGGTGCATCCGGGGCGGTCGTTTTCTGCACCTGATGGGCAATACCGGCAAGGAACAGGCGGTTCGTCGACTGCTGAATGCTTACGCGCGAAAGTATTCCGGCGCGACACTGACATCGGTATCGCTTGGCGATGCGCCGAACGACCTCGGTATGCTTTCGAGTACCGATATCGCAGTCATCATCGCGGGCAAACACGATCACCCGATGACGATGACGGCCGGGAACCGTGTCCTGCGGCCAGCGCTGTCCGGTCCGGCTGGCTGGAATCAGGCAATATTGGCACTGCTGGACGAGCAACCGGGCGTCAGCGCCGCTGCAATCAGAAACGGAGATTGAAACTTGGGAGACTTTCACCAGAACGGCAATATCGCGACGATGCACAACTTGTCCAATCGCCCGGTGGAGGACCTCGAAGGCGACCTGATCGAATTTTCGCGACACCGGCCGATGGGGCTGGTTATTCCGTCACTGTATTCCGAACTCGAGACGCCTGCGCTAGAGAACATCGTTCGCGAACTGACGCGGGTCCCTTACCTCAACGAGATCATTATCGGGCTGGACCAGGCCGATGAAGCGCAATACCGGCGCGCCCTCGAGTTCTTCGGGCGGCTGCCGCAGCACCACCGCGTACTGTGGAACGATGGCCCGCGTCTTCGCGCCATCGACGCAAAACTCGCGCAGAAAGACCTGTCGCCGACCGAGCCCGGCAAGGGCAGGAACGTCTGGTTTTGCTATGGGTATTCTCTGGCATCGGGCCGTGCGTCGACTGTCGCGTTACACGACGCCGACATCAAGACCTACAAACGTGAACTGCTCGCGCGCCTGATTTATCCGGTTGCCAATCCCGGTTTCAGTTTCGACTTCAGCAAGGGCTTCTATGCGCGTTCGAACGGAACGACGCTCGGCGGGCGAGTGACTCGTCTGCTGGTGACGCCATTGATCCTCGCGTTACGCATCGTCTGCGGGCGCAGTGACTATCTCGATTTCCTGCACAGCTTTCGATACCCGCTGGCCGGCGAGTTCGCATTGCGCCGCAGCGTCATCGACGACCTGCGGATCCCGACAGACTGGGGCCTCGAGATCGGCGTGCTCAGCGAAATGCATCGCAATCATTCGACCAACCGCATTTGCCAGGTGGACATTGCGGACACCTACGATCACAAGCACCAGGACCTGAGCCCCGACGATCAGACGCGTGGCCTATCGAGAATGAGCATCGATATTGCCAAGGCGATGTACCGCAAGCTCGCGATACAGGGCGAGACCTTCTCGAAGGACCGGGTGCGAACGATCAAGGCTACCTATTACCGTGTTGCACTCGATTTTGTCGAGTTGTTCGCTGCCGATGCTGCGATCAATGGTCTGACGTTCGATCGTCACGCGGAGGAAGCAGCGGTCGAGCTGTTCGCGGCCAACGTCGTCAAGGCAGGCAATGTCTTTCGCGAGAACCCGATGGATACGCCGTTTATCGCGCCGTGGAACCGGGTCGCCAGCGCCGTGCCGGGTGTCCTCGAAGAGTTGCGCGATGCCGTCGAGCAGGACATGGAGGAATTCGCGAATTGAGCGCAGAGACAACGCCGTCGGGCGATGCCCGGATGCGAAAGCGGGTTTACGCACATCTTGACGTGATTTACGGTGACGCCGCCGGCGATCTCGTCGAGCCCGTCGTCGACGCGATGCGATACACCGGCGAGGTCAATGAGCCCGCCCCGTACCAGAATTACTGGGACGAAACCGACTGCTGGATGATTACCTACGCCACGTCCGTCGAGAAGGGCAGCGAGCCAGGGTTGAAGACACTGCAGACGTTCTGCGATCGATACCTTGCCGATACCGTGAACGGGCTGCACATACTGCCTTTCTATCCGTACAGCTCCGACGACGGCTTCGCGGTTATCGACTACCTCGCCGTAAACGAGGCAGCCGGAAGCTGGGACGACATACGTTCGATCGCGGGGCGCTACCGGCTGATGGCGGACCTCGTCATCAATCATTGTTCGAGCCAGTCGGCCTGGTTCCAGAACTTCATTTCACGCAAGAATCCGGGCAAAGACTACTTCAAGGAAACCACGCCCGACGAAGACCTGAGCATGGTCGTGCGTCCCCGATCCACGCCGTTACGGACCGAGGTCGAAACGAACGACGGTAAACGCTGGGTGTGGTGCACCTTTGGTCCGGACCAGGTCGACCTCGATTTTGCCAATCCCGAGGTGCTGTTGCGATTCATCGAAATCATCCGTTTCTATCTCGAGAACGGCGTGCGCGTGCTACGTCTCGACGCGGTTGCCTTCTTGTGGAAGGAGCCGGGAACGACATCGCTGCACGACCAGCGCACTCACGAGATCATCAAGCTCCTGCGGACGCTGATTGACTTCTACGATCCGGCCGTCATGCTGATTACCGAGACCAATGTTCCGAACCGGGACAACCTGACCTATTTCGGTAACTCCAACGAAGCGCACGCGATCTACAATTTCTCACTGCCGCCGTTGCTGATAAACACGCTGTTGACCGGCGATTGCCGGCACTTGAAAACATGGATGATGAGCATGCCGCCCGCACGCGGTGGCACGACTTATTTCAATTTCATCGCTTCCCACGACGGCATCGGCATGCGCCCGGTCGACGGACTGCTGTCGGAGGGAGAGCGCTCCCGGTTGCTGGAGACGCTCACCGGGTTCGGCGGCAAAATCTCGCTACGCACGGGCCCTGACGGAGCGGCTCATCCTTACGAGGTCAATATCAGCCTGTTCGATGCGTTGGCGGGCACGGAGGACGGGCCGGACGAATTCCAGGTCGAGCGCTTCGTCTGCGCACACGCGATCATGCTCGCACTCGAGGGAATTCCGGGCATCTACATTCACAGCCTGCTTGGAACGACGAACGATTACGAAGGACTGGCAAGGACCGGCCGCTACCGCTCGATCAACCGGCATGCCTGGCAGTGGGACAAGCTCGTCGCGTTATTGGACGACCCGGACAGTATGCAAACCGTCATTCTCGCCCGCCTGCGAAAACTCATACAGCTGCGGCGCGAGCAACAGGCGTTTCACCCGAACGCGGTGCAGTTCACGATGCAGCTGGGCCTGCAGATATTCGGTATCTGGCGGCAGTCGACGGACCGGCGCCAGGACGTCTTCAGCATCAGCAACGTCACACGCGAGCCGCAGACCGTGGAACTCGCGAACATCAACCTCGCCAGCACTGATGAATGGTGGGACCTGTTAAGC
>JAHHOT010000095.1 GCA_018677555.1 Gammaproteobacteria bacterium | reverse complement strand
ACGCGATTCCGCTCCGCTGGCATGGCAACGATTCCCTGGCGGTTGTCATGCGGGAGGTGGAAGAATGGATTACCTACGTGGTTGACCTGGACGGCCGGGTTCAGAAACAGCTGGGCAGCGGGTTTGTGCTGAACATACCTGCCGAAGAAGGCATTTCCGTCAGCAACGCCAGCCTTACGCTGAGCAAAGTCAATAAACAGGGTATTGCCGAGGCGCTGTTCGGGCCGGTAGAGCCGTATGCCTGGACATTCCAGGCGGGACGCGTCTATTTCCAGGCTCGCGATGACAGTCGCTTATACGAGTACAACGAAACGTCGGGCAAGCTGACGGAATTCGCCGAATTGCCCGATGCCCTTCGCGAGCAATTTGCGGTATCGGATGACGGGCGCACTATCTACTACGCGCGCGTGGATCGTAGCAGCAACGATCTGTACTGGGCGGATCTTTGACCTGGTAAACGTCCGCATCCATCGCCGGGTAATACCTGCGGCCGAATCCACGGTCGACTCCGCAGGTATCGTCAGTGTTTTGCCAGTGGCATTTGTTCGCTGTCTTCCTCGCGGGCCCGGGTAAAAACACGTACCGGGTCATGGGTTCGAACCTGTTCCACCCAGATCACGCCGTCATACGGAAAACTGTTGCCGCGCGTGCCCACGAAGTCCAGGTCGCCGTCGCCGTCCATGTCGCGTGCGAGCCACTTGTCATACATACCGCGTTTCCGGCGAGAGATGTCATGACGATCCCAGCTTGCCCGCCGATCGCTGCCCGGATTCTCGAACCAGGCAATGCGTCCGAGCGGATCGTTGGCGCTGATATCCGGGCCATCGCGGTCGCGAGGCCCCAGGCTGTAAGTGCCGGTAAAGGCATCGAGGTCGCCGTCGTCGTCAATGTCAGCCAACCGCACACTGGTTATCAGGTCGGGATCGACCGTGCCGATTTCATACAGGGTCCAGTCCAGTTCGGGGGACGCTGGTTGCTTCAGCCAGACAAGCTGCCCGCGGCGCGGCGTGGCTTCGACTATGTCGAGACGACCGTCACCGTCGATGTCCGCGTAATCCGTGTTGAAGCCGCTGAGCACGATGCCGGCGTTGGTTGCTCGCACCGCTATCCGGTGTTCCGCAAAGCGCATACTGCCGATGTTTTCGAACCACAGGAGCCGGTTTTCAATGCGGAACCCGGCAACGACGTCCAGGTCCCCGTCCCGATCCAGATCAACCGGCTCTGAATTGATCGGCACCAGGCCTTTACCAAGCACCTGTTCGCGCCACAGCATTCCGTCCAGCGGATCCTTCGGCAGGACAAATACCGAGAAGCTGGTTGGCTTGCGAATCTCGCGTTCGTTCTCCCCGGCACTCTGATCGCCCTTGTTCGCTGCGACAACCTCTGGCCGGCCATCGTCGTCGAAGTCGGCGAAGAACACGCGAATGAATGAGCCACGATCGGCTGTGATCGGCGGGATCACGCGTGCCCACTCGGCCGCGCGCGCGTCTCTGCCCGGATTTTCAAAGTAAATGAGATGCGCCAGCTCCGTTGCCACGATGATATCGGGGAAACCGTCGCCGTTCGCATCAGCTATCGAAACGTCTTCCGCGGCCGCGGCGTCGCTACCCGCGGCGAGCGTCGTCAGCTCCCAGGAACCAGGGTCTTCGCTTCCCCAGGCTATACGTACGAAGCCAACCGGCTTTCCGTCGTAGACAATATCGGCCTCATGAACCGAGACGATGTCTTCGAATCCGTCGCGATCGAGGTCGGCCATCTCCAGTCCATCGCTCCCGGACAGGTCGGGTTCGTTGCCGACGACGGGGTCATCGATGATGTGTTCCCTCCAGGAGATGTAACGACCGTCTGACGCGGTGGCTGCCGACAACGCGTCGTCCACCGCAAGCTCATCAGCCAGCAGCGCACCCGGTGCCACTACGACCAACGCAACGACGATATTCCGGACAATCGGATGAATCATGGTATGGGCTGCGGGAGTGTCATAACGACAGTGTTGTACTCATCTGGAGCTAGTATACGTCCGCGTCCATTGCTGAATATATCGTCCCCTCGAAACCCGCTGCGATGACCTCGTTGATGAGCCCGAGCGCGTCGTAGTCGTCTCCGCTGTTGTAGTTCTGTTCGTGCGACAAGACGATGGTTTTGACGTTGGCCTCATTGGCGATCCTGGCCAGGACCGCCGGTGAGAAATGAAAGCGGAATATCTCCTTCTTCTTCGCCGCCACCGTGTCGCCGCCCCACGGCGCGTATTGAATGTTGTCCTCCGTCACCGTTTCGGCGACCAGCACGTTTGCATCCATCGCGGCCCTGACGATGTTCTCGTGATACGGGCCGCCGTCGCCGGTGAACACGACAACGCGATCACTGGTTGTAAATCGATAGGCGAACGTGTCTGCAAGAGAGCCATGCTTCGTGCGAAACGCTGCGACCTTTGCATTCCTGTCCTCGTACACGATGCCGGAATCCGCGAACTCGATATCGTGGCCGGTTGCGCGCCCACCCTCCGGGTTGTAGCCGTCGAAAATGGCTTCCTCGATGTCGATTTTCCACGCCGCGACGATGTGGCGGACCATGTCGGCCGTTCCCTTCGGGCCGTAGATCTCTTTCGAGGTGGGAATATCGAGCTTGAACGGGTTCAGCAACAGGGAAGGAATGCCGATCGTGTGGTCTTCGTGCAGATGTGTCACGAAAAGGTACTTGAGCTTCTCAGGTGAGAGCCCCACCGTGAATTCGTCGCCGTTGACCAGCGCCGCACGTGAGATCGAGCGCCAGATGCCCTCGCCCGCATCGATGAGATAGGGGTAATCGTTCACGACCAGCGCGTAGCCAGGGCCGGAACGGTACGGATTCGGCAATGGCATTCCGGTGCCGAGCACCACGAGTTTCGTAGTGCTGGCGTCGTTACTCAGGTTGTGCGGATTCCGGTGGATATTTGTTGGCCATGAATCCGGCAGGGTCAACGGTGTGATTATCCCGGGCTTCGTGAATGGATCGTTGTTGTAGCCGCTTCGCTCAGGTTCGCCGGTACGGGACATGCAGCCGATGCAGGTCATCATAATTACGGCCATCAATACCTTGTACGCGCATTGCATCGGGATCAGTCGCTCCTTTCTAATGTTCCGGCATCATAGGCCGCAACCGGTTCTGCGGTTTTCGTACGTGTTATTGCATCGTCAGGCAATCGGCAGTTCAGCATCGACCCTGCACAGTTTGTCGTGCAGGGATCTTACCGACTCACATTTGCGTGACGGCAGGCCGGTGCCGAGGGTTTGTTCGTATCGGCATGACGCATACTCTTTTGCCTGCAGATCGTAACGTTTTACCCAGGCGCGCCGCTCGGGCAGCCGCTCGTCCCTGATCGGCCATATTCCCGGGCGAGGGCGGATGTGATCGATGCCGATACGCCAGGGCTTCGGGCTCACCCTTGCGCGAAAACATTTCTGGTTGCGGCACATCTGCATGTACAGACGATCGCTGCCCACGGCTTGCATGAATAAGAAGGCCTCCTCTTCTTCCGGCGAGAAGGTCTTGTGCATTGCCAGGAGGCGGAAACCCAGCGGCGTGCGATAGACACGCATGATCCAGCGCGGATTCCTGAGGGCATATTCTTCGAATCGCGACATCGCCAGGTCGAATGGATCGTCGCGTGCCCGGCCCATGACATCGGCAAGCTTTCTGCCAATCGGTTCCGCAACGAATGCGCCGAGTACCACTGCAACCGCGAATGGCCACCACGAGTCGAGTTGGATTTTCAGCAGCCAGCCAACGGGCAGGATAAACAGAAAAACGATCCAGCCGATGGCGGCGTGCCCGCGCGGCTCGATATCGACGTCGGCAAAAAGGACGTCCGGTGTATTCAGGCAGAGTGCGCCGTAGGAGTTGCGGGTGATCAAAGTGTCGCCGTGGCGTTCGATGATCTCCTCGCGAATCGGCAAGCCTTCCGCACCGTTGTACGCGACCTTGTGATCGGCTAATCGGACCTTCTCACCGGCCCTGGCGCGAGCGGCTGCCTCACGCACCCTTTCGGTCGCGTTTTCAAGCGCATCGGCTTCGCTGTCGTCCGACCAGCCGAAGCGGCGATAGGTGCGGGACTTGCCGTCGATGACGACCCTTTCCCTTGCCTCGGCCCAGAATTCCGGAACGATCACGTCTGTCCCTCGTCAATGGTTTGCTCGAATTGGCCCCTGCCGCTGCCAGGAAACGACCGGCCCGGCGGCACTGAGGGCCCTCCAACTGGGTCACGGAAGCCCAGGAACCTGCATATCGACACAGGCCGCAATATAGCGCACGCGACCCCGTCGGGAGGCCTAATTTTGACCAGGTTCACACTTTGTTATGTCAAAACTGGGTAGGCTTTCGGCTTCGTTGGGGTGACAGACGAAGAGCGAATGAGCGATTTACTCAAGGAAAAGTCAGGCGATACTGTACGTATTCCCAGGCCGCCGGCACGGGTTTTCACGGACCCGCTGGGCCGGAACGTATGGATGGGCGACGTCGAGCCGCTCGAGCTGGAACTGGAGCAACCGGTCAACACGGATCCGTACAACAGCGCCGACGCGCAGCGCGACTGGTCGCGCCTTTAGGCAAGCTGCAAAGACTCGTCAGGACTTGCGCCGCCATTGAGCGTGGTCGATCGGCGCCCCGCGTCAATCCGTCTTTTTCGGCAAGGTCAGGTGCAGGACCACGGCACCGACGGCGCCCGCAAACACCGACGCGATCAGCACACCCACTTTCGCCTGGTCGATCAGCAATTCCGACTCGTAGGCAAGTTCACTGATGAAGATGGACATCGTGAATCCTATGCCCGAGAGAAAGCCCGCGCCGAGTAGCTGACCGAGCGACACGTCCTCCAGCTCGATCCTGGCGATTTTCATGACCAGCCAGCTGGCGAGCAGCACCCCGACCGGTTTGCCGACCAACAGCCCGGCCATGACGCCCAGGCTGGCTGCGGTCGGAAATCCTGCGAGTGTCTCGGCGCTGAACGCCACGCCGGCGCTGAATAACGCAAACAGGGGAAGAATGACGAACGATTGCACCGGGTGCAGGCGATGCTCCAGTGCGATTGCGGGAGGAATAGCATCCTCGACGGCAAGGGTAAGCTGCGTCAACTTGTGCCGCCGGCGGGAATCGTGGATCAGCGCGTCGAGAGAATTGTCCTTGCCCCTGATGCCCTCTAGCAGACCCCTGGTTACTTCGATAAAGCGGCCTGGATCGATACTCGGCCGCACCGGGATTACCATTGCCACGAGCACCCCCGCGATCGTTGCATGCACACCTGCACCGAGGACGCCGAGCCAGACCGAGAACGCGAGTAATGCGTAAATCCAGGTAGCACGAACGCCGGCACGGTTCAGGAACAGCATCAGGACCAGTGGCACGACCGACAGCACCAGCGTCACGACATCCAGGTTGGGCGTATAGAACAGTGCGATGGCAGCCACCGCGATGAGGTCGTCGGCGATGGCAAGGGCGGTGAGGAAGACTTTGAGGCCGATCGGCACGCGGGAGCCGAACATCGACAGCACGCCCAGTGCAAACGCGATATCCGTTGCCATCGGAATGCCCCAGCCGCTGGACGACGGTGTGCCCGCGTTGAAAAAAGCATATACCAGTGCCGGAACGACCGCGCCGCCGACGGCAGCGCAAACCGGCAGCATCGCCTTGTCGAAAGTCGACAGCTCCCCGACGACAATTTCCCGCTTGATCTCGAGGCCGACGACGAAAAAGAAAATCGCCATCAGGCCGTCCTTGATCCAGTGGGACAGCGTCAGTTTGAACTCCCACTCCCCGAAGCGGACACCGAGGTAGGTGTGCGAGAGGTCGTAGTAGGCCTGGCCCCATCCCGAGTTGGCCCAAATCAGCGCCGTGATGGTCGCAGCGATCAGGATGATGCTGCCGACGACCTGCGAATGCAGGAATCGCTCGAACATGTTCTTGCCGGATACGTATGCGCTCACCTGGACCTGCCCCAATGCAGTAAGTCGCGCATATTAATTCAATTGCGCGGGAATTGTGTTTCAGGTCGTTTCGACGCTAATCCGCGAAAAGCGCCTCTTCTGGCCGCCCGGCGCTAGAGATCTTCAGGCAATATGATGCCGAGTTCCTGCCGTTCGCTTCGCCACAATTCGAGCAATGCCTGGTAACGCTCCGGCTCCGCCGTCGCAAGGTTGCGCGTTTCACCGGGATCGTCGGCAATGTTGAACAACTCGAATTTCGTCTCGTCGAACGGCGGATCCAGCGTTACGATCTTCCAGTCACCCTGCCGCAGGAATGCGTGGCCGTTATGATAAAGGGCAGTGACATAGTCGTCGTCGTGCACGCGGTCCGAGTCACCCGCAAGAAAAGCGGTCATGCTCTCACCACGCATAGGCACCACGGAGCCGTCGTCCGGGTAGATCGCGCCGGCGAGCTCGAGAAACGTCGGCGCAAGATCCATCACGGTGGCGTAAACCGAATCTATTACGCCGCGTGCACCGACGCCCGGCCCGGACACCATCATCGGTGCGACGATGCCGCCCTGGCGGGCGTAGGTTTTGCGGCGCTGGAAAGGCGCCGAACCCGCTTCGGCCCACGGCGAGTCATAGGACACGAACGACTCGGCGGTGCCCATCTTCACGTAGGCATTGTCGAAGTTTGCCTGGATGTATTCCTTGTAACTGCCGCGATTATAGAAGTCCTCCGCGGCCGCGCCGTTGTCCGACATAAACACCACCAGCGTATCGTCGTAGAGACCGGTGGACCGCAAATAGTCGAGCAGGCGCCCGACATGATCGTCGAGATTGTCGACCATGGCTGCATACAGCTCCATCTTGCGCGACTCACGACGCTTCTGCTCGTCGTCGAGGTCCGCCCACGGCGTGATGGCATCGTTCCGTGGCGGCAACTCTGCCGATAACGGAATGATGCCGGCTTCCTTCAAGGAGTCGAAGCGCCGTTCCCGAAGTGCATCGTAGCCGTCGTCATAGCGGCCGGCGTATAAATGCAGGTACTCGTCCGGTACCTGCAACGGCCAGTGTGGCGAGGTGTATGCGGCGAACGCGAAGAATGGCCGATCGCCGTCCCGGTATTCATCGATGAAGTCGATAAGCTGATCGGTGTAGAAGTCCGTCGAGTAGCGTCCTTCGGGCCACTCGGTCAACTCGCCGTTGTGTCGGTAGGTAGATCCGCCTTCCTTGAACCCTTTTGCGTCAAAGTGCGTTCCTGCGCCTTCCAGCAGGTTGAACGAGCGTGTGAAGCCGGCGGCTCTCGGGCTCGAAGATTCGTCGACGCCCAGGTGCCACTTGCCGACGGTGTAGGTGTGATAGCCGGCGTCACGCAGCAGTCGTGGCAACGGCGCAATTCGGTCCGACAAGCCGGCCTCATAGCCGGGTACCGGGTGCCCGGCCAGTCCGACACTCGACTGGCGCGCCATGCCGGCAACGTGGTTGTTGTTGCCGCTCAACAGCATGGCGCGAGTCGGCGCGCACATCGGCGCGGTATGGAACTGGGTGAACAGGATGCCCTCAGTTGCGAGCGAGTCGATGTTCGGGGTTTCTATGTCACTGCCGAATACGCCCAGATCGGCATAGCCGAGATCGTCAGCAACGATCAGGAGAATATTCGGGCGATCGCTTGGCGAGCCCTGCGCCAGGGAGCCTTTGGCAGCCGCGAGCGTGGCCGTAACCAGCATCAGAGCGCAGGTAATACGTTTCAACACCTCGAACCCCCGACCTGCCCCACAACTGACGTTACACTATCGGCGCTCGTCGCCAAAATCACGACCAGGGGCTCTGCACGCCGATGACTCGACATCTCTGCCAGTTACATTGCCTTATGCTGGGTTTGCTGCTGGCGGGCTGCCAGCCGGATCGCTCCGGCGC
>JAHHOT010000229.1 GCA_018677555.1 Gammaproteobacteria bacterium | reverse complement strand
ACTGATGCTCGAGTTGAATGACGAACTCGCGACCAGTCTCGTGATCGTAACGCACGATCTTACGATCGCGCAACGAATGGATCGCGTGCTGGTTCTCGAGGACGGCCGACTTCGCGAACGTAGCTAGCGCGAACGATCTTTCTGCAGCTTTCGGGCGCGCCGGCGGGCCAGGTAGTCAGCAAGGGACAGGCGCCAGAAGATATCGAGCGCAACGTAGCCGAGTACCGAGATCGTTGACCCCAATAACACGCAGCCCAGCAGCATCGGTTGCCATACCGTTACAAATTTCTCCATGAACCACGCGATGTTGAGTTCAAAATCGAGCGGCTGCGGCGGCAGGCCAAGCAGCGTGCTGCCGATCTTGTAGGCCAGGTAGAACATCGGGCCTATTGTCAGCGGGTTGCTGACGAACGTCGTAACTGCGGCGATCGGGATATTCACCTTGAGCAATACCGCAAGAAGCGCCGCCTGTACGGGGTGGCCCGGAAACGGCAGGTAGGCCACGAACAAGCCCAGCGAGAAGGCCGGTACGACAGTGCGGCGGCGGATACTCCAGAGGCGGGAATCGTGCAACAGGTGTGCAAAAGGTGCCAGATACCACTGCCGCCTTAGGGCATCACGTTTGACCGCAAATTTGCGAAAAAAGCGTCTGGGCATACCTTGTGACTTTTGCTGATATGGTTTTCGGCACGCGGGCCGCAGTGCGGCATGATATCGGTAAACCGCAAGGAAGCGGAGCATGCTGCGATTTTGCGTTTTACTGCTTGTCGGCGCCTATTCGATGGTGCTGGCACTGCAGGCGCCCGCGCGTAGCGTCGCGCTGTTCGTTGCGGTAGTCGCGCTCCTGTCCGGCCGCTACCGCTGCAGCAGGCCGCTGGCTGTGTTCCTGCTCGGCTGGCTCATTTCAGGGCTGACAGCGATGCAGTTGGCCAGCCAGCAGCTGGATCCGGCGCTGGAGGGCAAAACCCTCGTCGTGCGCGTGCAGATTGCCGATTTCGCCGCGACCCGCGGTGATTCCCTGCGTTTCGTCGCTGTGCCGGTATCCCCGGCAGGCCTGCCGGCGAAAATCCGGCTGAGCTGGTTCGATGCCGGGCTGGAGCCGGCAATTGGCGAATCGTGGCAGCTGCGGGTGCGTTTGCGCAGACCGCGTGGTTTCTCCAATCCCGGCGGCTTCGACTACGAAAACTGGTTGTTTCGCTCGTCGATCGGAGCGACCGGGTACGTGCTGGACGGACAGCTGCTGGAGAAAGGGTACGCCGGACCCCGCGCCAGTATCGTTCAGCTGCGAGCGCGATCTGCGCAGCGCTTGCAGGCGCTGTTACCGCCCGACGAGGCTCGCGCCGTGCTGATGGCGATCACCGTCGGCGCAAAACACGAAGTATCTCCGGACGCATGGTCGCGCTATGCGCGCACGGGAACGAGTCACCTGATGGCCATCTCTGGACTGCATATCGGCCTGGCCGGCGGATTGGCGTATGCGGTTACCTGGCTGCTCACGGCACTCCTGCTGCCACGTGCCAATCTGCGGGTGCTGTCGGTCGTTTGCACGGTGCCGGTTGTCGTTGGCTATGCCGCGATTTCCGGCCTCGGTATCCCTGCGCAGCGTGCTGCACTGATGTCGGGATTGGCGGTCGCCGGCGTATTGCTGCGGCGCCCGCTCCGTTCCGTCCGCCAGCTTGCGCTGGTTTGCGTGTTGACGATCATCGTTAATCCGCTGATCGTCTGGGCGCCAGGATTCCAGTTGTCCTTCGCCGCGGTGGCGATCTTGCTGATTGCAGCCGGCCATTGGCGCGGCCGGCCTGACGGGCCAGCCTGGCATAGCAAGCTGTCATACAGGTTGAGAGACCTCTGGTCGGTGCAGCTGCTGCTCCTGTTCGGCCTTTTCGGCCTGACAGCCATGCAGTTCGGACGTGCTGCGTTGCTAGCGCCGCTCGTCAACATGATCGTATTGCCGGTATTCGGATTCGTGTCGGTGCCGCTGGGGCTTGGCGGGCTATTGATGGCGGGACCGACGACAGCCGCCGGTGACCTGCTGTTGCAGCTCGCGCATCGAAGTATCCGGCTGGTGACCTACATCATCGAATGTGCCGATCTTCTGCCTCTGTCACGAGTATCGCTGGCATCCTTGTCCAGGGCCGGGCATGCGGCCGCCTGCCTCGCCTGCGTCTACGTCCTGTTACCGCGTGGCTGGCCCGGGCGCGGGCTCGCCGTTGTGGCGGTCTCTGTCGCTATTCTCAGCAGGCCGGCGGCGTTGCCTGCCAGGTGCATGGAACTGTCGGTTCTCGATGTAGGGCAGGGTATGTCAGTCGTGCTGCGAACCCGCGATCACACGGTCCTTTTCGATACGGGGCCGCGATTTCGCGGCGGGGCCGATGCCGCACAGCTCGTTGTAGTGCCGTTTCTCAATCATCTTGCAGTGAACGACGTCGATTTGTTGATCATCAGTCATGCAGATCTCGATCACGCGGGCGGCGTCAATACCCTGCTGGCAAGAAAATCGGTGACGGCAGTTGTCGCAGGCGAGGTTATACCCGGCCTGCCGGCGGCAGAAGCCTGCCACGCAGGGCAGGTCTGGCAATTCAATGACATGCGGCTCCAGGTACTCCACCCGCGCCGCGACTCCGCATGGTCGGGAAATAACGCGTCCTGCGTCGTCCTGGCCAGCCTGGGACGTCACCGGCTGTTGCTGACCGGCGACATCGAATCGACGGTAGAAAGAATGCTGGCCGACATGCCCGGCGTCGTCGATACGGTGGTCGTGCCGCATCACGGAAGCAATACGTCATCGAGCTCGCCATTCGTTCAGGCATTGAAGCCCGGGTTGGCAATCGTCTCCGCCGGCTATCGCAACCGCTGGGGACTGCCCACGCCGGCAGTCATCGATCGCTGGCGTTCGACGGGTGCGCAGCTCGTCACCACGGCGGAAGGCGGCGCCCTGTCACAACGTTTTTGTCGTGGTCAGGTGCCTGCTGAACTGCGGCGCCACAGGAGCAGCTCCAGGCGCTTCTGGACGCAGCCCCTGTAGCGCGGAATCCGCTGAATTTGGGAGAATTTTTCGGCCCTTCGCTGTATATTTCGCTTTTCCGCTGAGTCTGGCCATATGGTAGATATCGTAAAAGCCGGCGGCTGGTTGATGGCGCCGATCATTCTGTGCGCGATCCTTGCCATGGGTATCATGCTCGAACGTTTCTGGACGCTGCAGCAAAAGCGCGTGATCCCGGAGGACCTTACCAGCCGTGTCTGGGACTGGGTCAAGAAAGACGCGCTTGACCAGCGCCAGATTCAGACGCTGCACCAGGGTTCGCCGCTGGGGCAGATCCTGGCAGCGGGCCTGATTAATCGTGACCGCGACCGGGCGATCATGAAAGACAGTATCGAAGATACCGGGCGCCATGTCGTGCACGAACTCGAGCGTTACCTGGACACGCTCGGCACGGTGGCTGCCATTTCCCCGTTACTCGGATTGCTCGGAACGGTTATCGGTATGGTGAAAGTATTCACCGCGATTACCACGCACGGCGTTGGCAATCCCACGGTGCTCGCTGGCGGCATTGCCGAGGCTCTGATCACTACCGCAGCAGGTCTCACCGTTGCCATCCCTGCACTGATTGGCTACCGCTACTACCGCAACCGGGTGGATACGCTGGTCGTCGATATGGAAAAGGAAGCGATCAAGCTGGTTGAGGCGTTGCATCGGCGCCAGGCCAACAGTCCTGCGAAATAATGAATCTGAACGTACGTGCAAAGACGGAACCTGAAGTCAACCTGACGTCGCTGATCGACGTTGTCTTGCTGCTCCTGATTTTTTTCATGGTGTCAACCAGCTTTGTCAAGCAGTCGCAAATTGCAATACGACTGCCAGCGACAGACAGTGCCGCGGTTGTCGAGCAGATTCCGGAACAGCTGGACATCATGATCACCGAGACAGGCACGTTCCTGATCAACGGGCGGGAACTGATCAACAGCCGACCGGAGACGATTCGAAACGCACTGCAGAAGCTGTCCGGCGGCGATACCTCATTGCCGCTTACCATTAGCGCCGATGCCAACGCAAGGCACCAGTTTGTCGTGACGGCAATGGATGTTGCCGGGAAACTCGGATTCGTAAAGATAAGCATAGCGACCGTTAACGATTCGGCTGAGCAGTGACGGCAGGATCCATGTCGGCGCGACGCATCGACCCCAAGGTTCGGGCTGTCTACGGGCGTTTGTGGAAGTACGTGCTGCCGCATCGCCTGGTCGGCTTCGTTGCGGTGGTTGCGATGGCGATTTCTGCGGTGGTTGAGGCGACCATGGTATGGATGGTCGAGCCGCTCATGGACGAGGCGCTCGTGTCGCACAATCTTGAATCAACAAGGTGGCTGCCGGTCGCATTCATCGGCGTCTTCATCATTCGTGGCATATCGGGGTTCGCGACCGAGGCGTCGCTGGGATGGATAGGCCGCAGCGTGATCAGTGATCTGCGCCGCGAGGTCTTCAGGAAATATCTCACGCTGCCAGCCGGATTTCTCGACTCGAGATCCAAAGGTCCAATGCTGTCGAAAATGACTTACAACGTTGAAATGGTTGCGGAGTCGGTAACCAACGTTGTGACGATCCTGATTCGCGAGCTGCTTACAGTGGTTGCCGCGATTGGCGTGATGCTGATTCAAAGCACCCGCTTGTTCGTTTTCGTGGCAGTACTGTTTCCGGTCATTGCCGTCCTCATACGCATACTGGGGAATGCATTTCGTCGCTATAGCAGTCGTATTCAGGATACGGTCGGCGACGTAACCCAGGTGTCGGAGGAAGTCCTCAGCGGAAATCGCGTAGTCAAGGTCTTCGGTGGCTATGATTACGAGACCGAACGACTGGAAGAGGCGGACGAGCGTAACCGCCGCCAGAATATGAAACTGGTGCGTTCCCGCTCGTTCGGTGTGGCCATTACCCAGGTTGTTTTCGGTTTCGGCGTCGCCGGCGTCATTTACTTCGCGGGAATCGAGTCGCTCAACGGCGATCTGAGTCCTGGTAGCTTCATGTCTTTCTTTGGCGCGATGATGCTCATGCTGCAACCGCTGCGGCGTATAACCAACGTCAATGCAACGCTACAACGCGGCATCGCAGCGGGCGACTCCCTGTTTCAGGTGCTTGACCAACCCGACGAAATTAACGAGGGCACGTACCGTAGTGAGAACATCGCCGGTCGCGTCGAGTTCGAAAAGGTGTGTTTTTCTTACGGCGATGAGACCCGGCCCGTTCTGAACGATGTTTCATTCGTCGTAGAAAAGGGCGAATCGATTGCGATCGTCGGTCATTCGGGCAGCGGCAAATCGACGCTCGTCAACCTGCTGCCGCGATTCTACGATGTAACCGCAGGCAGAATACTGCTCGACGGTGTAAACGTCGAAGAGTACGAATTATCAAACCTGCGGTTCGCGATCAGCCTGGTGAGCCAGGACGTAATCCTGTTCAATGACACAATTGCGAACAATATCGCGTATGGCCAGCTGAGGAGCTGTTCGCGCGCAGCGCTCTTGCAGGCAGCGGAAGCGGCACACATCATGGATTTCGTCAACGAGATGCCCGATGGTCTCGAGACGATCGTCGGCGATCGCGGCGTTCTGCTGTCGGGCGGTCAGCGGCAACGAATCGCGATTGGACGCGCTTTGCTCAAGGACGCACCGGTTCTCATTCTCGACGAGGCGACGTCGTCTCTCGACACAAAGTCCGAGCGGCGTATTCAGGATGCCTTGGGCGTGCTGATGCGGGACCGCACAACACTGGTCATTGCCCATCGCTTGTCCACTGTGGAAAACGCGGACCACATTATTGTGCTTGATAGTGGCAGCATCGTCGAGCGAGGGACACATAAAGACCTGGTAGAGCAGGATGGTCACTACGCCCAGTTGTATCGAATGCAATTCAGCGAAGACGCTTCTCCGACCTGAGCCAACATGGCGCCAAAATGACAGGCCTCGAAAACTGGTTTCACAGAATCTGGTATGGCGGTTCGCGCTGGTACTTCTTGCTCATTCCGCTCAGCTGGATTTTCTCAGTCGTCGCATTAGTTCGCGCCGGGCTCTATCATGCCGGCGTATTACGCACATATGATGTTGGTGTTCCGGTCATCGTCGTGGGAAACATTACCGTCGGCGGTACAGGAAAAACGCCGCTGACAATCTGGCTCGCCAGGGTGTTGCAGAGTAAGGGCTATTATCCGGGCATTGTCAGCCGCGGCTACGGCGGCAAGAAAGACGATCATCCGGTCGAAGTGACACCCCGGAGCGATCCGAATCAGGTGGGCGACGAAGCGATTCTACTTGCTACTCGATCGGGTTGCCCCGTCGTCGTGCACGCAGACCGCATACGTGCTGCGCAATTGGCGCGCAAGCTGGGTGCCAGGGTGCTGATCGCTGATGACGGACTCCAGCATTATCGATTGCACCGCGATTTCGAGATTGCGCTGGTCGATGGTTCGCGCGCGTTTGGCAATGGCCACATGTTGCCGGCAGGGCCCTTGCGCGAACCGATTTCGCGTCTTGAACTCGTGGACGAAGTATTGTTGCAAAAGACACCAGGCGTATTTCCCAACAAGTTTGGCAATCGCAGCGACGACCTGGTTACCTCGGAGTTCTCGCTTGTCCCCGGATCGTTTCGCTCGCTCGATGACGCAAAAGAGGTGACACTGGACGAATTTGCCGGCAAGCGTGTGCACGCAGTGGCGGCGATTTCGAATCCGCAACGATTTTTTCGGCTGCTGGAATCATTGCATATTGACGTGGACGGTCATGCATTCCGCGACCACGCGCAGTTCGATCAATCTGATCTGGAGTTTGAGGACGGTCTGCCGGTCGTCATGACCGAGAAGGACGCGGTAAAATGCCGGCAGTTCGCTCGCGAGGGTCTCTGGTACCTTCCGGTCGAGGTTGATTTCGGAGACTCTAGAAACATGATATGGGTGGACGAGTTGCTGCGGCAACTCAAGCTTCGCGAACAAAGGCCAGGCCGATGAGCGAATTTATCGTGGTAATTCCCGCACGCTTCGCGTCTGAGCGTTTGCCTGGCAAGCCATTACGCGCGATTGCCGGCAAGACGATGCTGGAGCATGTGTACGAACGGGGTAGGGAAAGTGATGCGACCGAGGTCATTATCGCAACAGACGATCAGCGAATCGAGGCCGCCGCAACGTCATTCGGCGCCGATGTTTGCATGACCGCTGCCGACCATGGCTCGGGAACAGACCGGCTCGCCGAGGTGGCTCGCCTGCGTGGCTGGCCTGGTGAGCAGGTCGTCGTCAATCTGCAGGGCGATGAGCCGCTGATGCCAGCTGCACTGGTCAATCAGTGTGCGTTGTTGCTCGACGATGACAAAGCTGACATTTCGACACTGGCATCCCCGCTGGCGTCGCGCGAAGATTACCTGAATCCGAACGTCGTCAAGGTGGTGTGCGACGCTGATGCCAGGGCACTCTATTTCAGCAGGGCGCCGATTCCGCACGCGAGGAATCCCGTTGACACAGAGCTGGCGCTGGCGACGGCGCTACACCATCATGGAATTTACGGCTACCGCAGTCGGACTCTGCAACGAATCGTTGCGTCCAGCCCTTCCGACCTGGAAACCTGTGAGCACCTGGAACAGCTGCGCGCTCTGAGCCTGGGAATGGTCATTAAAGTCGGTGTCCCTGCACAACGGCCCGGTCCGGGGATCGATACCGAAGACGATCTGGCGGCAGCTCAGTCCTGGATGTCGACGACATGATGCGCAGCAGGTAAGGCGCAATGCCGGCGGCCGGACTGACCATAAAGAACGCAACTGTTTATTGCACCGGAAGCTGGACCGGGACCGATCTGCACGACATGGAAAAAACCCTGTCGCAGACCGCATGGCCGCGGCAACCTGTCTCGATCGACCTCAGTGGGCTCGACGAACTGGACACGCCGGGCGCCTGGTTGCTGCATCGGACGATCGACGAATTGCGCGCCTCCGGCCTGCAGGTGTCGGTGGATGGTGCGGGTCAGCAGGAATCTGACTTGCTGCAACTGGTCGCCGCCAATGCCGCGGCGGCCGCACGCCCGCCGCGGCCGGCGGAGCAGGCGTTTCTCGAGAACATCGGGCAACACGCAATCAGCCAGCTCGGTGAGTATCGGCAATTTCTCGAATTCGTGGGTCGACTGTCGGGCGTCGTCTGGCAGGCAGTCGTCAGGCCATGGAAGATCCGCTTTTCGCTCGTTGTCCGGGAATTGCAGGAGGTTGGCGTCAATGCGATGCCAATTGTCGGGCTCCTGTCCTTCCTCGTCGGCGTCGTCATTGCATACCAGGGAGGGATCGTGTTGCGAGACTACGGGGCGAACATCTATATCGCCGACATCGTGGGACTGTCAACGGTACGGGAGCTCGCACCTCTGATCACTGCAATAATCGTTGCGGGGCGAACCGGGTCTGCGTACACGGCGCAGATTGGCACAATGATGGTCACTGAAGAAGTGGATGCGTTACGCAGTATCGGCATTGCGCCCATCGAAATGCTGGTATTGCCCAAAGTGATCGCACTGGTTATCGCGCTGCCGCTTTTGACGGTCTTCGCTGACGTAATGGGTCTACTGGGTGGACTGATAATGTCCGCATCGATGCTGGATCTGAATCCGGTGACCTACCTCGGTCGACTGGAAGATGCGCTGACGCTGCGATCGTTTCTGAGCGGTATTGGCAAAGCACCGGTA
>JAHHOT010000107.1 GCA_018677555.1 Gammaproteobacteria bacterium | reverse complement strand
GTCTGCCGCTGCGGGTGGTTGAATAATGAGTTCAGTTTTCATCGGGTTCACGTGATTGGTGTTTGGTTTTGAGCAATGATTTCGTCCAGCCGCTCCTCGATGCGGCTGGCCAGGTAGTCCGCAACATCCGTCAGCGGCAGGTCTGACAAAATGCCAAGAGCGAATGATCGCGTCAGCACGCCAACGGCCTCGGAGCGGGACAGTCCGCGGGATCGAAGATAAAAGAGCGCGGCGTTATCGAGTTGGCCTACCGTAGCCCCGTGGCTGCACTTGACGTCGTCAGCGTATATCTCCAGTTCCGGCTTGGTGTCGATTTCCGCCTCTTCCGACAGCAGTAAATTGTGATTGGACTGGTTCGCATCAGTGCCGTCAGCACCGGGATGGACGATTGCCTTGCCATTGAAAACACAGCGTGAGCCGCGGCCCAGGATGCCCCGGTAGGTTTCGTTGCTGTGAGCGGGGCCCTGCCTGTGATCGACGCGCGTATGATTGTCGATGTGTTGTCCGGCGCCGGCGAGATACAGGCCGGCGAGTTGCGTGTTCGCGCCGGAGCCGTCAATGGATACCTTCACATCGTTTCGCAGCAGTGCGCCACCGAAGTCGAAGGAGCTGAAGTGAAACCGCGAGTCCCGCGCCTGCGTGGCAACGATCGTATTGATCAGCACCTGGTCAGTCGCTGGATCGCTGATCTGCACGACGTCGACGCCCGATGCCTCATGCAATGCCAGTTCGACAACGGTGTTTCTGAACCGCTCGTGACCCGGGGCCGCCCAGTGCGCCATCAGGATGCGCGCCTGCGCCTGTTCTCCTGCTTCGATGACGATACGGTTCTGACTCATATGGGGCATTGATTCCTCTGCATCGACAAACAAGAAAGCAAACGGTTTGTCGCTGCATCCCCTTGTGAACCTCACGCGCAGTCCGTCTCGCAGGAGTGCCGCATTGAGCCGCGTAATCGGATCACTTGCCAGGATGGCACCAGCCTGGTTCGTATCGGACAATTTCTCGATGCTGACGTAGTCTTCCGCAGTAAAATTCGAATCGCAGTCGCGGGCAAGCACTATTCCATCCGCTACGATGAACCAGCACGCGTCGACCTCGCTTTGCAGTTGTTGCAGATATTCGGCGGCTGCCGCCGGCACGCCGGCTGGTGTCTTCGCCCGTTGCACGACTTGCAACCAGCTATTGCCAACGGACGCGGCCGGCGCGAGGTTCGTATATTTCCAGTCCTCATGCTTTGTTGAGGGCAGGCCATCGGCAAGGAACTGGCTGGCGGCAGCCTGCCGTACGGACGACAGGCTGCTGTCAGGCAATGCGCGAATCGCTGCCTGCAGGGATTCCTCGCTGAAGTTCAATGCTGTCATGCGTTTGCCGCCTTGCGCACCCAGTCATAACCTTTTTCCTCGAGCTCGAGCGCAAGCGACTTGTCGCCGGAGCGAATGATCCGTCCCTTGGACAGCACGTGCACGAAATCGGGCTCCACATAGTCGAGCAAGCGCTGGTAGTGGGTCACCAGGATTATGGCGCGCTCCGGGTCACGCATGGTGTTTACACCTTTCGCGACCGCCTTGAGCGCGTCGATATCCAGTCCGGAATCCGTTTCATCCAGAATGGCGAGGCGCGGTTCGAGCATCGCCATCTGCAGGATCTCGTTGCGTTTCTTCTCCCCACCGGAGAATCCTTCGTTGACACCCCGATTGAGGAATGTCGGGTCCATGTCGAGCAGAGCCATGCGCTCTTTCGCCAGCTTGAGGAACTCGAACGCATCGATTTCCGGTAGCCCCTGGTGCTTGCGCCGCGCGTTCACCGCGGCTTTGAGCAGATAGGCATTGTTTACTCCGGGAATCTCCACCGGGTACTGGAAGCCGAGAAACAGACCTTCGCGGGCTCGCTCCTCGGGTTCGAGGTCGAGCAGGTCCTTTTCGAAGCAGGTCACGCTGCCGCCGGTCACTTCGTAGTCGGCATGGCCGGCGAGCACCTGTGCCAGCGTGCTCTTGCCGGATCCGTTCGGGCCCATGATGGCGTGAACTTCACCGGCCTGGACCGACAGCGACAAGCCGTTGAGAATCCGGGTATCGCCAATTTTTGCTTGCAGATCTTTTATTTCCAGCATTTCGATTAATTCCGACTTAGCCAACGGCGCCTTCCAGGCTCACGTTGAGGAGGTTTTGTGCTTCCACCGCAAATTCCATCGGCAGCTCTTTGAAGACTTCTTTGCAAAAGCCGTTGACAATCATGTTGACTGCGTCTTCTTCGGAGATGCCGCGTTGGCGGCAATAAAAAAGTTGATTGGCAGATATTTTCGACGTGGTCGCTTCGTGCTCGACGGTTGCCGAGGGATTCCTGATTTCCATGTATGGAAACGTGTGCGCGCCGCATTGCTTGCCGATCAACAGTGAATCGCATTGGGTATGGTTTCGCGCATCCGCAGCCTGTGGCATCACGCGTACCAGACCCCGATATGCGTTTTGCGCGCGTCCGGCGGAAATGCCCTTCGAGACAATAGTGCTGCGAGAGTTGCGCCCGATGTGAATCATCTTGGTGCCGGTATCCGCCTGCTGCATGTTGTTTGCGACGGCGACGGAATAGAATTCGCCAACAGTATCCGCGCCACGCAGGATGCAGCTCGGGTATTTCCAGGTAATCGCCGAACCGGTTTCGACCTGCGTCCAGGAAATTTTCGAGCGATCGCCCCGACAGTCGCCGCGTTTCGTGACGAAGTTGTAGATTCCACCTTTCCCGTTTTCGTCGCCCGGATACCAGTTTTGCACCGTCGAATATTTAATCTCCGCGTCTTTCAGTGCAACGAGTTCGACCACCGCAGCATGCAGTTGATTTTCATCGCGCATTGGCGCGGTGCAACCTTCCAGGTAGCTCACGTAGCTCCCTTCATCCGCGATGATCAGCGTTCTTTCAAACTGCCCGGTATTCGCCGCGTTGATGCGGAAGTAGGTGGATAACTCCATTGGGCAGCGCACGCCTTTCGGCACGTAAACGAAAGACCCATCGCTGAATACCGCCGAGTTCAGGGTCGCGAAAAAGTTGTCACGATAAGGTACGACGCTGCCGAGATACTTGCGCACGAGCTCCGGATGGTTAATGACGGCTTCGGAAAAAGGACAGAATATGACGCCGGCTTCCTTCAGTTTCTCCTTGAACGTCGTTGCGACGGAGACGCTGTCGAACACTGCATCGACGGCAACACCGGCCAGGCGCGCGCGCTCATGCAGCGGGATACCCAGCTTGTCGTAAGTTTCCAGCAGCTTCGGATCCACCTCGTCGAGGCTTTTTGGCCGATCGTCGTCGGATTTCGGCGCGGCGAAGTAGGAAATGCCCTGGTAGTCGATGGGTGGATAGTGCACGTGGGCCCAGGAGGGTTCCCGCATCGTCAACCAGTGGCGATAGGCTTTCAGCCGCCATTCGAGCATGAATTCCGTCTCGTTTTTGCGCGCGGATATCGCCCGTACGACGTCCTCGTTAAGACCTGGCGGCAGGCTGTCGGTCGCTATGTCGGTGACGAAGCCGTGTTCATAGCGGCGGTTGACCAGTGATTCGATGTCGTTCGGATCTGTTGACATAGTAAAGCCTACTTGTGTTTGGCGGATTCGACGTTGATCGGGGTGCCGGCGAACTCGAATCTCGGCGTCGGAAGGTGGTTGCGCAGCAGGTCCGCCAGCGTAATTTCCGTCAGCGCCCGGCGAATGGCGACGTTGATACGCTGCCAGGCATTGCCGACACTGCAGGTCGCCTCGAGGCCGCAATGACTGTCGTGAGCGCTGCATTCCGTTATAGAGACCGGGCCCTCGAGCGCGTCGATGACGTCCGCTGCGCTGATCGAGGCGGCATCGCGCGCCAGCTGGTAGCCGCCCTGTGCCCCGCGGGTGGACGCCACCAGCCCCGATCTGGCGAGCGTCTTCAGGAGCTTGCTCACCGTCGGCAGGCCGAGGCCCGTTGCCGCGGCTACTTCGTTGGCACTGACGCGTTCCGAGCGGCTGGCCGCCAGGTGCGCGAGCACGACGGTGCCGTAGTCTGTTAGCTTGCTGATGCGCAACATCGGGGCGCTCCAGTGAATAAAGAGGACCATTTTAGTACTATTTAAACCGTAACGCTACAGGGCGTATCCCGCGGCAGGTTTGCTATCCTGTGCCGGTCTGCCGCCTTGCCTGGCGGCTGGCGCCGTCAAGACGACACCAACAAGAACTCGAAGCGCTCACAGGGAGTCATTCGCGAATGGACAACAGCTCTTACGAATTGATCGAGATCCACGATCTCGATTACTCGCGGGGTGCGCGCCAGATATTCAACGGCCTGAATGTCGAAATACGCCGCGGTGAGGTGACTGCCATCATGGGTCCCAGCGGTACCGGCAAGACGACCTTGTTGCGCCTGATCACGAAGCAACTCATCCCGGACCGCGGCGTCATCCTGGTGGACGGGCAGGACCTTTCAGCGTTGAATCAGAAGCAACTCTACAAACTCCGCCGGCGCTTCGGCATGCTATTTCAGAATGGTGCCTTGCTGACCGATTTCAATGTTTTCGAAAACGTCGCTTTCCCGTTGCGCGAGCACACGCGCCTGCCCAATCGCCTCATCAGGCACATTGTGCTCACGAAATTGCACGCCGTCGGCCTGCGTGGCGCCGCCGACATGATGCCGGCCGAACTGTCCGGCGGCATGGCACGACGCGTCGCGCTGGCAAGGGCGATGGTTATGGATCCCGACATCCTGATCTACGACGAGCCGTTCGTCGGCCTGGATCCGATTTCGATGGGCGTCATCGTGCGGCTGGTCCGCAAAATGAATGACGCGCTCGGTATCTCGAGCATACTCGTCAGCCACGACGTGCAGGAGATTGCGAGTGTGGCGGACAGGACCTACCTGATTTCCGATGGCAAGGTAGCCGCCTCCGGCAGCCCGCAGGAACTGAAGAAAACGTCGTCGGACCTGGTCCAGCAATTCATGAACGGCATGGCCGATGGCCCGGTGCCGTTTCATTACTCTGCGCCAAACTACGCCGAGCAACTGCTCGGGCGTGACGCGGAATAACCGTACCCGGGCCAGCCATGTTGCGCGAAATCTATTACCAGATCATGGGCTTCGTGCGAACTTTCGGTGCGTTCCAGCTGTTTTTCGTCAAGCTGGTGATGAATTCGCCCAGAATCTTCGTGCGTCGATTCGGGCTGGTCGTGCAACAGGTGTACAACGCAGGCGCGTTGTCGCTGGTCATCATCATGGTCTGCGGCTTGTTCGTTGGTGGCGTGCTTGGCCTGCAGGGTCATTCCAACCTGTCAAAATTCAACGCCGAAGACTCGGTTGGCACGTTTGCCGCATTCTCACTCATCAAGGAACTGGGCCCGGTCATCACTGCATTGCTGTTTGCGGGTCGCGCGGGAACCGCACTGGCCTCGGAAATCGGCCTGATGAAAGCAACGGATCAGCTGTCGGCCATGGAAATGATGGCGATCAATCCGCTGCGCCGCGTGCTGGTACCGCGTTTCCTGGGCGGCGTAATCTCGATGCCGATGCTCGTGGCCGTGTTTACTTCGGTCGGCCTGTTCGGCGCACACGTCGTTGCCGTCGACCTGCTGGCCGTCGACGCCGGTGCATTCTGGCAACAAATGCAAAGTACGCTCGAGATCGCGGACATTTACGAGGGCATCGTCAAGAGCGTCGTATTTGGCGTCGTCGCCAGCCTGATTGCCGTTTGGGAGGGCTATAATGCCGTTCCGACGGCCGAGGGTGTCGGGCGCGCGACGACACGAACCGTCGTAATTACTGCGATTGCAGTGCTGATTCTCGATTTCATGATTACGGCCTGGTATTTGGGGTAGAACCATGCAACAAACTCGATCCGTCGAACTAGGAACCGGACTTTTCGTGCTGCTCGGCCTGGCGGCGCTGTTTTTCCTCACCACGCAGACAACGGGTTCGGACGCGTTTTCGGCTACGGATACCTACACTGTGACCGCGCGATTCGAAAACGTAGGCAGCCTGAAGAACCGTGCGCCTGTATCGATGTCAGGCGTGACGATCGGACGCGTGACTTCAGTCGAATTCGATCCGGTTGCGCTGAACGCAGAAGTTACATTCGTGATCGACAGCCAATATGGCCAGATTCCCGACGATTCGGATGCGAGCATCCTGACCTCCGGGTTGCTCGGCAGCCAGTATGTCGGCTTGCAGGCGGGCGGGTCGGATATTTACCTGGAAGACGGCAGTGAAATATTGTTCACTCAATCGGCGATCGTCATCGAAAACCTGATCAGCAAGTACCTGTTCAGCAGCGGTTCCGGTGGAGACAATGAATAGCCGCGGACGATTATTGGAGTTCTACGTGAAACGACTATTTGCCACGCTGGCGTTGGCCCTCATGTCGATCGGCGCGAACGCACAATCACCGAACGACATAATCGAAGAGGCAGTCGACGAAATCTCTTCTCAGCTGTCGGTTCGCAGGCAGGAGCTCGAAAGCGACCCGCAAGCCTTGTATGCGATGATCGACGAAATACTCTTGCCACGTTTCGATCGACGCTATGCAGCGCAACTCGTTCTCGGCAAGCACTGGCGAACGGCGAGCGAACAACAGCGCAATGATTTTATCGATGCGTTTTATAAGAGCTTGCTGAAGAAGTACGCCGATAGCCTTCTTGAGTTCGATGAAGACAAGGTCATGGTATTGCCGTTCAGGGGTGACGAGAGCAAGTCCCGCACGGTAGTTCGTACGGAGGTACGGCTGGACGACGGCACCAAAGTGCCGGTCAATTATGGCCTCGTGAAGCGTGCATCGGGGTGGTTGATGTTCGACGTAGTTGTGGAAGGGATTTCCTACGTGCGCAATTTTCGCGTGGAACTGAATTCCGAAATACAGGCGAGCAGTCTGGATGCGGTTATCGAACGCTTGCGCTCGGATGTCGCCGTTGCCGAGGGAGCATGAGTGACTTTGCGCTCAACGACCTGGGCGACGGCAAGTTCGCGCTGAGCGGGAACATGACCTTTCACACCGCAGGGGAAATACTGCGTGTCAGCGAAGCCATGTTCGAGGAACATACGCGAATCGAGGTTGATCTTGGCGGCGTGGAGCGCACGGATTCGGCCGGGTTGGCGCTGTTGCTCGAGTGGATTACCTGGGCCAACCACACCGTGCGGGAAATTCAGTTTACGAACACGCCGGCGAAAATCGATGCGATCGCCAAGACCACCGAGGTCGACAGCCTGTTGCGAAAAGGCGAACGCTGGGCCGGGTTCATCGAGGCGCCAGACTCCGCCTGAACAGGCAGGGGCTATTGGCCGCTCTGCGGCGGTTCTTCACCGTCGTCGTAGTACTCGTCATCGTAGAAATCGTCGTAAAAATCCTCGTCGACCGGCGGATCCCCGTCGTGGATCAGGTACTGTCTGCGCTGCAGGTACGATTCCCGAATCGTCAGATACCGGTCCGTCGAATCCTTGATAAGTCCCTCCGCGGCAAACAGGCGGTGTCGTACATCGACCAGGCGCAGGACATAAAGCCTGTCCCGGACCGATGAATTGTCGTAGTGCAGCAGCGGGTCCGCGAGAAAGTTGAGCGGAATCGCAAGCGCATCGCGCAGCGTGCGGGGGCCGAGCATCGGCACGACGACGTAGGGTCCATCCGGCACGCCCCAGGCCGCCAACGTTTGTCCGAAGTCCTCGTCGTGGCTTTCGAGGCCCATGTCGGTGGCAACGTCGAGGACGCCCAGCAGGCCGAAAGTCGTGTTGGCGAGAAAACGGCCGGCCTCGGTAAAGCCATCCCGTGGTTTGCCTTGCAGAAAACTGTTGATCAGGTTGAGCGGCGAGCGCAAATTTCGCGAAAAGTTTGTCACTCCCAGCCGCGCGGTCGATGGCACGGCCTTTTCGTAGGCTTTTGCAACCGGCTTGAGCGTAACGGAGTCCAGCGTATCGTTGAACGCGTGAATGTTGCGGTTGAGCGGCTCCCACGGGTCCGCTGGCGAGCGTTGTCCCGGGGCGCTGGTCGCGCAGCCCGCAATGCACAGCAAGGTGCCCAGAGCCTG
Source organism: Gammaproteobacteria bacterium (assembly GCA_018677555.1). Classification (GTDB taxonomy): domain Bacteria; phylum Pseudomonadota; class Gammaproteobacteria; order Steroidobacterales; family Woeseiaceae; genus JAHHOT01. The sequence goes on along the minus strand of JAHHOT010000107.1, from coordinate 228 downwards.
CAGCATACGCATTGTATGGCGAAAACCGCGAGTCATCGCTACGCCTTTGTTGTCGTTTATCGCGTAGGGTAGAGCCGCAGAATACCAGACTCTTTGCCGGCTAACCTCCGGTTCGGGCCACTGAGCGCGATCGCTGCAGTTGCTGCAGCTGTTCTTCTGTCAGGTAATCACGGATGAAGTCGATACGCGCCTGAAACCGGATCCGCTGAATTTCCTCGAGTTCGGGAG
>JAHHOT010000029.1 GCA_018677555.1 Gammaproteobacteria bacterium | reverse complement strand
CTGTTCTCTCGTCCCTGTGACCCACTCTTGCCTAGGGAGGGGGCGGATTTAGCGCGGGTTTTGGACTAAATATTGCCTAAGTATGCCCTCAAATTGGACGTCTAAACCGTAAATAACTGAAAAATATGGTACTCCCTAGGGGATTCGAACCCCTGTTACCGCCGTGAGAGGGCGGCGTCCTGAACCACTAGACGAAGGGAGCACGGATTCAAAAACTGGCCCCGGTACTCCGGGGGGCTGTTATTATACGGCGGCAAATTCATTGCTCAAGTTCTAAATTGACCCCGAAAACAGCAGGCTAACGCCATAAAACCGAAGATCATTCCGCGCTCGTCCCACACCGTCTCCAGGGACGAAATCTCTAAAAACGCACTCAAAGTTCTCTACCGGCTGCATAAATCGGGCCACCAGGCGTTCCTGGTCGGCGGCGGCGTGCGCGACGCGATGCTGGGTCTGCACCCGAAGGATTTCGATCTCGCGACCGATGCGAAACCCGAGGAAATACGGGCGTTGTTCGGCAACTGTCGGCTCATCGGGCGCCGGTTCAGGCTCGCGCACGTCCGTTTCGGCCGGGAGATCATCGAGGTTGCCACGTTTCGCGCGGCGCCCGGAGATCATGATTCGTCGGCTGACGTGGCGCATGACGATGAGGGCAGAATTCTGCGGGACAACGTATACGGCAGTATCGACGAAGACGTCTGGCGCCGCGACTTCACCTGCAATGCGCTGTATTACAACATCGCTGACTTCAGCATCTGGGATTACGTAGGTGGTACCGACGATATCAAGCGGCGTCGAATCGTATTGATCGGCGACCCGACGCAACGGATGCGCGAGGATCCGGTGCGCATGTTACGCGCCGTTCGATTTGCGGCAAAACTCGATTTTCAGATTGACAAGTCAGTCAGCAGAGCTATTAACGATGCAAAAGAACTGCTCGCAAACGTGCCGCCGGCACGTTTATTCGATGAATTCCTGAAGCTGTTCCAGGCGGGTTTTGCGCACCCGACATTCAACTTGCTGCGGCAGTACGGCCTGTTTCAATTGCTGTTCCCGGAGACGGACAATGCGCTGGAAGGCGACGACACCTTCCTGTCATTCGTTGAGGCAGCGTTGCTCAATACCGACAAGCGCGTCAAGGCTGACCAGTCGGTGACCCCGATGTTTCTGCTCGGCGTATTTCTGTGGAAGCCGGTGCTTGAGGTCGCAGCCAGGATGCGCGCGGCCGAGAAAATGTCCGAGGCGCAATCCCTGGCACTTGCTGCGTACGAGATAGTCGCGTCCCAGCAAGCGCGTATTTCGATTCCGCGGCGATTTACCTCGCCAATGCGGGAAATGCTGGCGCTGCAGCCGCGCTTCCTCGCGTTGAAGGGCAGGCGAGCCTGCAACTTGCTGCAGCACCGACGCTTTCGGGCAGCGTACGATTTCATGGTTCTTCGAGCACAGATAGGCGAGGTTGACCCGGAAGTGGCGCAATTCTGGACGGATGTGCAGAAACAGTCGGACGATGAACGCCTGAAAAGTTTCGGTGTCGGCGATGGACCCAAGGGCAAGAAACGCCGGCGCCGCCCGCGGCGACGCCGCAATGCGAAAGCCACCTCGTCATGAGCAACGCGCGTCCGCGCTGGTCGCCGGCGTATGTCGGGATCGGCAGCAATCTCGATTCGCCCCTAGATCACGTTCGTAAGGCTATTACGGAACTTGCCGAGCTGCCAAATAGCGCATTGCAACGCGTCTCGAATCTGTATCGTTCAGCCCCGATCGGACCGCCCGGTCAGGACGACTACATCAATGCGGTCGCTATCGTACTGACAAAGAACGAACCGCAGGATTTCCTGGTGGGGTTGCGGAAAATCGAGGACCGCCACTGTCGTGACCGGTCGGTGGAGCGCTGGGGGCCACGCACCCTGGATCTGGATTTGCTGGTATTCGCAGGCGTCCGGACGGAAACCACAGATTTGTTATTACCGCATCCGCGCATTGCGGAGCGAAATTTTGTATTGTTGCCGCTGGCCGAGCTGGCGCCGGATTTGATGGTGCCGGGAGTCGGTACAGTAACGAAGCTTGCCAGGTCGCTCGCAGAATCCGATGCTGGCAACCCTCGAATCGAAAAAATCAGCAGCAGTAATCCGTGACCGTCGAAAACCTGAAAACCGAAGCCGGGTCGGAAGAAAACGGTCCGCGATTTATCGTCGTCGAAGGCCCTATCGGCGTCGGCAAGACGAGCCTGGCGAAACGCCTTGCCGACAGCTTTGGCGGCGAACTCATACTCGAGCACGTGGAGGAAAATCCGTTTCTCGAGCGCTTCTACAAATCAGGCCGATCGGCGGCTTTGCCGGCGCAGCTATTTTTTCTGTTTCAGCGTGCCCGCCAGCTGGAGGAGCTGCGCCAGTCGGACCTGTTTTCGCCGGTGCGCATCGCAGATTTTCTACTGGAAAAGGATCGCCTGTTCGCAGAGGTGAACCTCGATCGTGAGGAGCTGTCACTCTATCAACAGATATCGGAAAAAATGGAGGTGGAATCTCCCGCGCCGGACCTGGTGATCTACCTTCAGGCTTCCGTTGATGCGTTGCTGCAACGAATCGCCCGTCGCGGAATTTCGTATGAACGCAACATTGACCGCAACTACCTGGAACAGGTTACAGAGGCATATGCGCGTTTTTTTCATAGCTATGACAGCGGTCCATTGCTGATCGTCAACGCATCTTCAATTGACCCCGTGCATAATGACGCGGATTATCAGCAGCTCTATCAGCAGATTCGCCGGACGACCGGCGGCCGGCATTTTTTCAATCCGGCCGCGGCAATGGCGCTGGCCTGACACTGGCCAGACGGCATCCGACTAACGCAGGCCTGGACAATTATGTATACGCAGCTTGAACAGCGGGGCATGGCTGAGCCGCCAGTGAACATCGGTACCCTTGCGGATATGAAACAAAAAGGGGAGCCCATTGCCTGCCTGACCGCGTATGACGCCAGCTACGGCCTGCTGGTCGACAAGGCCGGTGTCGACCTGGTGCTGGTCGGTGACTCCCTCGGTATGGTCATTCAAGGGCACGACACGACTGTACCGGTCACCGTCGACGATATCATTTACCACACCAAGAACGTTGCGCGGGGGCTGCATCACGCGTTCCTCGTCGCTGACATGCCGTTCATGAGTTACACGCACCCTGAGCACGCGCTCGATAACTCCGTCCGGATGATGCAGGAGGGTGGTGCGATGATGATCAAGCTCGAGGGTGGCGACGGACAACTCGAGATCGTGGAGTACCTCGCACGTCACGATATTCCGGTTTGTGCCCATCTCGGACTGAAGCCGCAATCGGTGCACAAGATTGGTGGCTTCAAGGTGCAGGGCCGCGATGAAACGGCGGCGCGGCGCATAACTGCAAGCGCCAGAAAGCTGCAGGACGCCGGGGCGGACATTGTCTTGCTCGAATGTGTGCCGAACGAAGTTGGGGCGGCGGTCACCGCGGAGGTCGATGTGCCCGTGATCGGTATTGGTGCCGGACCTGACGTTGACGGGCAAATTCTGGTTTTGTACGACATTCTTGACGTAACGCAAGGCAGACTGCCGAAGTTTGTGCATAATTTCATGGATGGGCAAACATCACCACTTGCGGCGATCCAGGCCTACGTCAAGGCGGTCAAATCCGGTGCCTACCCGGCGACCGAGCACTGTTTCTCCTGAATTTTCAGGTTACCCGGGAACTCTCTGTGCGTGAAATCGAAAACAAGGAGGAAATGCGGGAGCTGATCGGCGAATGGCGCCGTGCCGGTGACGACGTTGCTCTTGTACCTACCATGGGCAATCTACACGTCGGGCATCTGCATCTCATCAACGTCGCTCGCGAGCACGCCGATCGGGTCGTCGTGTCAATTTTTGTGAACCCGACGCAGTTTGGCGAAGACGAGGACTACGAAAAATATCCGCGCACTATCGAGAAAGACAAGTTGCAGCTAAAGCGGGTGAAAACCGACGCATTGTTCATGCCGGATGTCGAAACCATTTACCCATTCGGTACCGATAGTGCAACGTCCGTTACCGTGCCGGTGCTCACCGAGGAATTTTGCGGTTCGTTTCGTCCGGGTCACTTCGACGGCGTTACGACAGTGGTGAGCCGACTATTCAGCCTCGTGCAGCCTGAAGTTGCCGTGTTCGGCGAAAAAGACTTTCAGCAGCTTCTCATCGTCAAACGACTGGTAGAGGACCTCAGCCTGCCGATTAAGGTCATATCGGCGGAAACCCAGCGAGAAAAGGATGGTCTTGCCATCAGCTCACGGAATCAGTATCTCAGCGAGGAGGAACGCAAAAAGGCGCCGGAACTCTATTCGGTGTTGCAGTCGATGCGCAGCGAGATTCTGAACGACGCTGACCACTTTGGCGAGCTCGAAAAGAATGCCGTATTCGACCTGGAACGGATCGGTTTTGCGCCGGAGTACGTGAGCATCCGCAAGGCCGACGATCTTGGCGAGCCGGAGCCGGGCGAGCGTCGGCTCGTGATACTCGCAGCTGTCTACCTCGGCGAGACCCGGCTCATCGACAACGTGACGATAAATTTGTAGAGCGCTTATTGCTGGTGATTCGTTTCGAGCAGCACTTTGGCTTTGCGAATCTTGGCCATCTTTTCCTCCGAGGGTACCGGATAGCGTAGGTCCAGTGTTTGCATGGCCTGTGAGAAGAGACGCGCTACGGTTGCTCGCATGTACGGTTTGTCATCGGCCGGGATCGCGTACCAGGGTGCCCAGGGCCGGGATGTCGCGAGCGCCGCCTCGTAAGCTTGCATGTATTTGTCCCAATGCTGACGCTCCGCGTAGTCCTGCGGCTCGTATTTCCATTGCTTGTGATCCTTGTTGATCCGCGCCAGGAACCGGTTGCGTTGTTCCTCGCGCGAAACGTTTAGCCAGAATTTGAGAATCACCGTTCCGTTTCTCGCCAGGTGTTTTTCATGATCGAGGATAGACTCCAGCCGCTCGTCCCAGATCGTTTCGTAGTTCGTGTCACGGGGCAGACGTTGATACTCGAGTAATTTCGGGTGCACCCGCACCACGAGTATCTCCTCGTAATAGCTCCTGTTGAAAATGCCGATACGGCCACGTTCCGGCATGCGCGCCGCAGTACGCCATAGATAGTCATGATCCAGCTCGAGCGACGACGGCTTTTTAAAGCTGAATACCTGGCAGCCGGCGGGATTGATGCCCTGCATAACCGCGCGAATCGTACTGTCCTTGCCGGCGGCGTCCATCGCCTGAAACACGAGCAGAACCGACAGCCGATTGTCGGCGTACAGGACTTGTTGCATTTTGTCGAGGCGCCGCCGGGCTTTGCGCAGCCGCTTGGCGCATTTCTTGTGGTCGATTTTCGGCGGGCTGGTTCTGCTTTTGGCAACCTCAAACGATCCGTCGTAAGGAACCAGGTACTTCGAACCGGGTGCTTCAAACATTCAGTTTCCCCCAAAGATTATGCCGCGCCGTGCTGCGCCAGCGCCCAGCATACATGTTCGCGAACCAGCGCAGAATCGAATTCCTTTCTTTTGCGCAACGCTGCAATGACTGTTTCATTCGTGTCGACGTTTCCCAGCGCAACCGCGATATTGCGCAGCCACTGTTCGAAAGAGAGTCTGCGAATCGCGCTGCCTTCGGTCCTGGCAAGCCATTCATCCTCGTCCCACGCGAACAGTTTCAGCAAAGTTGCAACGTCGAGGTCATGTCTTGCGGCGAAATCCGTTTCCACGCAGGTCTTCGCAAATTTGTTCCAGGGGCAAAACAGCTGGCAATCGTCGCAGCCGTATATGCGATTGCCAATCGCCTTGCGGAATTCCAACGGAATCGAATTGCGGTTCTCGATGGTCAGGTAGGAGATACAGCGCCGGGCGTCGAGGACGTAGGGTGCAACGATTGCTTGCGTCGGGCACACATCGATGCAAGCCCTGCAGGTGCCGCAATGGTCTTTCGCCGGCTTATCGACCGGTAAATCGATATCGACGAACAACTCCCCGAGGAAGAACCACGACCCCGCGTCTTTGTTGATCAGGTTGGTGTGTTTGCCGATCCAGCCAAGACCGGCTTTTTGCGCCAGCGGTTTCTCCAGTACCGGCGCGCTGTCGACGAAGACCCGGTGACCGAGCGGGCCGACCAGGTCCTCAATGAATTTCGCGAGTTTTTTCAGGCGGCCCCTGAGTACTTTGTGATAGTCACGGCCCAGGGCGTAGCGTGACACGTAGGCTTTCTCGCTGTCGTCCAGGATCGCGCGCGACGCCGCCTGCGCTTCGGGGTAATAGTCCATCCTGGCGCTGATGACCCTTATCGTTCCGGGCACCAGCTCGGCGGGCCGAGAACGGCGATACCCGTGTTTTTGCATGTAGTGCATGTCGCCGTGAAAATCGCGCGCGAGCCATTCGACGAGCTGCTGCTCGGCATCGCTCAGGTCGACGTCGCTTATTCCGACCTGCTGGAAGCCAAGTTCAAGGCCGTGCTGCTTGATCGCGGCGGCGATCCCGGTTCCGGTTGCGGCGGCTGTCTCCGGCAAGAAACGTTTCTCCGTTTTCTGTCAGTATAATTGCAACGATGCGTAGCGGAAGATTCCTTTGAACCTGCCAGTAGAAATCTATACGGCTGAAGCTGTTCGGCAGATTGACAGCAATGCTATCAACAAGCTGGGTATTGCCGGTTATACGCTGATGAGGCGTGCAGCGCAGGCTGCGCTCGACAGCGCGATCGAACATTTTCCGGGTGCGGAGCGATGGCAGATTGTGTGCGGCGCAGGAAACAACGCCGGTGACGGCTACGTTCTCGCGCGCCTGGCATCGCAGCAGGGCATTGCGGTCTCGGTGCTGGCACTGACGGATCCCGCGAAACTGCAGGGCGATGCGGCGACCGCGTACAAGGACTTCGATGCGGCCGGCGGCGCAATCGGGCACTGGCACGGTGAGCTGGACGCCGCCGCAGAGCTGCTGGTCGATGGCAT
>JAHHOT010000154.1 GCA_018677555.1 Gammaproteobacteria bacterium | reverse complement strand
CCTGGTCGTCAAGATCGCACGACGTTATTGCAACCGCGGATTGCCGTTACTCGATTTGATCGAGGAAGGTAATCTGGGCCTCATTCACGCGGTCAAGAAGTTCGATCCGGAACGCGGATTTCGCTTTTCAACCTATGCCACCTGGTGGATCCGTCAGACGATCGAGCGCGCAATTATGAACCAGGCGCGCACGGTGCGACTGCCCATTCACGTCATCAAGGATATCAACGCCTGCCTGCGTGCAGCACGGCAGCTGCGACAATCCAGCGTCATTGCACCGCGTGCCGCCGACATTGCCGACTATCTCGGCCGAGACGTTGCCGATGTGGAACGCCTGCTCGCACTGCATGACCGCGTAACCATCGGGTCGAGTGGCAGCGGCAGCCCGGATGACGATCGCGAGCCGGTGGAATCCATTCCGGAGCGGCGCGAAACCGAGCCGGCCCAGCGTGCGCAGCGCGACGGCGTCAATGAAATCCTCGACCAGTGGGTCTTCCAGCTGAGCGACAAGCAACGTGCCGTGGTGGAGCGTCGCTTTGGATTACACGGTTATCGGCGCCTGACGCTGGAGCAGATCGGCCGCGAAATTGGCGTGACACGCGAGCGCGTGCGGCAGATACAGCTCGACGCTCTCAGCAATCTTCGTGAAATGATGGAAACTCACGGCGTTGGCAGCGACGCCGTGCTCGACTAGCGGTGGCCAATCGGCTCAATCGAGCTTCAGCAGTGCCACAAGTCGGCGATCTTCCGCCAGCAAGATATTGAACGTGCGGCATGCGGCCCCCGTTTCCATGGCCTCGAGGCCGACGCCGGCGCGAGCCAGTGCGAACAGGAAATCGTTCGGCGGCTGTTGCGGCTGCCATCCCGTGCCGAGCAGGACAATTTCCGGTTCGAATTCGATGATGCTCGCAGCATGCGACGACGACAGTTGCCCGATGTCTGGCATCACCCAATCGCGCACGATGGCATCCTGTGTCAGTACAATTCTGCCGGTACAGGTTTGATTGCCGACGCGGATCGTGCCGCGATCGATATATCTGATGGTTACTGCCGCTTGCTGTTCGCGCGTGAATTTCACGGGTACGCCCGGGGTTTGAAGGCTCGGGCCACATAATACAAACTTGGGCACGCCCGGAAAACGCCACCGAGAATCGAATCCAGGTTTCCATGCCCAGCGACGAACACGCTGCAGTACTGCTGCTGCCGGAACTTGAGGGTGGCCGGACAGTGCGGCCGGCCGAAATGCGGTGGTTGTGCCGGGGCACGGTTCGGCGGCGCGGGGACGAATCCCTGGACGATCTTGACCGGGCGCTGGGGCTGCTGGGCCTTGCGGCGCCGGCAGAAGGGCGCGCGGCGCTGCGCTACTGGGGCCAGACAGGCGCCAGACCGGATGGCTGGCTGGCGCTGGCGGAGCCGGTAGCACTGGAGGTACGCCTCAATGATCTCTTCGTGCATGGGCCGGCAAGCACACGGCTAGGCGAGGAGGAGTTGTCCTATCTGTTCGCGTATCTCAGTGAAAATCTTGCTGGGCGCGGTGGCGTCAGTTTCGAGATCGAGCAGGATTCCCTGTACATCTTTGCGGCGGACCCGATGGCGACCCATCAGGTGACGGCGGACCGGGTGGGCCGCCTGTCCCTGCGATCGATGTCCGGCGAGCGTGCAGCGCAGGATTCGGTACTGACCGAGATTGAGATGCTGCTGCACGCCGCAAGTATCAATGCGAGCCGCGAACACGACGGTCAACCGGCGATCAATTCACTGTGGTTGTCAGGCGGCGGCTGCGCGCCAGCGGTTGTGCAGCGAAACCTGCCGCTGCTCGTCGCCGACGACGCACTATTCAGGGGCTTCTGGTTGTCCGCCGCGGCACCGGTACAGCCCTGGCCCGCCGACGCCGCCGATTTCCGGCCAGGTGCAGGATTCATCGCCGTAGCGCCGCCCGCGGCAGCGTTGGGACCATTGCTGGCGCAACTCAGGCGAATGCAGGCAAGCGGTGATCTGCACAGCATTGACCTGTTGTTTCGCGACGGCGTCCATGTTGAAGTTCGTCCTGCACACCGCTTTCGCTTCTGGCGGAAGCGCGCCTATCTATGCGGAGTCAGCAAATCCAGACATTGACGCGACAATTGCGCCTGCGCGGGCCGTCCAGGGGCGCCGCCCTGTCGGTTGCCACTCTCGATCCGGTGCTGGCACGCCTGTACGCGGCGCGCGGCGTGACCAATGAGAGGGAACTGGACTACAGCCTCGCGCGTCTCGCGCCGGTTGGCGCGCTGGGTGGCATCGAACAGTCGGTTGCGGTGCTGCAGCGCCATCGGCGCAGCCGCATTATCGTAGTCGGTGACTTCGATGCGGACGGCGCAACCAGCACCGCGCTGGTGCTGCGTTGCCTGCGCCGCTTCGGATTCGACGATTGTGGTTACCTCGTACCCAACCGCTTCGAGTTCGGTTACGGCCTCACGCCGGAGATCGTGGACGAGGCCGCGAAACGCCGGCCGCAGTTGCTGGTTACGGTAGACAACGGCGTTTCGAGTTGCGCCGGCGTGAATCGCGCGCGTGATCTCGGCATCGAGGTGCTAATTACCGATCATCACCTGCCCGGCAAGGACATGCCGGCGACCACGATTCTTAATCCGAATCTGCCGGACAACGGTTTCCCGAGCCCGCACCTGGCCGGCGTCGGCGTTGCTTTTTATCTCATGGCGGCATTGGGACGCGCCCTCGAGCAAGAGGGCTTGACCGGGGCCGCCAGGATTCCGGCAGACTACCTGGACCTTGTAGCGCTCGGCACGATTGCCGATGTCGTTCGCCTCGACCACAACAATCGAATCCTGGTGACGCAGGGGTTGCAGCGCATTCGCGCCGGCCGCTGCGTGCCCGGAATTCATGCACTTCTCGAGCAGTCCGGTCGAGCGACGGCGCGCGTGTGCAGTAGCGATCTTGGATTTGCCGCAGGACCAAGGCTCAATGCCGCCGGTCGGCTTGACGACATGTCAATCGGCATCGAGTGCCTGCTGACCGACGATGCCAGCGTCGCAGCGGACCTCGCGCGGCAGCTCGACGCGATCAACCGCGAGCGGCGCAACATCGAAGCCGGCATGCGCGAGCAGGCATATGCATTCGTCGATACCATGCAAAAGACGGCAATGCCTGCCTGTGTCTGTCTGTTCAACGGGGGTTGGCACCAGGGGATTGTCGGGCTCATCGCGGCACGCGTGCGGGAGCGATGCCATCGGCCCGTGATTGCATTTGCAAGAGACAAGGACGACATGCTCAAGGGATCTGGTCGCTCGGTGCCCGGCGTGCACATTCGTGATTTGCTGGAGGCTGTAGCGACTTCCTGCCCGCAACTGATTGAACGATTTGGCGGGCATGCGATGGCTGCAGGATTGAGTCTCGCCGAGGCAAACCTGTCCGCATTTTCGATTGAAGTGGCTGCGCAGCTCGAGCGGCTGTATCCGGACGCGGACTTCAGCGGTGCAATTGTGACTGACGGCGCGTTGTCGGCCAACGCTCTCAATCTCAGCTTCGCCCGGCAGCTGCGCGATGCCGGGCCCTGGGGCGCGGGCTTTCCGGAACCCGTGTTCAGCGGCACGTTTGACATTGTCGAACAACGAACGGTTGGCGAATCGCACCTGAAAATGCGTGTCAGTCCGCGCGACCACCATGCAGTGCTGGATGCGATTGCCTTCAATCAGGCGGGACCTGCCTATCGGGGATCGGTCGAACTCGTCTACCGCCTGGACGTCAATGAATTTCGCGGAATCGAGTCGCCGCAACTGGTGGTCGAACAAATTGTGAGTCCGCATTACGTCGCGTGATAACATGCGGCGTTTTGTCAACGGACCGCAGCGGTCAGCAGCATGGAAACGAGCCAGATCCGCCAGAAAATCTCCGACCTCGGTGAACGCATAGCGGCGTTAAGGGGGTATCTTTGACTTCGATGGCAAGTCGGAGCGACTGACCGAGGTACAGCGGGAGCTGGAACAACCCGACGTATGGAACGAGCCGGAGCGTGCGCAGGCGCTGGGACAGGAACGCGCGCAGTTGGAAAAAGTCGTTCTGGCATTGCAGGCGCTGGAAGCCGGCGTCGCAGACAGCGGCGAACTGCTGACACTGGCGCTTGACGAAGATGACGAGGCGACGATCGGGGAGCTGTTCGCCGACCTGGAGCGCTTCGAGGTGCAGGTTGCCGGTCTCGAGTTCCGTCGCATGTTCAGCGGTGAGATGGACTCCGCGAATGCGTTTCTCGACATACAGTCCGGCGCCGGCGGCACGGAGGCCCAGGACTGGGCGGAGATGTTGTTGCGGATGTATTTGCGCTGGGCCGAAGCGCACGATTTCAAGGCCGAACTGATCGAGGCATCTGCAGGCGAGGTTGCCGGCATCAAGAGTGCAACGCTGCGCGTCGACGGCGAGTATGCCTACGGCTGGCTGCGCACGGAAACCGGCGTGCACCGACTTGTGCGCAAATCGCCGTTCGATTCGGGCAATCGTCGGCACACGTCGTTTGCTTCGGTATTCGTCTCGCCTGAAGTCGACGATGACATTGACATCGAAGTCGACCCCTCCGACCTGCGCATTGACGTTTATCGTGCGAGCGGCGCAGGTGGTCAGCACGTCAATCGCACGGAGTCCGCAGTCCGGATTACGCATATGCCGACGAATATCGTGGTGCAATGCCAGAACGATCGTTCCCAGCACAAGAACAAGGCGACAGCGATGAAGCAACTGAAAGCCAAACTCTACGAGCTGGAACTGCAAACGCGTCGCGCGAAGGCATCGGAGGTTGAAGACAGCAAAGCGGACGTGGGCTGGGGCAGCCAGATTCGCTCCTACGTTCTCGACCAGAGCCGGATCAAGGATTTGCGAACCAACGTCGAAACCGGTAACACTCAAGCTGTGCTGGATGGCGGTCTTGATACTTTTATCGAAGCCAGTCTGAAGCAGGGGTTATAAGTGAGCAAAGACAACAAGCTGCCGCCGGACGACAACAAGCTGATTGCTGAGCGGCGGCAGAAGCTGGCTGAGATCCGCTCCGGCGGCATCGCGTTTCCGAACGATTTCCGGCGCAACGCGCTGGCTGAAGAACTGCACTGCAACTACGGTCAGCATTCCGCGGAGCACCTGCTTGACGAAAATCTGGAGGTCCGTGTCGCCGGGCGCATGATGGTCAAGCGTGTCATGGGGAAAGCGAGTTTCATCAAGTTGCAGGATCGCACCGGGCAGATACAGGTACGTCTCGAGCGCGACCGGCTCGCCGAAGGTCTCTATCAGTCGTTCAAGAAGTGGGATGTTGGCGACATCGTTGCAGCATCGGGCACGCTCTTCAAAACAAAGACCGGCGAATTGACTGTGATGGCGAGCGAGGCCCGGTTACTGACGAAGTCGCTGCGGCCGTTGCCGGAGAAATTCCACGGGCTTGCCGACCAGGAAACCCGCTATCGGCAGCGCTACGTCGACCTCATCATGAACGGGGAGAGCGCCGACGTCTTTCGTATGCGCTCACAAATCATCGCTTATATCCGTGCATTCATGGACTCGCAGGATTTCCTGGAAGTCGAGACACCCATGATGCAGGCAATGCCGGGCGGAGCGATCGCACGCCCGTTCGAAACGTATCACAATGCGCTGGACATGCCGCTGTACCTGCGCATTGCGCCGGAACTGTTCCTGAAACGCCTGGTCGTTGGTGGCTTCGAGCGCGTCTACGAGATCAACCGGAATTTTCGCAATGAGGGTGTGTCGACGCAGCACAATCCTGAATTCACGATGCTGGAACTGTACCGCGCCTATGCCGACTATGAAGATCTCATCTCGATGATCGAGGCTCTGCTCAAAGGAATGACCCAGGCAATTCGCGGCGATACGACAATCACCTATCAGGACGAGGACATTCATTTCGGCAAACCGTTCGCGCGTTTGACGGTGGAACAGGCGGTACTCAGGTACAACCCGGACCTCGATTCGCAAAAGCTGCGTGACAGGGAATACCTCGCCGGAGTCGCTGGCAAGCTGGAGATACCGCTGCAGGACAACTATGGCGCAGGCAAGATACTGATCGAGATTTTCGAGAAAACCTGCGAATCACAGCTGCGCGAACCTACGTTCATCACGGCCTATCCGACAGAAGTGTCGCCTCTGTCACGACGAAATGACGATGATCCGTTTGTTGCGGACCGTTTCGAGTTTTTCGTGGCGGGACGAGAGATTGCCAACGGCTTTTCGGAATTGAATGACCCGGAGGACCAGGCTGCGCGATTTCGCGAGCAGGCGGCAAACCGGACCGCGGGCGATGACGAAGCGATGGCTTTCGATCACGATTACATCCGGGCGCTCGAGTATGGGCTGCCGCCAACGGCGGGGCTGGGCGTCGGTATCGACCGCCTGGTCATGCTGTTGACGGACTCGCCATCGATCCGCGACGTGCTGCTGTTCCCGCACATGCGCGCGGAAGTATTCGACTGATTTACGGAATGCCCGCACGCATATTTTGCTGGCACCGTCGATCAAAGATCGTACGGCAGGCGCTCGCGCCGTAACGAAATTCCGCCTGCCTGCAGCTGCCCGAAGTTACCCTCATGCGGGAATACCGCCAGCACGTCGGTACCCGCAACGTTGACGACATCGCCAATATCGCGTTGTGCATCGGAAACCTTCTGGCCGACCTCGATGCCGGGGGCGGAAGCCTTGAAATAGCCGAGTCGACGCCGGCTACGCCCCAGGTTTTCGGTTCGTGCGACGATTTCCTGGCCCGTGTAGCAGCCCTTGGTGAAGCTGATGGCGCCGACCCGATCCAGGTTCAGCATGTGCGGCGTGAATTTCTCCCGGTTGTGAGCGTCAACAGTGGCCAGGCCGGCGCGAATCCGGTGCGCGAGCCACTCATCGTCATCAAGCAGGACGTCGAAGCGGAGGCCGGAATCCCGCAATGCGTCCGCGTGTCCATAGATCTCAACAAAATCGCTGGCGGACAAGGGCCGGACAATATGCAGGGCAGCGCACGAGGCCGTGGCGCCTGGCTCGGGCAGTAAGGACCGCTTTTCCAGGCAGCGATAGCCGGCGTTGTCGCTCAGTGCCATCGCGCGCCAGCGGTCGTCCGCGACGGCCAGCTCGACTTTGGCCCTGAATCGATACATGACGAGCCGCTGCATGACCTCGGCGCAGGCGTTGGCCGGCATGACGAGTATCAGGCCATCGGGCGCCGCGGCGATGTACATCGTGGCATACACGCGGCCTTTCGCGTTGCACCAGGCGGCCGGCAGGATACCGGTGTCGGTAACGCGGTCAACGTCCTGCGTCAACTGCCCCTGCAGGAACTCGCTTGCATCGGGGCCAACTACTGAAACAAACTGATACATTAATATACAAAAGGTCTTGTCAAAACAGTGGGAAAGAGGCGCGGTCTCCTGCAACTCTCTGCCTACTCTGGCATACTTCGCGCATGCCCGACAAATCAGACAACGACGGTAACATCGAGGTCGAAACAGCGGTCAGTTCTGACGACGCGCAACGCGAGACGCCGCCGGCCGCGAATGCTGATGCGAACCGTCGCCCGAAAGAAATCGGCGGCCGGGAAGGCCCGGATCCGACGCGCTTCGGGGACTGGGAGAAGGCGGGTCGTTGTATTGATTTTTGAGCCGGCCGAAAGCCGCGTCTCTTCGCATGTGAAGAAGGAAAACAATGTCTGACACCGGGCGTCCACTATCGCCGCACCTGTCTGTCTATCGCTGGCCCATCACCATGACGTTGTCGATTCTGCACCGTATGACCGGTGTAGCTCTGAGCGTCGGCCTGCTGATCCTCGTCGGCGGATTGGTCGCAGCGGCGAGCGGTGCAGACAGGTATGACCGATTCAGCGACTTGCTGGGCAGCTTCGCCGGCCGCCTGGTCCTGATCGCCTGGAGCGCAGCTTTCTTCTACCACCTGCTGAATGGTATTCGCCACCTCGTATGGGATTTCGGCCTCGGTCTTGAAAAGGAACAGGCGAACAAATCGGCCTGGCTGGTGCTCGT
Source organism: Gammaproteobacteria bacterium (assembly GCA_018677555.1). Lineage (GTDB taxonomy): Bacteria > Pseudomonadota > Gammaproteobacteria > Steroidobacterales > Woeseiaceae > JAHHOT01. The sequence continues at coordinate 12,089 of JAHHOT010000154.1, read as the reverse complement.
GCTGACCGTCGTCATTACGGTTGCTTACTGGCTTACGTTTTAAGGAAACAGAATCTATGTCTCTACGCTCGCCACTGGGTCGCGTACTTGGATCCGGATCCGCGAAGGACGGAACCGAACACTGGTGGATGCAACGGGTGACCGCGGTCGGCGTACTGTTGCTCGGCGGCTGGTTCCTCTATGCGCTGGCGAGACTGCCGGGTTTCTCACATGCGGAAGTTGTCGCCTGGGCGGGTCAGCCGCTGAACGGCATTCTGCTGGTGCTCCTCAGCGTCACGCTTGCGTGGCATTCCAAGCTCGGTGTCCAGGTAGTCATTGAGGATTATGTGCATGGCCCGGCGCTAAAGGTATTCTCGCTCGTGTTGAACAAGTTCGCGCATGTGTTTGTCGCGGGTGCTGCCGTCTATTCCGTTTTGCTGATGGCGCTCAGGGGCCAGTTGTGAGTGACTACGAATTCATTGATCACAGTTACGACGTCGTCGTCATCGGTGCCGGTGGCGCCGGCTTGCGCGCGACGTTCGGCCTCGCCGAGGCCGGTTTTCAAACAGCCTGTATTACCAAAGTGTTCCCGACCCGGAGCCATACGGTTGCGGCACAGGGCGGAATCAGCGCGGCACTGGGCAACATGGGCGAAGACGACTGGCGCTGGCACATGTACGACACGATCAAGGGCTCCGACTGGCTAGGCGACCAGGATGCAATCGAGTACATGTGTAAGGAGGCCCCGGACGCCGTCATCGAACTCGAACACTACGGCGTGCCGTTTTCACGAACCGAGGATGGCCGCATCTACCAGCGGCCATTCGGCGGCATGACCACGCACTACGGCGACGGAACGGCACAACGAACCTGCGCCGCGGCCGACCGCACGGGCCACGCGATGCTTCACACCTTGTATCAGCAGTCGCTCAAAAACGACGCGGAGTTCTACATCGAGTATTTCGCGGTCGACCTCATCATGGATGACGGTGCCTGCCGTGGAGTTATCGCTATAGATCTCGCGACCGGCAAATTGCATCGATTCCGCTCGCATAGCGTCATCCTTGCCACGGGCGGGTACGGCCGCGCCTATTTTTCCTGCACCTCGGCGCACACCTGCACCGGCGACGGCAGCGCGATGGTTTTGCGTGCCGGTCTGCCCGTGCAGGACATGGAGTTCGTCCAGTTTCACCCAACCGGCATCTATGGTGCGGGGATGTTGATCACAGAAGGTGCCCGGGGTGAGGGCGGCTACCTGACGAACGCGGACGGCGAACGCTTCATGGAGCGATACGCACCCAACGCAAAAGACCTTGCGTCGCGAGATGTGGTCAGCCGATCGATGACGATCGAGATACGCGAGGGGCGCGGCGTTGGTGCCGAACAGGATCACATACACCTGCACCTGGAGCATCTCGGACCCGAGGTGATCGATGAGCGGCTGCCCGGTATCGCGGAATCGGCCAGGATATTCGCCGGCGTCGATGTCACGCGACAGCCGATTCCGGTCCTGCCGACGGTCCACTACAACATGGGTGGAATTCCCACCAACTACAAGGGAGAGGTCGTCACCCTGATCGACGGCGATCCGAACGCCATCGTGCCCGGCCTGATGGCGGTGGGCGAAGCCGCGTGTGTATCGGTACATGGTGCCAACCGGCTCGGCTCGAATTCGCTCCTCGACCTGGTCGTATTCGGCCGCTCGGCCGCACACCATCTCGCGGACACGATGCAGCCGGGCGCCCGGCATCGGGAGTTGCCGTCCGGGGCAGGCGACGACATCGTCGCGCGCATCGACAGGCTGCGGCACGCTGACGGCAGTCGGTCGACCGCCGAGATTCGCCTGGAAATGCAAAAGACGATGCAAAATCATGCGGCGGTTTTTCGCACCGGTGACTCGCTCGATGAGGGCGTCAGGTTGCTCGATTCGACCTTTGCGAGTTTCGCCGACGTCCGGGTCAGCGACCGGTCGATGATATGGAACACGGACCTGGTCGAGACGATGGAGCTGGAGAATCTGCTGGTAAACGCGCTGACGACGATTTATTCGGCGGCAAACCGGCTCGAAAGCCGCGGTGCGCATGCGCGTGAGGACTACCCGGACCGTAACGATGCGAGCTGGATGAAACATACGCTGGCATGGGCCGATCAAAATGGCGACGTTTCGTTCGGCTACCGGCCCGTTCACGAGCAAACATTGACAGACGAAGTTGAACCCGTGCCGCCCAAGGCACGGGTGTACTGATGGACAGGGGAATGCTCAGGGTAACGAGTTATGGCTGAATTCAGACTTCCGCGGAATTCCCGCATTGGCAAAGGCAAGCACCATGCCGCCGGCAACGGGGCAAGCAACGTGCGGCGATTCCGCGTTTATCGCTTCGACCCCGACAGCGGCGATAACCCGCGTATGGACAGTTACGACGTCGACATGGATGACTGCGGCCCGATGGTGCTGGACGCCCTGATCAAGATAAAAAATGAAATCGACCCGACTCTGACGTTCCGGCGATCGTGTCGCGAGGGCATTTGCGGGTCCTGTGCAATGAACATTGACGGCAGCAATACGCTCGCTTGCACGGTCGCAACCTCAAGCATCAGGAAGGACGTCAAGATTTACCCGTTACCGCATATGCCGGTGGTTAAGGATCTGGTGCCCGACCTGACGAACTTTTATGCGCAGTACGCATCCATCAAGCCCTGGCTGCAGACCCGTACGCCCGCGCCGCCGGACCGCGAGCGCCTGCAGAGCAAATCCGACCAGGAGCTCATTGACGAACCCGCGGCTTGCATATTGTGCGCCTGTTGTTCCACGAGCTGTCCGAGGTACTGGTGGAACAGCGACCGCTACCTGGGACCGGCAACATTGCTGGCCGCGTACCGCTGGCTGGTTGACAGCAGGGACGAGGCCAGGGGCGAGCGTCTGGATGCGCTGGAAGATCCCTTTCGGCTGTATCGTTGCCACACGATCATGAATTGCACGCAGACCTGCCCAAAGGGTCTCAATCCCGCGCGGGCCATCGCTGAAACCAAGAAAATGCTGGCGGAACGTCGGCACTGACCACGCCATTGACTGTCGGTGGCTGCAATGACTCCGCTACGCGGCAGCTTCGCTGGCAATGCCGGCGCGGCATGCGCGAACTCGACGTCTTGCTGACGCGCTACCTGGAAAATCAGTTTGACCGCGCCGGGAACGCGGAAAAAGCGGCGTTTAACGCACTTTTGTCGCTGTCCGATCCGGAACTGGTGGCGTACCTGTTGCTGGGCGAGTCGCCTGACGACCCGCACATGATCGATGTCGTCCAGCGCATTTTACTGCCAACTGATCCCTAGCCCGCAGGAGCGGCGCATGCCGCTGCTCAGTGGGTGTCTGGCCGCACTGTGCGGTAGCACGATGTTGTTGCATACGCCGCTGAATCCGGCGCTGCGCGCGCTTCTCGCCGTCGCCTGGATGACGTACTGCGGTCTGCAAATCGCACGCCAGGCGCAGACCGCGGCAGGCGTGCGTCGCCTGCGCCTGGACAGCGACGGTGAGCTGCGTGGGCGCACACCGGGCGGTGACTGGATCGCGCTCAGGCTGTTGCCGGGCAGCGTGGTCTGGCGGCAGCATGCCTGGCTGAGGCTGCGGACGCCGGGTGGGCGGGATTATGGTGAATACCTGACGGGGCGCGCCGATGTAGCCGGTGAGTGGCACCGGCTGCAGCTGATCTGGCGCCAGCGCAGCGCGGCTTTTGGTCACAATTGACTAAGCTGCTACCATTTCACCAGCAACGATTCATCGGTCAGCGTGTCAATAAAGAGGTAACCGGCGCAATGGCCGCCGTAACGGGGATGACCGATATCACCATTCTGTATATAGAAACCCATGAATTACGCGGTTTTCAGCGAACTTTCCGGGGCTGATCCGGTCTATCCCGGAGTTAGCTGGATGCAGGGACGGGACCCCGGGGCCGGCCTGGATGGCGAATGAGTCAACGGACGCCCAGTTGGTCCGGCGCGTCCAGAAGGGCGAGAAAGGCGCCTTCGACCTGCTGGTCATCAAATACCAGCACAAGATTGTCAATCTGGTGATGCGGTATGTGCGGGACCCTGACCAGGCATTGGATATTACCCAGGAGGCGTTTCTCAAGGCGTACCGCGCGCTGCCGCGGTTTCGCGGCGACAGCGCCTTTTACACCTGGCTATACAGGATTGCCGTGAATACGGCGAAGAATTTTCTGGCAGCCCAGCGGCGCAGGCCGATGGACGTCGAACTGGACCTGCAGGACCCGGAACAGTTCGACTTGCATGCCAAACTGAAAGAAACGGATACGCCGGAGGGCGTAACCCTGAGTCGCGAGCTGCACGAAACGGTGGAGCGGGCGATTTCTGCGTTGCCGGACGATTTGCGGACGGCGATCGTGTTGCGCGAACTCGACGGCATGAGTTATGAGGAAATCGCGCAAACGATGGATTGTCCGGTGGGAACCGTGCGATCGAGAATATTTCGTGCACGAGATGCGATCAGCAAGAAGATTGGTACATTATTGGATTAGAAATACGCGGCCCCGGCCGCTCTGCGGTGACATATGAACGACGCATTGAAAATGCAAATATCAGCTTTTGTCGATGGCGAACTGCCGGAGAACGAAACGGAGCTTTTGTTACGCCGGCTGAGCCAGGATGCCGAGCTTCGGGAGCAGGTTGCGCATTACCTGTCCATTGGTCGGCTTATCCGCCAGGAACGCGTTTTGCCCAACATGAATGGCCTGCGCTCGCGTATTCTGGCGGAGCTGGGTGAGGAGCCCACAGTCAGCGTGCCGGCACAGGTGAAAAATGAATCGCGGTTGGTTCGTCCCGCCGTCGGCTTCGCCGTTGCTGCCTCGGTGGCGCTGCTGGCCATCGTCGGTCTGCGCCAGGCGACGCCGCCGGGCGAAGTGCCAGCCGAGTCGCCGGTTGCGGCTTATACAGAGCCGGCCATCGACGACGAATTGCTGGAAATGCATCGGCGTCACGCGCGCACTGCGTCCGACCACGGCTCGAGCGATATGCTGGGCCGGTTCGTTGCGTTCGAACTGCGCGAGGGCGAGCTGGTCGAGGTGGTTCCTGACGAGCCGCGCGCCGACGACGAGGATGACGAAGCAAACGAAACCGCCGGCGCAGAAGCGGCCACGACGGCGCAGGAGCAGTAGCACGATGACGGTCATCGCGCGCCAAGCACTTGCGACTGCGGGTCTGGCGGCGACCTGTTTCGCGATCGGGTGCGGGCCCCTGCACGCGGCGGAATCGCCGCAGGAATGGCTGGAAAAAATGTCCGTGGCCCTTGCCGAGACCGATTTCGAGGGTACCCTGTTGCGTCGTCAGAACGGCGAAACTGAAGCGCTGAAGCTCATTCACAAGCGTGTGGATGGCGTCATCAACGAGAGGGTGGTCAGCCAGGAGGGTAATGGCCTCGAGATCATCCGCGTCGGCAACGAGGTGCACTGCATCGTTCCCGACCGCAAGTCCGTGCTGATAGAACACTGGAACGACCAGACGACCATGTTGCCGAGATTGCCCGGCGACGCTGACAGTATCGGACCGCAGTACAACCTGGCGATTGTGCGTGAAGAACGGGTCGCAGGCCGAAATGCGGTGTTGCTTGCAATTCGACCGCACGACGAGTTCCGCTTCGGCCATCGCTTCTGGCTTGACGAGCAAACGGCGTTTCCGCTGCGTGCCGAACTGGTGGACGGCAACGGTGTACTGCTGGAGCAAATCAAGTTTGCGGACATCAGTCTGGGCAGTACTGTGCCGGCAGCGGCCCTGAAGCCGTCAATCGACCTTGCGGAATTTACCTGGTACACGGACCGCGTCCGTCCGGAACCTGTCCCGGTAGCGACGGACTGGGTTTGCGACGATTTGCCTGCCGGCTTTCGGATCATGTCCAGTGAACAGGAGAAACTGACCGGTAGCGAGGCGCCGGTTACGCATATCGTTTACGGCGATGGTCTTGCAACGGTGTCGGTGTTTATTGCGGAACGGCGCGATGAGCCATTGTCGCGACGCCATAGTATCGGTGCGACCAACACATTCAGCGCGGACGCGGGTGAGTATCAGGTGACCGTTGTCGGCGAGGTGCCAGAGGTTACCGTGCGCCGAATTGCACTGTCCATGCGCCGTGACGGCGACACCGTAAGCACTCGCTGACGCTGGCCCCGAAGCCTTGCGCGCTGCTATAAAGCAGTAGTGGAATCTCCTGTCGGCACCATCGTATCCATCTGCGACGGTCGTGCGCGCGTTGAAGTCCCGTCGTCCGCCGTTTGTGCCCGCTGTGCTGCGGGTCGAGGTTGCGGAGCCGGCATCTTGACGGGTGGGCGCTTGACGACCATCGAGGTGGGGCTGTCGCAGGAGCTCGCCGTACAACCGGGAGATCGCGTGCTGCTGTCGCTCGACCCCGCCGACCTGCTGCGAGCCAGCCTGCTGGCGTATGGCCTGCCACTGTTCAGCACGGCCGCCGCTCTGGGTTTGCTGCGGCTGTTCTCAGGTATCGAATCCGATCTTATCGCGCTGGGTACCGCGTTCACCGGGCTGGTGGCCGGGCTGTTCGCCGGGCGCCTGCTGTTGCGGCGCAGTCGCCGCTGTGCCCGTACGCTGGCTCCAACGATCAGGCGCGTCGCGACCGCAGCAGATGCGGCCGACCCGTCCACCTGACCTATGCAATCGCCACTCTGCGTCATCGTTTACAGCCGCGCTGGCTGTCACCTGTGCGAAATTCTTCTCGAGGAAATTCAGCCATTACTGCGGGGCCGCGCGTCGCTACAGGTGATCGATGTTGACGCAGACGCCAACCTCACAGCGCGCTACGGGGAGCGGGTTCCGGTGGTCGAGGTCGCTGGAGAGTTCGTGTGCCAGTACCACCTCGACCGAGCGGCACTGGCTGCTGCCCTGACCCGCGCAACCGCGCCGGGCGGGGCATCGCCCGCCGCGTGAAACGTATATACTTCGCCGCTTGCGGCAACTGGCTGGCGGCTCCGCCATGCTTCACCAAATGAACCGAATCCGGAATTTCTCCATAATTGCGCACATCGACCACGGCAAGTCGACGCTTGCCGATCGGTTCATCCAGCACTGTGGTGGGCTGCAGGCGCGCGAAATGTCAGAGCAGGTCCTCGATTCCATGGATCTCGAGCGCGAGCGCGGGATCACCATCAAGGCGCAGAGCGTGTCATTGCATTACGCGGCTGACGACGGTCAGACCTATCAGCTGAACTTCATCGATACGCCGGGGCATGTGGATTTTTCCTACGAGGTGTCGCGTTCCCTCGCCGCGTGCGAGGGTGCATTGCTGGTCGTCGATGCTGCGCAGGGAGTTGAAGCGCAAAGTGTTGCAAACTGTATTACCGCAATCGACCAGGGCCTGGAAGTCTTGCCCGTCCTCAACAAGATCGACCTGCCCGCTGCAGATCCGGACAAGGTCGTGCACGAAATCGAGGAGATTATCGGTATTGATGCGCAGCATGCCGCGCGCGTCAGCGCGAAGACGGGGGCTGGTGTGCCGGAACTGCTCGAGCAGCTGATTGCGGAAATCCCATCGCCATCAGGAGATCCTGACGGTGAGTTGCAGGCGCTCATCATCGACTCATGGTTCGACAACTACGTTGGCGTGGTCTCACTCGTGCGGGTGGTCAATGGCCGTTTGACGAAAGGCAGCAAGATCACGGTGATGTCGACGTCGCGCAGTTATAACGCCGACAGGGTTGGTACGTTTACGCCCAAGATGGAGGATCGGCCGGCGCTGGAGACGGGTGAGGTCGGTTACGTTATCGCCGGTATCAAGGACATTTATGGTGCACCGGTTGGAGATACGTTAACGCTTGCATCAAAACCCTGCGGCGAACCATTACCAGGATTCAAGCAGATACAGCCGCGCGTATTTGCCGGCATGTTCCCGATCCGTTCCGACGATTACGAAAACTTTCGAGAAGCGTTGCAGAAGCTGCGATTGAATGATGCCGCGTTGCATTTCGAGCCCGAAACCTCAGCGGCGCTTGGCTTTGGTTTCCGCTGTGGCTTCCTGGGCATGCTGCACATGGAGATCGTCCAGGAACGGTTGGAGCGCGAGTACGGGCTCGACCTCATAACGACTGCGCCAACGGTGGTGTTCGAGGTCGTGAAGGCGGACGGCAGCATCATGAATGTCGATAATCCGTCCAAACTGCCGCCTGCAAACGAGATCGCAGAGCTGCGTGAGCCGATCATCTCCGCCACGATTCTGGTCCCCGAGAACCACGTCGGGGCCGTCATGAAACTGTGCATTGAAAAGCGCGGCGTGCAAAAGCATATTCGCTACCTGGGTACGCAGGTTTCGCTGGAATATGAGCTGCCGCTGGCAGAGATCGTGCTCGATTTCTTCGACCGGCTCAAATCGGTGAGCCGCGGTTACGCATCGTTCGATTATCAGCTTGAGCGATTCGACCCGGCGGCGTTGATACGGCTCGATATCCTGATCAACAAGGAGCGGGTGGACGCATTGTCGATAATAGTGCACAAAGCCAATGCGCAGCATCGAGGTCGAGAGCTGGTGGAAAGAATGCGTGAACTGATACCGCGGCAGATGTTTGACGTTGCCATTCAGGCGGCGATCGGCGGACAGATCATTGCCAGGAGCACGGTCAAAGCGTTACGCAAAAACGTCACGGCCAAGTGCTACGGTGGAGATGTATCGAGAAAGCGAAAATTGCTCGAGAAGCAGAAAGCGGGCAAGAAAAGGATGAAACAAATCGGTTCGGTCGAAATTCCGCAAGAGGCGTTCCTGGCCGTTCTGAAAGTAGAGAAGTGAGCAGTACCATTGAATATTAACCTCGCCCTGATATTGACGCTGCTGACGGCGTTTACCGGCATCGTCGTTGCCTTCGATCGATTCGTATACCGTAGCAAACGATCCGCTGCTGAGACAGCCGTGGAAAATCGCGGGCTTGCCACGTTGATTGATTATTCGAGATCGTTCTTTCCGGTACTCCTGTTTGTCCTGGTCATACGCTCGTTCGTGTTCGAGCCGTTCAGAATTCCATCTGGTTCCATGATGCCGACCCTGCTCCAGGGCGACTATATATTCGTCAAAAAGTACGCGTACGGGCTGCGCCTGCCGGTTCTCGAAACCAAGTTCTGGGAGACCGGCATGCCGCAACGCGGCGACGTCGTCGTATTTCGGCTACCGTCGGAGCCCAACATCAATTACATCAAACGGGTAATCGGCTTGCCCGGGGATCAAGTCTCTTACAGGAACCATGTTTTGACGATCAACGGAGAGCAGGTCGCTACGCTGCGCGACGACGAGCAACCGGTGTTCCGCAGTATTCCGCGATTCATCGAGAAGCTGGGCGATCGGCCGCACGGTATATTGATCCAGGCGCCGCTGAATTCGTCGCGGGACGGCACCTTCGTCGTACGGGATGGCCATTATTTCATGATGGGCGACAACCGGGACAACAGCAAAGACAGCCGTTTCATTGGTGCCATACCGGAAACCCACCTGGTGGGCGAGGCGGTGCGCATCTGGATGCATATGGATGGTTTCGAATGGCCGGACTGGGGCCGGATTGGCACGAAAATTCAATAGTGAGGTGTGAGTCACTGATTTAATAGGTAAAATCGGTGACGATCTGCGGATGTACGCGGGAGAGAATCGCATGAAATGCCGCCAACCGGGCCGCGAGGCCGGCATGACGACGCTCGGATTCATGATCATCGCCGTATTTGTCGGTTTGATCGTATTCGCGGCCATCCGTCTGACGCCGGTTTACCTGAATTACATGAAGGTTTCGGGCGTCCTCGAAGGCGTGTATCAGGAATTCGACGGTCAGAATCCCTCCCGCGGTGCCATCCGAACCTCGATAGCACGCCGCTTCGATGTGGAAAGTGTCAGCGTTATCAATGCGAGGGATATCACGGTCACTACCGATAACGCCGGGTTCGTGGTTGCGGCAACTTACGACCACAAGACGCCTTTCATTGGCAACATCAACTTCTCGGTACATTTCGACAAGCAGGTTCTCGTCCGGCGCTGAGCGACGCGCATACCTCGCATTCCAGGATTGCTATGACGTATATTTGTGCGCAAGAGGCGCGCAAATCGGTGTGACCGCATTGCGTGCGATCAATATTTGGGACGGCAAGCGACTTGGACAGGGCAGCAAGCTGGCTGAAGACCCGGCTTAATTACGAATTCGACGATGCGACGCTGCTGCAGCGTGCGTTGACACACCGCAGTGCGCCGGGCAGAAACAACGAGCGCCTTGAATTCCTCGGCGACGCTATTCTCGATGCCGTCATATCGGAAGTTATTTTCGCATCACAACCCCATGCCGACGAAGGCGATCTTAGTCGACTTCGCTCATCTCTGGTCAAGGATGCTACGCTCGCTAGCATTTCCGCGGAACTCGATCTTGGCGAATACCTTACGCTCGGCGGTGGCGAACGCAAGACAGGCGGGCATCGACGGGCATCGATTCTCGCTGACGCGTTCGAAGCGATCATCGGTGCGATTTATCTCGATTCCGGGTTCGAGGCGGCGCAACGGGTCGTACATCATGTGTATGGCAAGCGGCTGATCGATTTGCCGGATGCGGCCGAGCTCCGCGACCCGAAAACCCGGCTGCAGGAGTTTTTGCAGTCCAGGCAAATCGAATTGCCGGATTACCAGGTCACGAATGTGACGGGCAAGTCGCATCAGCAGTCTTTTACGGTGACCTGTAGCGTTGCCGCCCTGGGTGCGACCGCCGAAGGTCACGGCTCGTCGCGCCGGAACGCGGAACAGAGGGCGGCGAGGAGTGTTCTCGACCAGCTTGCCGAGGCAGCCGACTAATGGCTGATGCGCCGTTTCGTTGTGGTTTCGTGGTGGTTATCGGCCGCCCGAATGTGGGCAAGTCGACCCTGATCAATGCCCTCGTTGGCGCGAAGGTCAGTATTGTGACGCCGAAACCGCAGACGACCCGCCACAGGATTCTCGGTGTGCATACTGCGCCTGAACATCAGACGATTTTCGTTGACACGCCGGGAATGCACCAGGATTCTCGCAAGGCCATGAACCGCATGATGAATCGCACGGCGGCCAACGCACTGAGCGACGCGGACCTGTGTCTGTTCGTGTGCGAGGCGAATCGCTGGACACGTGAGGATCAGGCGTCCCTGGACAAGGTCCGCAAGGCGCGCCTGCCGACAGTGGCCATCCTCAACAAGACGGACAAGGTACACCCGAAAGAAATGCTGCTGGAGTCGATAGCCGATCTTTCCGGCCGCCATGATTTTCGGGAGGTCATTCCTGTCTCCGCGAAAACCGGCAACAACCTGGATCGGCTGAAGAGCGTGATTCCCGAATACCTGCCCGAGTCAGGGCCGCTCTTTCCCGCGGAAAGTACGACAGATCGGGACGAGTCGTTTCGCATAGCGGAGCTTATTCGCGAAAAACTCACGTTGAATTTGCGCCAGGAAGTACCCTACGGTCTGACTGTGCAAATCGAGCGCCTGGAGCGAGACGCGGGCGGAGTCGCGATAAACGCAATAATCTGGGTCGAACGGGATAGCCAGAAGGGCATCGTCGTGGGGAAGGGCGGCGGTTTGCTGAAAAAAGTCGGGCGGGCCGCACGCCTGGAACTGCGTGACGGTTACGGATGTCCCGTTCACATCGAACTGTGGGTCAAGGTCAAGGAAAACTGGGCCGACAACGAACGCGAGCTGTTGCGGCTGGGCTACGAATAGGCGGGGAGTGGCGTCGGCCAGGGTCGCCCGGATGAGCGCAAACAAGCGAATTCAACATGAACCGGCATGGCTGCTGCACTACCGGCCGTTCCGCGACTCCAGTCGCATACTGGATTTGCTGACCGAGAATCACGGGCGCATAGCGCTGGTGTCTCGCGGCAGCCGTGCGGCGAAGTCCAGGCTTGGTGGCGTGCTGAGGCCGTTTCTGCCGTTGCGCGTTTCGTGGGTTAGCCGCAGCGAGCTGGGCACCTTGACCGGCGCGGAAGTCAATGGCCGACCGTACTCGCTCGCCGGCGACGCGTTGATGTCCGCCTACTACGTCAACGAGCTGGTACTGTGCATGCTGTACCGGCACGACCCGCAACCCGACGTGTTCGCTGCTTACAGCAATACGA
>JAHHOT010000162.1 GCA_018677555.1 Gammaproteobacteria bacterium | reverse complement strand
ACTGTGAAGCATATTGGCGGTCGCGCCGAGGGCGGCGCTCCTGCGGTTTCGTTCGACATGGATTGCAAGCACAACGCGCGGGAAACGGGTACCGGCGCAACGACGTTGAGTGTATTAGCTCAGACTTGATCTGCTAGACAGTGTCAGATTGTGCCGTGCTTCAACAAGCCATTTCCGCCTAGGGGCCGACCGTCAACTGATTGAAGGCAGGCAGAGGACAACCCGAAACTACCTTTCGTGGGGAGGCAAGTACCGGCCAGGAGTTTCCGCCTGGTATCTCGGTAATTGCCTGAAACTTGCCGCTCCACTCAGTGCAAACCCAAGTTCGGCTCTCGATACTGAGACGAGTGTCTGCTCCTACTAGGACCGGTCGATCCAATGGGGAGTTTTCAGTCAATCAAACGGGCCAGACAGCAGAGATACACCTGAAATCGGATCGAACGTCGGCTTCGCCTGACAAAGCTGACCGTCACCAGAATTGCGCTACAATTTCAGCATGTGACCCTTTCCAGCCGGTGGGGAGCCACGAATTTTCGCGCAATCAAGATGGAAAATCCTAAACCAGAAGACCGGCGTGTTCGCCCAGAGTTTGCCGCCGTTGTATTCGGGGTACCCGCTGCAATCATCCTCTTCGATACTGTTATCGGTCCTGCGTCTCTCTATGAATACCTAGCCGGCTTCGCGTGGGCAGGTTCGCTTTTTGCACTTGCAATTCGAGGATTCTGGAACGAAGAGAGAAATGCATTCGCTCCGGTTGAGAACAATAGCGCCAACTTGGCACCGGTACTGTTGGCTATATTCGGAATCGTTGCCCTGTTGGAGTCCGAGAGAGTACCCGGCGTCTTCTTGTTGGTATTGGCCGTGGCGTGGACATTCGCGGCTCCGTCGTGGCGACCATTGTGGAAGTCAAAGCCCGTGCGATTCATCGGTGGCTTTGTGGAAATCGTTCAGGCAATCGTGCTTATTGCGGTAATAGCAATGCTGGTCTGGTCATGGCTAGGAAAATAGTAGATTGCCATTGAAGCCTCGAATCGAACGTCTGGTTGTGGCCGTTCTGAGACCGTCCCTGAAATTCTCAACGAGCGTCTGCTGCCGATTTGAGAAGATACTCGGCATCATCGAGGCCCGCACGATTTTTTCCAATTCGGCAAAAGATCCCCCACGTGGCGGATTTGCTCGAATTCACTTTAAGTTTCGCACGTAGTCATCCGCCCGGGGCGGATTGCCCTTTGTAGTTCGATGCCTGTTGAAAAATAAACCCGGTACCTTTTTCGGTATAAACAGCCTGCATGCCAGCGGCCGCTCTGGACGAGAGTCGCCGCCCAAAAAACCCATGTCCGTAAAGTCCATGACGCCGGGCAAATGTGAGCCCTGAACGTAGCTCATCAAGAGCTTTTGCGTATGACCTAATTACTCCGAGTTCCTGTATGCAATGAGTGCACGATAGATACGGGCATTTAATTTGGCACCTGCAATACCGGTATGCAACTCGGCGATATGGGGTTCGTCGTCAATGCCCAATTTCTCTGCGAGGTTGCTGCCCGTGAGACCGCGCAGGCCAAGGCTCCAGGCCATCGACGGCACATCGAGCACGAAATAATGATACAGTTCGCGCCAGCTGCGTTCCCGCGAGCGAAACAAATGGTCCAGAAACGCCGTGTCGAAAGGTGCGTTGAAAGCGACCATCAATACTTGCCGATCGCCGGCAATGTCCTGATGAAAGGCGACCAGTTTATCGACGGCCTCGTCCGCCGACGCAGCATCCAGCTCGTGCCATCGTGCTTCATCATACGCATTAACGTCGCGAGCACCCTCATCAGTGCGTTCCGGATGATCGGGTTGGATGCGCAGGAACAGCTCAGCGATTTCATTGCCGTCGAGGTCGGTGATGACGATACCGATATCGATCATCTCGTGATAACCGGGAATCAGACCGGTGGTTTCCACATCAACAAAGGCTAGCAGCCACCGATCCGGCACGTCGGCCGGCCAGTCTTGTGCGGGTACAGCTTTGCCAGCGGAAAATGTCAGCAGGATGAAACAGGCTTTTAGGAACGCGCTTCGCATATGAGATAATTATAACTTGAGCCATAGGGATCGTGTTGATGAACGTAGAGCTTGGCAATTGCAAGTCCACCGATGCTGGCAGCGTGTTAACGCGTCCGCTATTGGCCGTCTTCTGCCTGTTTGATTGACAGAAAATCGGGCGTTCGAGCGGCAGGTTTCGGTGGCAGTTGTCGTTCAACATCAATGCGAAGAACGGGTCAAAACTTTCCGCACGCGCTACGGACGAGTCATCGTGCAACATCATCGGACACTGCCTGTGGGATCGAGTGCTGACTAATACACGTTACGATTGCGCGCTGAGTGACTCCAGTTTTTCGATCACGGGCGCGCTGCCACCAAGCGCGAGCATGATAACGAGGTCGCCGGGTTCCGCCCACTCGAGAGCAGCATCGAGCGATTCCAATTCCAGCTCGAAGTGGCGAATCTGATCGGCGCGTGCGCCGCAGCGCAGCAGTTCGTCCCTGATAATCGCATAGACTTCACCGTGCGAGCGGCCGCGATGGTATTGCTCCAACTCGGCAACGTGGACAGCGTCGAGGCCTATCGCCCAGGCGCTTTGTGCCAGCTCGCGAATTTGCGCATCCGTACGATCGCCTGCCTGACCGAATGCCAGCAAACGTCGCCGGGCAGGAAGCGCGCTCGCCATGTCGAACAATGCCTGCATCGCGTGCGGATTGTGTGCGAAATCGATGAGGACTTTGACGCCCCGGAGATCGTAGACATTGCAGCGCCCCGGGTTGCTGTCCTGCGACATCGAACACAAGCCGTATTTTATTTCCTGTAGCGTCATGCCGAGATGCCGGGTCAACGCTGCGGCGGCGAGGGCGTTCGCGACATTGTGAATAGCCGCGCCGCCCAGCGTTATCGGAATGTCGCGCGTGGCGCAAATCAACTCGCGCCCGGGACCTTGCAGCCGGTAGAGATTGCCGCCGTCCTGCACGTAGGCCGTGCCTCCGGAGCGCCGGTGCGCGGCGACGACAGGATTATCTTCCCGCAGGGCGAACCAGACGATCGTCCCGGGAAACTCGGTCGACTTCCTGACCAGCATTTCATCGTCGGCATTCAGAATGAGTACGCCACCCTGCTCTACTGCACGTGAAACTATCCACTTGATGTCAAGCAGTTCCTCGAGGTTTTGCGAACCAAAGTCGCCGAGATGGTCCTCGGCAATGTTAGTGATCAGTGCCGCATCAGCTTTGCTCACGCCCAGCCCGCGTCGCAGCAGGCCGCCGCGGGCCGTTTCAAGAACCGCAACATCGACGTCCGGCTGGCGCAATACGTTGCGCGCGCCGCCCGGCCCCGACCAGTCACCGCGATCGATGATGCGGTCGTTGACGGCGATCCAGTCGGTCGAACTGAGACCCACGCTTTTGCCGGCACAGCGCAGAATGTGCTGCGACAGTCTGACCGTGGTCGTCTTGCCGTTGGTGCCGGTGACCAGGCCTGCCGGAACGTCGTGAACGCCTGACCAGTCGACCTTATCGGGCGCGGGCAAGTTCCGTATGGACCAGCTTTGCGACCCGCGGCCGAGGCCGATCGACACGTCATCGTCGTCCCACAGGAATGAAACACCGTGCGCCAGCGCCGCCGCCTCGAGTTCCAGCAGGCACGGATTCACCTCTTCGTCCAGCTGCTTGCGCAGGGCATCCGCCGCCTCGCCGAAATCCGGCATCTCCTGCCCGTTGATGTCGGCGTCACACGCGGCCCAGGCCCATTCATTCAGTGCCGACGCGGTGTATAGCGCATCGATCGGCGCGGAAACCGCCAGGCTGACTCCGCCGGCGAGTTGCCGGTGACAGGTCTGTTCGTCCTGCCAGCCGAGTTGCGGCAGCATGCGGCGCAGCTGCGATTCCCACAGCGGCCGCAGGATATCAGCCTCTTCTTTGCTGCAACGGACGTCGAGAATCGAACCCGGCCTGTTCCACAGCAGATTCGGCCCGGTCAGTCGGCGCGCATCCAGGAATTCCATCCCGCCTATCCTCAGTCGCCGGCTTCCCGGGCAATGCGCACGCCACGCTCGTCGCTGATGATGTCCAGGCTTTCGTCGAGGCTGAATTCGTCGAGCTCCGGCAGCTCGAGCGAGGCCGGCTTCTTGGCGCTTACGTCAGCGGCCCCCAATTCGGGGTTGAAGTAGATGATTTGCTTCCAGGTTCGCTTGATGTTGTCTGCAAGGATCAGCACCAGGTCGCCTGGCTGCGCCTTTTGCAACACCGCGATGGTCGCTTCCTGCTCGTCGGGCACGACGTCGATGTTGTCCGGATCTACGCCGGATTCGAGCAGCCGGTCTTTCATCATGACGGCAACCTCGTCCTTGCCACGTCCCCGTCGATTATCGTCGCAGCGGCAAACGAAATGATCGAAATGACCTGCTGCAATGTCTGCGATCTCGCGTATGTCCTCGTCGCGCCGATCGCCCGGCGCGGACAACAACGCGATGCGGCGGCCTTCCGGTTCGAATCGATCGACCAGGTTGCACATGGCCTTCACGGCGGCCGGATTGTGCGCGTAATCCAAGATCACTTTGAACGGATGTTCATCGTAAATATTCATGCGACCGGGCACCTGAAAAAATGTCGAATCGAATGTCCTGAGACCGTGCCGAATATCGTCGAGACCGATATTCATGTTGTAGGCGAACGCTGCGGCGAACATGGCGTTCTGCACATTGTGCATGGCGCGGCCTTCGATGGTCGCCGGTATGAGGTGCGTCCACAAAAGCGGCGTATGGCTCTCGTTGTCGTAAATCGTGATCATGTGCCCGTTCATACCCTCCTCGAGCACGAAGGCCTGACCGCCCGCACGAATGTGTTGCTTTACGAGCGGATGCCCGGGGTTCATGGTCACGTAACACACTCGTTCCGCTTCCGTGTAGTCTGCCATCTGCAGGCACAAGGTATCGTCCGCGTTCAGCACCGCGGCGTCCGTGGCTATTTCCACCGGCACGCGTTTGATTTCCGCGAGTTGTTCGAGTGTATCGATGCCCTTGAGTCCGAGGTGATCGGACGCGACATTGAGGCAACAGGCAACATTGCACTTCTGAAAACCGAGACCGCCGCGCAACATGCCGCCACGCGCAGTTTCCATGACCGCGGCGTCAACGGACGGATCGCGCAAGATCATCTTGGCGGACACCGGGCCGGTCATGTCGCCAGGCACGCTGAGCTGACCGTCGATATAGACGCCATCGGTCGAGGTAAGGCCGACGGTATAGCCGGACATCTTCAGTATGTGTGCCAGCATCCGGGACGTAGTGGTCTTGCCGTTGGTACCGGTGACTGCGGCGATCGGAATCCAGCTGGGCTGGTCCGGGGGGAACAGCATATCCAGCACCGGGCCCGCAACGTCACGAGCTGTGCCCTCGCTCGGAGCGACGTGCATGCGAAACCCGGGCCCGGCGTTGACCTCGCAAATGCCGCCACCCGCAACCCGGTACGACTCGGTGATGTCTTTTGTCAGGAAATCGACACCGCCGATGTCGAGGCCGATTGCGCTGATCGTGCGCTCCGCCATTTCGCGGTTGTCCGGATGAATCACGTCGGTTACGTCTATCGCCGTACCGCCCGTCGACAGATTCGCGGTAGACCGCAGATATACAATCTCATCCACGGCAGGAATCGTGGTCCTGTCGTACCCCATTTTTTTCAGTAGACGTTCGGCCTGATGATCGAATTCAAGCCGCGTCAGGACTTTCTCGTGACCGACACCGCGCCGCGGATCTTCGTTGACGATGTCTACGAGTCGCTCGATGCTGTGTTCCCCGTCTCCGACGACGTGGCCCGGCATGCGCTTCGCTGCCGCGACCAGTTTGCCGTTGACGACCAGCAGGCGGTGATCGTAACCCTCGAGAAAACTCTCGACCACGACGTTGCGACCGTGCTCGCGCGCCTTGTCGAATGCGACTGCCACCTCATCAGTCGTTTTCAGATTGATCGATACGCCGCGGCCGTGATTGCCCGCAAGCGGCTTGAGCACGACCGGAAAGCCGATACGCTCGGCGGCCCGCTTCGCGTCACTCGAACTGCGCACGACGCGCTGTTTCGGCACCGGCAGCCCGAGGTCACGCAAAATGCCGTTGGTTTCTTCCTTGTCGGACGCCAGCTCGACCGCGATGTTGCTGGTACGACCGGTCGTGGTCGCCTGAATCCGCTGTTGAAAGCGGCCGTAGCCGAACTGCACCAGGCTCTGCCGGTTCAGGCGAATCCACGGTACGCCACGATCCTCGGCAGCCCGCACCAGTGAAGCGGTACTCGGTCCGAATGCGCGCCGCTGGGCGTAGCGAATGAACACGTCGCGTTGTTCCGGGAAGTTCCAGTCCTCCGCCGGCGCGTCGTCCGGCCGGATTTCTTCGGGCAACAGGCTGTGCAACAGGTTGATGGCCAGCTGGCTGGCTTCGCGCCCCACTTCAGCGTCCTTGTACTGAAAAACCATGTTGTAGTGGCCGGGCTCTCCGTCGATCGATCGGGTGCGGCCGAAAGTCACGCTGGAGCCGGCGACGTTTTGCAGCTCGATGGCGACGTGCTCCATCACGTGGCCCATCCATGTCCCTTCGTCCTCCCGCAGGCGGCGCACGAAACCGCCGGGCTCGCGATAGGAACAACCGTGGTCATGCAGGCCGGGCAGCGCCTCCAGCAACGGATCCACAAATGCCTTGCCGAGGCGCCCGGTCGGCCATTCCTCCAGCACCCCCAGGTCGAGAACATGGCGAATGACCGGGAAGTGCGCAAATATGTTCGGCCCAACGTAAACGTTGGTGCTGAGAATCTTCATGGTCGGAGCTCCGTTGTTTTTTTATAGCGCCGAGTGTTATTCCGGGCGGGCCTCTCGTGTCTGGATGTCGAACCGTCCGCCAGCGATCAGTATATGCAGTTTCACATCGATCAGGCTAACCGGATCGCCGCGACGCGCCCTGTCCATCGACGAATAGCTGAGATTTGACGGGTCGATGACCGTGATACCGCCGCTACCGACGACCTCCAGGCTGTCGCCCGGCCTGATAAAGGCGGCAGTGTCTTCGTCGAGCCCGATCCCGACGGCAAAGGGGTTGTAAGCGAGCGCAGTGAGAAGCCGGCCAAGTCGGTCGCGCTCCCTGAAATGCTGGTCGATGATGAAGCTGTTCGTCAAACCAAGCCCCGGTGCCATCGTCACCTTGTCAGGACTTGGAGTGCTGCCCTCACTGCCACCGGCAATCATGTGTTCGGGCATGAATGCGGCACCGGCCGAGGTTCCTGCGACGTGCATGCCACTCGCGTTGCGTCGCCGTATGGTCTGCGCCACGGCCGTTCCTCCCAGCGTCGTTGAAAGGCGTAACTGGTTGCCGCCGGTCATGAATACACCTTGCGCTTTGCCGATATAGTCCAGGTACTTGTCCGAGTTACAGTCATTGCGTGTCACGATGTCGAGCACGCGGGCGTGGCGGATACCGAGCTTGCGAAACAACTTCTCGTAGTTGCGTCCCGTGTCCTCCAGTTCCGACGCCGTCGGGATGATTGCAATGCGCGCGGACTTGCCGCCACAAATCTCGACGAAACGGTCGAGAATCTCCGGGTTTTTGAATTTTTCCTCCGCGCCGCCGATCGGCACGATATAGCCGCGCTCGGCGTCGCCGGCATGCGTCGATGGAGGCATCAGTTCACCGGTCCCTGCGGCTCGAAGGTGCCGAAAACCTGCTGTTTTCCGTCCCGCAGGTGCCAGATACCGCCTGCCATCACCCCGGAAACCGCCGCGTCGTCGTCGAGGACGATGCAGTCGGCCGCGTTGCCGGCAACCAGCCTGCCACGGTCGCGCAGGCGCAAAAGGTCTGCCACGTTGCTGGTAAAGGCCGGTAGTACTTTTTCGAGCGGCGCGGACAGGCTCAGCAACGCACGCAAGGTGTGCATCAGCATGGC
>JAHHOT010000050.1 GCA_018677555.1 Gammaproteobacteria bacterium | reverse complement strand
ACCATGGAGTGCGCTGATAGCAACGCGCGACACAATGTCTGACAAGAAGCATCTGCTGCTCGTATTTCATTCGAAATCCGGTTCGACCCGGCGCATGGCGGAAGCGGTTATACGCGGCGCGCAGCATCCGGACATCGAGGGCGTGGAGCTCAGAGTCCGCGACGCCCTGCAGGCCGATTCCGGGGACCTCCTCTGGGCTGACGCGTTTATCCTGGGCACGCCGGAGAACTTCGGCTACATGAGCGGCGCGATGAAGTACTTCCTGGACCGTGTCTATTACGACTGCCTGGACAAGATTGGCGGCCGCCCCTACGCGTTGTTCATTCGGGCCGGCAACGACGGCAACGGCGCAATTTCGAGCATCAACCGTATATTGACGGGCCTGGCGGTGAAACAGGTGCAGGAGCCGCTGTTGATTGCCGGTGAATTCGACGAATCGCGCCTGGCGGACTGCGAGGAGCTCGGCATGACAATGGCGGCCGGCCTGGAAGCCGGCGTATTCTGAAGCGTCGCGACAGCCTGATCAGGCGGTCGACGTTTTGAGTTCCTCGAACAACCGCGGCAACGTACTGTCGAGCGGCAGCGGCTTGCCAATGAGGTGACCCTGCGCAAAGTCGACGCCGAGTTTGCGTATCAGCTTGCGTGTCGCCTCGCCCTCGACGTATTCGGCGACGGTTTCGAGTTCCATCACTTTCGCAACCTGCGTAATTGCCGCGACCATCGATTCGGAAATTCGGTTCTCGGTGATGTCCCGAATGAAGCCGCCATCGATTTTCAGGGTGTCGACATTGAAGTTTTTGAGGTAAGCGAACGAGCTCAGGCCCGCGCCGAAGTCATCCAGCGAGAATCTACAACCGCGATTGCGCAGCGCATCGATAAACACCTGCGCCTTGCGCCGGTTTGACACCGCTGCGGACTCGGTGATTTCAAAACAAATCGACTCCGGCGCCACGCCGTTCGACGCCAGCTCCTGCTCGACAAACCTGAGAATTTCGTCGTCGCCCAGCGATTGCCCGGACAGGTTGATCGCGAACATCAGGTCAAGTTCCTGCAATTTTTCCGCGTGTTCGCTCAGGCGCGAAAGTGTCGAGGATATAACCCAGCGATCGATATGCGGCATCAGGTGATAGCGTTCTGCGGCGGAAAACAGGGAACCCGACGACACCATCTTGCCGTCGTTGTCTTGCATGCGCAGCAAGATCTCGTAGCGCTGACGACTGTCGCCCTTTTTCAGCGATACGATTGGCTGCGCCAGCAGCACGAAGCCGTCCATATCGATCGATTGCTGAATACGCGCAACCAGGTGCATATCGTCGTGACGCCGGATGATGCTGGAGCGATCCTGGTTGTAGATCTCGACCCGGTCGCGGCCGTGGTCCTTTGCGGACTCGCAGGCGATCCGGGCGGTCGTCAGCGCGTTGCCTTCGTCGGTCGTCTTGAAGTTGACCGCCGATATTCCGATGCTCACTGTAACCTGCAGTGACTTGTCATTATGCAGGTAACGCAGTTTACGACTTTGCTCGCGGAACTGCTTGGTCAGCTGCAACGCGTCCTCGGTTTTCGTGTCAGTCATCAGGATGGCGAAGTCGTCGCCGGTCAAGCGCGTCGCCACCGCATTTTTCGGCAGTACTTCGTCCAGCAATTGCGCAAAGCGCACGATGACATCGTCGCCCGCGCTGCGGCCGAACGTATCGTTGACCAGCTGCACGTTGTCGATGTCGAAATAAATGATCTGGTGCTCGTCACCCTTTTTCTTGAGCGACTTCATTGATTCCTTGAGCTGCGATTCGAAGCCGGCACGGTTCATCAGTCCGGTCATCGGATCGAATGACTGCTGAATCACGTATTCGACTTTGCGCATTATGTGCGACATGAAGCGAATATGCCGCTGTCCGAACGGTGTGCCATCGACGCGGCTCAGCTGCGCCAGCACGCCCTCGAGATTACCCGACGAGTCGAGCAGCGGGCACAGCAGCGCCTGGTAGCCCTTTTCGGCAATGTCATCCGAGTCTTCAACTTCCGGCACATCGTAAATGACGGGACTGCGCATGCCCTCCAGCTTGGGCATCAGCTTTTCGACCAGGTACTTGTCCACGGCCTTGCGGTTGACGTCCTTCCAGCTGGAGTGTGTTGCACTGATGCGAATACGCTTCGACGGCAACAGCAGTACGCTGTACGCAATGCCCAGAAAGCGGCCGCTTTGCCCGACGAGCTCGGCAAAACCGGCGTGGCTGGTGGACGTACCGTGAACCTTCTCTTCGACACGGTAAATCAGTTTCAGCTCGCTCTCGATACCCTTTACCCGGTCGTCCGCCACGGCAAGTTTCCGGTTCAGCCGCAGACTCTCACCGATCATATCCACCGCCGGCTGCAGGATGCCTTTCAGCAAACTCGGGTTGAACCAGCTCGACTTGCCGGCATTTTTCGAGAATACGGCGATGAGCAGGCCGACACCCTCCTCCTTCTCATCGTAGACCGGGAGCACCAGTACGGTCCGCCCGGACGGCATGGTTTGACGTAATTGCTCGGCGTCGGGCACGAATCCGGCAACGATATTTATCGGCAGCTCGGCGACATAGTTGTCGATTTCGTAATCATCGGCGCCATCGCTGCTCCAGACGCATTTCTGGTCGCGGTCATAGAAACAGAAGCACTGCGCCCGGGGCACCAGCGATTGCAGGAGCCCCTTGGCCGAGGCAATGTTTTTTCGGGTGACGAAGTCGTGGATTTCCGCGGTCATGTTCCTTCACTCGTGCGCAACTCGCCCGCATCTTGCGGGCGTTCGACAGACGTCGAACACTGCCACTTCATACCTCGAATGGCTGTGACTCAGGTCTCAGCAGGCTCGCCAGGTCGACGAATTCGGCTTTTTTTTCAACCAATTAGAGACATAGCGCACAGCCGGGCGCTGGCAGATGTGTGCCCCCGTCGTTGCCGGCGGCTCTCAGCGCCGGCAATCAGCCATCCAGCGACGCCAGCCACTCGTCGTCCGAGCCCTCGTTGACCCCCTCGAACAACGGCGTCGTCAGGTAGCGCTCCCCGGTGTCGGGCAGCATCGCGAGGATCACGCTGCCGTCCTCCGCGCGCTCGGCAACCTGCAGTGCCGCTGCCAGCGTCGCCCCCGCCGAAATGCCGACGAAAATGCCCTCTTCTGCGCTGAGGCGCCGCGATATATCGATGGCTTCGTCATCCGTCACCGGGAGCAACTCGTCGTAGACTTCGCGGTCGAGCACATCCGGGATGAAGTCTGGCGTCCAGCCCTGGATCTTGTGCGGGTTCCATTCCTTGCCGGCCAGCAGCGAGGCGCCGGCCGGTTCGGTGGCAACGATTCGCACTTCGGGCCTGGCCACCTTGAGGACCTGGCCCGCACCGGTCATGGTACCGCCGGTGCCGTACCCGGTGACCCAGTAATCGAGGCGCCTGCCCGCGAAGTCCCTGAGTATTTCAGGCCCGGTCGTGTGGCGGTGAAATTCGGGGTTTGCGAGGTTTTCGAACTGCCGAGCCAGGAACCAGCCGTGTTTTTCGGCCAACTCTTCGGCTTTACGCACCATGCCGGTGCCGCGCTCGGCTGCCGGCGTGAGAATCACTTTGGCGCCCAGCATGCGCATGATCTTGCGCCGTTCCAGCGAAAACGAATCGGCCATTGTGGCCACGAAACTGTAGCCGCGCGCCGCGCATACCATGGCAAGCGCCAGGCCGGTATTGCCCGAAGTGGCTTCGACCACGGTCTGGCCCGGGCGCAGCAAGCCGCGGTTCTCCGCATCCGTGACGATAGCGAATGCCAGCCGGTCCTTCACCGAGGCCATGGGATTGAAGGACTCGATTTTTGCGTAGATCGTGACGTTTTTCGGCGGAATCCGGTGCAGGCGCACCACCGGCGTATTGCCGATCGTGTCGAGAATATTTTCATAGATCATGCGCTTCCCCCCATTAAATCTGAGCGCTCGCTCGCGCAATGCACGCGTAATACTGACTGTAGGCGCTCGTTCGCGGCGGCGCAATTGACGTCATGCACGCCTGCCGGCGGTTCCGGCAAAATATTAGTTACATCCGTTATATCCGAATGTTATATGCCGGAATTCCAGAGAACCTTAGTTTATGTTCAGGACGTATATACGAAATTTCTATTTATTTTTCTAAATTTGCTGAAACGTTCGGGCGAATCGTTGGTCAATCAACTAGGGGTCACCACAACTGCACGGCACGGGCTGACAACCGTGCCGCTCGGAATCAGTGGCCGAAAGCGGGATTGCCTGACGTAAGAACCCTGCATGAAGCTACAACAATTAAAATATTTGCTGGCTATCGTGGACAACGGCCTGAACATCACGGCTGCCGCTGATCGCATGTACACGTCGCAACCCGGTGTGAGCAAGCAGCTAAAGCTGCTCGAGGAAGAGCTTGGCTTGCAGCTTTTCACGCGTAAAGGCAAGAGTCTCGATCGCGTTACCGGCGCGGGCGAAAAAGTCATCGAACGTGCACGAATCATCATGCACGAAGTCGAAAACATACGTAGCCTCGCCTGCGAGTATTACCAGGAAGAAGAAGGCACGTTATCGATCGCAACGACGCATACACAGGCGCGTTATGTCTTACCCAAGATCGTGCAGGAATTTCGCAAGCGATACCCACGCGTCAACCTGAACCTGCACCAGGGAACATCGGAACAGATTGCCGATATGGTGGCCTCCAGCGAAATCGACTTCGCCATTGCCACCGGGTCGGTGGAATTGTTTGGCGATCTGCTGCTGATTCCCAGCTATCGCTGGGACAGGAAGATACTGGTACCGCATGACCACGACCTGACGCAACTGGGGCGGCAGTTAACGTTGCAGGACCTTTCCCGTTATCCGCTGGTGAGCTATGTGTTCAGCTTCGGCGGCGAGTCTTCATTGAAACGCGCATTCGCCGAAAAAGGACTCAGCTCCGAGGTCGTGTTTACGGCCCGCGATGCGGATGTCATCAAGACTTACGTTCGAATGGGGCTGGGCGTCGGCATCGTGGCCGGCATGGCCTACGAAATGGATGATGCACGCGACCTGACAGCTATCGACGCAGCCGGTTTATTTCCGCGCAGCACGACCTGGATCGGCTTCCGCAAGAAAACCGCGCTGCGGCAATACATGACGGATTTCATCCGCCTGTTTGCGCCGCACGTAACCACGGCGCATCTGAATGCGGCCGCATGCGCCGAACACCAGCACGAGGTCGACGAATTGTTTCACGGTGTCGAACTGCCGGTATTGAATGGGTCCGGCAACGGCCTATGCGTCGCGGCCTGATGCCGCACAGCGTCTCCCTAGTAAATCCGAAATCCGCCGTGACGTTTGCGGCTGCGTGAGTCGAGCCACCATAAGCCAACGAGAAAGCCGGCCAGCAGGCACACGGCCATGGCGCCGCCGACCCAGGGAAGCGGCAAACTGAACTGAAACTGTGCTTGCTTGGCCCGATAGTTCTCGTTTTCCGCCGACAGTTTCGACAGCATCGCCTCTCTTTCAGACAAAGCGACCTCGTGCTCCGACACACGCTGTTCAAGGGCCGCTATCGTCGCGGCGGGCACGGCGAACTCCGCTTTGGTGGTATCCAGCTCATCCTGCAGGCGCGTCAACGCGGCCTGGGTTTCATTGACAATGAGTTTCGCCGGTTTTTCGCTGACCAGGTAGGCCGCCTTGACGTAACCCTGCGTTCCGTCCGGCAGCGTCACCTGCGCATAATTTCGATTGCGCGTGATGATCTCGACTTCCTGACCGCTCTCCAGCGTGCGGAATGCCCGGTCACTCGTGTCCGGCGCCTGGTGCATACCGAGCCGCAGGTTGTCCGTCACGTAGGCCGTTTCGGCGGCGGCAAATAGCGGTGCAAGCACCAGCAGTAACGACGCGTAACTCTTTCGCATGATTCCCTGAACCCCTGTGTTCGATCCACAGCGCCAGCCGCCGCGGGGCGCGGCAATGACGGGATGACGCTGTTTGCCCAATCCGCGCGATTCTACTACAGGCGTCGGCCGTCTGCTGCGTCGGCCAGCTACTGATGATCGAGCCATTCCAGCAGTGCCTGCTGTGCCTCCTCGCCATAGCCACGGTGGATATCCGTGTAGTTGTGCAGGCTGACAACAACGAAGCGCCGTCCGGATTTGGCCTGGAAGTAGCCGGCGATCGCGCTCACGTGATCCAGCGATCCGGTCTTGATGTGCGCCTTGCCCTTGAGGCCATTGCGCCTGAATCGCCGCGACAGCGTGCCGTCTGTGCCGGACAGGGATAGCGACGAGACATATTCGGGCATGTAGGGCTGACGGTAGGCGAAACTCAGCATGTCGCCCAGGTGGCGGGCGGTCATGCGAGCTGCCCGCGACAGTCCGGCGCCGTTCTCGACATGGAATGCCTCGACGTCGAGGCCACGCGCCGCCAGCCAGTCGCTGATCACCTTGCGACCGTTCTCCTCGGTTCCGGGTGCACCGAAGCGCTCCGCGGCGAGGGTAAAGAGGAGCTGCCGCGCCATCACGTTGTTGCTGTGTTTGTTGATCTTGGTGATGACGTCGGACAGCGGGCTGGATTCGAACACCATGAGTGGTTCCGTGTCTGCCGGTGCCGTGGCAATGCGCCAGGTTCCCTCCAGCTCGCCCCCGCTCTGCGCCCAAAGCGTACGGAAAAGCCCGTACGTAAACGCGTTGTGCTCCAGCGCAGCACGATCCATGGCGTAAATCGCGCAGCCATTCGGAAACTTTCCGGTGAACGTGACCTCGCTCACATCGTCATTCGGAATGATGGTGATGCCGCGCTGATAACCGCGACACGGCCCGCGAGCGAGCTGCAGCCGATTCGATATCTCCAGGTTCTCGAGTTCCGGGTCGGTGCCAATTCGAACACCGTTGCCGTCCGGCTCGAATATGTAGCGAACGACCTTGAAGTTCGTCAGCAACGCGTTCGGTGCGACGTTGTAAGCGCGCAGGGGTTCGCGATCGAACGCGGCGGGATCGTGATGCGCGACCGCGAAAAAAGAATCATCGATCAGCAGGTCGCCGCCGATACTGTCAAGGCCGGTCAGGCGAAGCTGTCGCAGCATTTGCCACATTCGTTCCGTTACCAGGAACGGATCGCCATAGCCCTTGATCAGCAAGTCACCGTCGAGCCTGCCCTCGTCGATCTCACCGAGCGCATAAAATTCAGTTTGCCAGCGGTATGCCGGCCCCAACAGGTCCAGTGCAACCAGCGTCGTCACCAGCTTGACGACCGACGCGGGATTGCGCGCCGTTTCCGCATTCCAGGAAACGACGGCATCGCCGCTGGACAGGTCCTCGACGTAAACGCTGATGCTGTCTTCCGGAACACCGCGATGCTTCAGTGCGTTTTTTACACTGGCAGGCAGACTGTCCGCGGCAAAAACCGCCATTGGCAGGAGCATTGCGGCAAACGCGCAGCCAATTCTCCGGCAGCGCATCATCGCTGCGGCCTCGAAATACCGAGGGAGCGAATACGATCCGCCAGCGTGGTTGGCTTGATACCCAGTAGCTCCGCGGCGCCGGACTTGCCGGATACCTTCCAGTTGCTCTCTTTCAATGCGGCAATCATGTTTTCTTTTTCGAGCTCGCGCATTTCTTTTTCGGTCATGAAGTTGCTCTTTTCGTTTGACACTCCGGTCGCCGCCAACGTTCCGCCAGAATTCAATACAGCGGGCATGGAGCGATCCAGGCGCAACGTTTTGCCGGTTGAAAGTATCACGGCTCGCTCAATGACGTTCTTCAGCTCGCGAATGTTGCCTGGCCAGTCGTACGCGAGCAACGCGTCCGCATGCCGCTGGCTCACTGCCATCTGAGGCCGTCCAAAGTCGGCACAGGTCTGTTGCAGGAAGTGCTGCGCCAGCTGAATCACGTCGGTACCGCGTTTTCGCAGTGGCGGTACCTCGATGGGAAAAACGCTGAGCCGGTAGAACAAATCCTCGCGGAATTCGCCCGCCGCCACAAGCTTTTCCAGGTCACGGTTCGTTGCGGCAATCACCCGGACGTCCACCGTGCGCGTTTCGTCGTCACCGACGGGCTCGAACTGACTTTCCTGCAATACACGCAGCAATTTTCCCTGTAACTCCGGCGGAATCTCCCCGATTTCATCGAGAAAAATCGTGCCTCCATCCGCTAGCTGAAAGCGGCCGACACGGCTCTTGTGTGCGCCGGTGAACGCGCCCTTGACGTGGCCGAAGAACTCACTCTCGAAAAGCTCCTTCGGGATCGAGGCGCAATTCACCTTGACCAGCGGCCCCTGCGCCCTCGCGCTGCGATTGTGAATAGCATGGGCAACGAGTTCCTTGCCGACACCGGATTCGCCGAGGACGAGAACGTTTGCCGGTGTGGCGGCGACCGCTTCCAGCTGCGCCAGCATGTGTTGGAGCGCCGGGGAATCACCGACGATCCTGCCGAGGTTCATTGCCACGTTGACCTCTTCGCGCAGATAGTCGCGCTCGAGTTCGAGTTCCTCCCGCAGGCGTGCATTCTCGGCCAGCGTTCGGCGCAACGCACGTTCGGCTTCATTGCGCTCCGTCACGTCTTTCGAGGCAACCAGCATATGTTGCACGCCGCCATTGGCGTCCCGCTCCGATATTGCCGATACCATCAGGTCCAGCACCTTGCCGTCGCGCGTGACCATTTGTCGATATTCGTTCTTGAAATCGCCACCACTGATGACGCTCTGCAGGCGGCCGCCACCGAATCGCTGCTGGTCCGCTTCACTGAAGAAATCCAGGATGGAGCGGCCGACGACTTCGTCACGCGAATAGCCCATTTTCTCCAGCCAGTGATCGGTGACAGTGACCACACAACCGTCCGCGTCCACCGTGTGTAACATCGCCGGCGTCGCGCGATACAGCTGGCGATACTTCATGTCGGCGCGCGCGCTGTCCGTGCGTTCCGTGTACAGGGCGAGCGTGCGCAGGAAACTGCCCGCCGTGTCGTGTTCGACGATCGAGTTCGTCAGGCACTCCACCTGTTCGCCGTCGCGCGTCAGCAGCGTGATGGGTTTGTTGTCCAGCTTCCCGACCCGCCGAAGTGTTGGCAGGAATTCCTGCGCAATCCGCAGCGCGCTTTCCGCCGTCACGAATTCAGCGGGTTTGTGGCCAACCAGGTCTTCACGCGAGTAACCGAGACGCTGCACAAGTGCGTCGTTGACGTCCAGGAAGGCGCCGTCGTCGGCAATCAGCGCCGCCATCGTCGGCGCCTTGCGAAACAGCCATTGGTAATCGTCTTCGCTCAGCATCGCGCCATCATATACGAATTCTCGTTACCGATTCTACGATATTTCGTAATTTACGAATTTTCGTAACCACGGCAACCAGGCTAACTCTATGTTTTATATAAAATCGTTCGATTGGCATGCTTTGTGCATTGCACAAGAGCAAAGGACGAAGAAGCAGCCTGCACCTGGCTGCCCGATTTTTTAAAAAGGACGAATGAGCATGAACAAGGCAGGCCTGATTATCCTCGCCATGATGGCAGCAGCACTGATTCTGAGCCCGCGGGCACGCCCCGCCGAGCCCGTCGCGAGCGTCGTTGACGTCGTCGAGGTCATCGAGAGCAGACAGCCGGATCCAGCGCTGCAAACCCGGCGGCGCGCGGCACAGGCAATGCGGGAAGCGGCAGGCATGTCGGCCAGCGGCATCGTTGCGGCGCTGAAGCCGCAGCTTGAATTCCGCACAAGTGAACATACATGGGTATTGATCGCGGGGAACCGCTAGGTCCCGCGCGATCAACGGTGGTAACAGAACTTCAACGGATGCCTCTCCCCCCCGGACAGTCCGCTGACGTTGTTGCCATTGCCGGTGTCAGCCGGCACAAACGGGCCTTAGCGGCCCGGCGGCAAGGACCACCCCCCTTGTTTTTGCCGCGTCCTGGGGGAGCCGGGGACCGCTCCGCGTCGGATCGGCCCGCTGAATTTTCCCGAATTTGGCTCCTCGGCTCCCTTCTTTTAGCGGTGGCGTTCCACGCGCGCCGCGCGCTGCCTGGCCGAATGATTGCTGATTCCCTCGCGCACCTTGCGCAACCATAGCCGCGCCCAGGCGAACTCCATTCCAAGCACCGCGAGGCCGATCGGAATGACGACGATCGCCGGGCCAGGCGTCACGAGCATGATTACGCCGACGGCCAGAATGGTGCTGCCGACGACCAGAACCGCAATACGTTTCGCGGTCTTGTAAGTCAGTTTTGCCACGGAATTCATATTGGATTTCCACTGCCCTGTCGATACTCCCGCCAGATTACCATGTTGCGAATCAGTATCCGCCGGGCATCGGCAGATCGTTGATTTCTGGTAACGTTACGGCATGTCGAAAGCAGTGTGGCGAAATCTGGGGCTGGCGTTAAGCGCGGTTGCCGCGCTCGCTGCGGCGGAACAAATGCCGCAGATCGGGATTTCCGTCAGCACGCCAATCGTAACGCTGCCACCGCGATCGGGCGGACGCTTTGTCGAATTGCCGGCCGTGGCGTTCGAGTTTACGCTGCAGCCCGAATGCCCGGCCAGATCGCAACCGTCGTCACTGCTGCTAAGCATCGCCGACACGAGGATGTCGCTGCGCGCGAGCGACCTTATGGCCGAGCCGGTTGCGCCGGTCACACTTGAAGTGCCGGCAGGCCAGATTGCGCCGGTGGCTGCCACCGAATTTTGCGAAGCGAACGGACACGATTCGAAGCCTGACGGCCAGGCGGTGCTCGTCCTGCGCGATACGCTGACCGCGCACGCGTCACTGCGCTGTTCTGACAACGGCGCCGAGAAAATCGCTTACTTCAGCAAGCCGCTCAATGTGACGATACAGTGCGAGCTGCCACCCGATGACGACGCCGGCACGATCGGCGATGAATGAGACTGCCCGGGAGTCTGTTGAAAAACTGCTTTTTTCGAAAAGCTGCTAGTCGCTGATGGACAGATGCAGGTCGAGGAACGCGAGCGTTTCCTGCCAGGCCTGTTCAGCTACCTCGGCGTTGTAGTTTCGCCCGCTGGGATTCGCGAAAGCGTGTTGTGCGCCCGGATATACTTCGATTTTGAAATTCTTTCTCAGGCGCTCCAACGCCGATTCGAAGCTGCGAACAGATTCCACCGGGATACCGTTATCGTCCTCGCCGAAAAGCCCGAGAATCGGCGCGTTGATTAGCCGTAACCGCTCCTCATCATCCGTGACCTGACCGTAGTAAATGACAGCGGCATCGATTTCGTCCGGCAGCAACATCGCGGCGTTGAGCGACCAGCCGCCACCGAAACACCAGCCCAGGGTTCCGACGCGCGGTGCATCCGCGACTTCCTGCAGGAACCGGTACGCCTGCCGAATATTCTCGTTGGCGCTCTCGGGGTCCTCGACGACGGACATCATCAATTCGCGCGCCTCGGCCGGCGTCGTTGCCGAATTGCCGCCAAACAAGTCCAGCGCAAGAACGATGTAACCTTCGCCTGCCAGGCGATCCGCCATGGCCCTGACCCCGTCGTTAAGCCCCCACCACTCGTGCAGGACAATCAGCGCGGGAAGCGGATCAACCATGTCTGCGGGAAACACGAAATGGCCATAAACCAGTTCGTTGTTGACCTCGGCATACGGCAGCGTCTCGGCAACCACAGCGCGTTCCGGTGCTATGACGGCAGCGTCGCTCGGCGTTCCGACGTCGTCCGCATGTTCGCGGGACATCGCGTCGACATTGTCGCGGGCCGCGGAATCTGCGCCACCGGATCGTTCTGACGGTCCGCAGGCCGACAGGCAAATGAGTGCGCACAATGCACTCAACACAAGCGCCGGTCTTCCTGCGTAAGGCATATTCATCGTTGATCCCAAGGATGTGTGGTTACGAACGTCCGGATCCCGCCGTAGCGACAAGCGCGATAGTTTAATCCAAAATAGCCGCGGCTGGCACTCGATCGTTGCGATTTGCAGACCTGATCACGCTTTCCCCGCATCCGGAAGGGTACAGAATATGGAGTTATTGCCGCAGGTTATCGTCTATCTCGTCGCAGCGATCATTGCGGTCCCGTTGAGCAAGCGCCTGGGCTTCGGCTCGGTGCTGGGCTATCTGGCAGCCGGCATCATCATCGGCCCGTCCGCCCTGCGACTCGTCAAGGACCCGGAACACATCCTCCATTTCGCCGAACTCGGCGTGGTCTTCCTGCTGTTCATCATCGGTCTCGAGTTACAACCGTCACGCCTTTGGGTCCTGCGCCGCATGGTGTTCGGCCTTGGCGCCGCGCAGGTACTTTTGACCGGCATCGTCATCGGGGTGGTCGCGTGGCTCGCCGGCGTGCAGCCAGTGACGGCGGGCGTCACTGGCATCA
Source organism: Gammaproteobacteria bacterium (assembly GCA_018677555.1). Taxonomy (GTDB): domain Bacteria; phylum Pseudomonadota; class Gammaproteobacteria; order Steroidobacterales; family Woeseiaceae; genus JAHHOT01. The sequence goes on along the minus strand of JAHHOT010000050.1, from coordinate 14,832 downwards.
TTCTGGCCCTGTCGTCAACGGCATTTGTCCTGCAAATGCTCGCCGAGAAGAAACAGCTTACGACGTCTTACGGACGAGCGGCATTCTCGATCTTGTTATTCCAGGACCTCGCGGTCATTCCGTTGATTGCTCTATTGCCGCTCATCGGCGAAACGTCCTCTGCCGAAACGCCGAACCTTATGCTGATGATAGGCGCCGTCGGCGGCCTGGCAGTCGGTGGCCGCTACCTGCTGAGGCCGGCACTGCGCATTGTCGCGCGCACCGGAATTCCGGAGCTGTTTACCGCGACCGCATTGCTGGTCGTCATCGGATCCGCGATGTTGATGCAACTGGCCGGCATGTCGCTCGTGCTCGGTGCATTCATCGCCGGCATGCTGCTTGCCGACTCGGAATACCGCCACGAGCTCGAAGCGGATATCGCGCCCTTCAAGGGTTTGTTGCTTGGCCTGTTTTTTATCGCGGTCGGCATGTCCGTGGACCTGCAACTGCTGGCCGAGCGGCCCGCCACAATCCTGTCAGTGGTTGCGGTGCTGATGCTCTGCAAAGGGCTGGTGCTGTTCCTGCTCGCGAAAGCGTTCGGCCTCAGCGGCATTGCGGCGCCGGTGAGCCTGGCCGCGGTGCTTGCGCAGGGCGGCGAATTCGCATTCGTGCTGTTCGCCCTGGCAACAGATGCCGGCATCGTCGATGACGAGCTTGCCGGATTGCTGGTGCTTGCAGTGGTTGTGTCCATGCTGCTCACACCTATCGTTTACCTGTTGAACGAGGCCGTCAGCAAACGTCTGAATCCACCCGGCGACCCGGAATACGACGCTATGGACGAGCACGACCACGATGTCATCATCGCGGGTTTCGGCCGGGTCGGGCAAATCGCCGGCCGCCTGCTTCGAATCGTAAACAAGCCTTTTACAGCATTGGAGATAGACTCGTCGCAGGTGGACGTCGTGCGGCGTTATGGCAACAAGGTGTATTACGGAGATGCATCCAAACTGGAGCTGCTGCGTGCCGCCGGTGCACACAAGGCGAAAATATTCATCCTTGCAATCGACGACATGGAAGCATCAGTAAGGACAGCAGAGGCCGTTGCGCGGCATTTTCCCAACCTGAAAATAATTGCCCGCGCACGTAACCGCAGGCATCAGCATCGCCTGATGGACATCGGCGTCGAACACATATTCCGCGAAACACTGTTGTCGAGCCTGGCAATCAGCGAAAGACTGCTAAGCGACCTCGGTTTTCGTGACGAACAGGTAGGCAAAATCGTGAGCGCGTTTCGCGAAAGCGACGAGAAACTGATTGTTCAACAACACGCCGTGCATGACGACGAGGAAAAGTTGATTCAAACGGCGAGAGATACAGCGCAGGAACTGGAATCACTGCTCAGAAACGACGAAACGTTTCGCGCCTGACTACCATTCGTCGTCTTCCCACTCCTTCAATTTCGACTTGTCCACCGCTTCCCACTGATCGGCGCTTTTTTTCATGTAGAACACCACTTTGCTCAGCACGTATGCTGCTACAACGACTACGAAGAAAACAGCGATCCAGAATCCGTCGGCCATAAGTATATTATCGCATGGTGTTGCAACCATGCGGGCGCTAAAATCACGGTTCCAGTGAACGCAGCCTGCCCATGACCACCTCGCCAAGCCGCAGCCCCGACGGCCATCGCTTCCTGCCGCGCCACCCGGCATTCGAACTCGAGGATGCCCTGGCATCCGACTGGCACGGGGGCAGCGCCTTTCGCACGGCCTGGTTCAACGCGATGTCGATGTTGTTTCCGCTTGGCGAAAAATTCTTTATCGACAGCGTTCGCCATTACCGGCAATCCGTCGAAGACCCGCAGCTGCAGAGGGAAATCACGGCTTTCCAGGGCCAGGAGGCCGTACATCGCAAGGAACATCAGCGCTACAACGAGTTGCTTTGCGAGCTGCGCGGGTACGACCTGGAGGCCATCGAGAATCCGATTCGGGAGCGTATTGCGTGGGCGAATCGCGAACTGAGTCCGCGCCGCCGGCTGGCGGGGACGGTCGCCAACGAACACCTGACGGCGATACTCGCGGATTTCATGCTGAGACACCGCGACAGCCTGCAAGACGCGGATGCGCAAGTTGCGTCACTTTGGCTGTGGCACGGGATCGAGGAGACGGAGCACAAGGCCGTCGCGTTTGACGTATTCCAGGCCGTCGGCGGCACCACTAGTGAGCGCCGCGAAGCGCTGTTCTACAGCACGTGGTACTTCGTCAAGGACACGTTTCGAATTGCGCGTCTGATGCTCCGGAAAGACGGCAAGCTGTGGAGCATTCGCGAGTGGTTATCGGGAATCAATTATCTGTTCGTCCGGCCTGGCGTTTATCGGCGAATATTGCCCGCATTCCTGCGCTTCCTGCGCAGGGACTTCCATCCCTGGCAGCATGATAATCGCGATCTGATCGCCGCATGGACTGACGAACAAGCGACGTCGCCCGTTCGGCCTGCCTGATTTTTTCTGCGCTTTGCGCAACGGTTGACTTCGGCACTCGATCGAGTAGCATTTCCAGCTCGTAAGTCAGCGATTTCGCCTGCCGAGAGCCAAACATGAAAACCACAACCATGAAATCAACCGGCATTGCTGTGGCCAGGCTCTCATTCGTGCGGCTGCTCCTCACCATGCAGCCTGGCACCCACGCGTAGTCGACTTCGCACCCTCGCAAAACTGAAGGTTCGTTTCCGGCCACGTGACCCCGGAAACTTCTGCTGCCCGCGGCACGCAGATCAGCGACAAAGAACCTGGAATGACTTACAACACTGAAACGACATTACTGAGCCCGTGGCGGCGCCTACGCGACTTCATTGCCGAATCGTTGAGCGACAACGAGGCCGACTTCACGGTCGGACCGATCGGCCGTTCGCTCGGGTTGCTGGCGGTCCCGATGATGCTGGAAATGGCGATGGAAGCGGTTTTCGCGGTCGTCGATATCGCGTTTGTGTCACGACTTGGCACTAACGCGGTCGCCGCTGTCGGCATTACCGAAGCGTTGATTACCGTGCTTTACGCACTGGCTATCGGTCTCGGCATGGGCGTCACCGCGATGGTGTCGCGGCGCATCGGGGAAAAGGACGCGAATGCCGCCGCACAGGTCACCGGACAAGCAATCTGGATCGGAGTCGCGATCAGCATGTTGATCGGCGTCCTGGGCGTCCGGTATGCAGCCGATTTGCTGGCGCTCATGGGCGCCGACGATGCCGTCATTCGCGAAGGACGGGGATTCACGGCGATACTGCTCGGCGGCAACGCCAGCATCCTGTTTCTATTCCTGCTGAACGCCGCGTTTCGTGGTGCCGGGGATGCGCCTGTGGCACTGCGCGCGCTTACCCTCGCCAACGGTTTGAACATCCTCCTCGACCCCTGCCTGATTTTCGGGCTGGGGCCGTTCCCGGAGATGGGTGTAACGGGTGCCGCAGTAGCAACGACAACCGGGCGTGGCATTGGCGTCCTGTACCTTCTGTATTACCTGTTCAGCGCCGGCGGCCGGCTCAATTTTCAGCTGCGGCACCTGCGAATCGTTCCCGCGATTATTTCCAGGATGATCAACATTTCGATCGGCGGCATCGGCCAGTTCCTGGTGGCCACGGCGAGCTGGATTGCGATGATGCGCATCGTCGCTGTTTTCGGCAGCGCGCCCATCGCTGCATTCACCATCGCGCTGCGCATGATCGAATTCGCCTTCCTGCCGGCTTGGGGCCTCGGCAATGCGGCGGCAACGCTGGTCGGGCAAAACCTCGGCGCCGGCAAGGCTGAGCGTGCTGAGAAGGTCGCGTGGCAGGCGACACGCTATAACGCGCTGTTCATGTCCGTACTGGGCCTCGCGTCTTTCGCGTTCGCGCCTTACATCGTTGAGTTGTTCTCGAGCGATCCCGAAATCCTCGCATACGGCACCAGCTGCCTGCGAATCCTGGGACTCGGTTACCCGCTCTATGCGATCGGCATGATCATCATTCAGGCGCTCAATGGTGCTGGCGACACGGCAACGCCAACAGTTCTCAATTTTATTTGCTTCTGGCTCGTGCAGATTCCAATTGCCTACAGTCTCGCGGTCATTGCCGGTATCGGGCCCAGCGGCGTTTTCTGGGGAATTATTATTTCAGAGTCGCTGCTATCGGTGGTTGCAGTTCAGGTTTTTCGCCGGGGCAAATGGAAACTGCAGCAAGTCTGATGCCGACAGGCTCTTACGCAACAACAACTGGAAATTTTCAATATGGATAAACTGACTGTTCTTGCGAATATCGCGGAAATCATCGGTGTGGTGATCGTAATCGGCGGATTGTTTTTTGCCATTCTGCAGATGCGGCAGATTCGTCAGCAGCGACGTGAACTGGCTGCGATCGAATTGTTTCGATTCTTCGGAAACCCGAGTTTCTCGGACGCTTATTTGCTCGTCCTGAAACTACCGGACGACATGAGTGCAGACGAGATTCGCGCTTCCGAGGACATAGAGCACGCGGCAATGTTCATCAGTACGACAATGGAGAATATCGGTGTCATGACGCATGAGCGCATCGTGCCATACCTGATTGTCGACAGCCTGATGGGAATAAATACCACCGTTTTGTGGAATAAATTGAAGAACTGGACCTATGCGCTGCGCCAGGAGCTCGGCCAGGAAGAGACGTTCGAATGGTTTGAGTGGCTGGCGGATAAACTGGAAGAGCAGCAACCGTCAAACTACACTCCAGCGTACATCGCATATCGCGACTGGCGACCGGCACGACCGCACCAGGAGTCCTGATCCCGGCAAATGAACGATTCTGCGCTCATCGAGATCGAAAACGCCACCATCTACCGGGGGGACACGCGCGTTTTCCACAACTTCAGCCTGAGAATCGAACAGCATGAGCAGGCAGCAATACTCGGGCCGAACGGTTCCGGCAAGACGACCCTGCTGAAAGTGCTGAACCGGGAGATTTACCCAGTAGTCCGGGACGAATCGCGGGTGCGCATACTCGGGCGCAGCCGCTGGAACGTCTGGGAGCTGCGCTCGCATATCGGCATCGTGTCACACGATTTGCAGTATCGCTACAGGGCCAGCACCTGCGGACTCGATGTCGTGTTGTCCGGGTTTCTGTCCAGTGTCGGCATGCACGGCTCGCTCTCGTCCCGGGTCAGCGCGACGCAAAAGATGCAGGCAATGGCAATCCTGGACGGGCTGGGCATCGGTGAGCTGGCAGAAAGGCCGCTCAAAAACATGTCGACCGGGCAGCAGCGGCGCTGCCTGCTGGCCCGGGCGCTGGTGCACGATCCGGACACGCTCATTCTGGATGAACCAACTGCCGGCCTCGATCTGACCGCGAGTTTCGACTACCTGGCCCGCATTCGCGACCTGGTCGCCCGCGGCAAGAATATCGTCCTGGTCACACATCTTCTGAACGAGATACCGCCCGATATCGAGCGCGTCATCCTGCTCAAGGCCGGGCGCATCGTTGCTGATGGCCGCAAAAGCGATGTGCTCAACGAACGCAACCTCGAAAAGACCTACGATACGGAGGTCCGGCTGGCGATCGTTGGCGACTATTACCTTGTTTATCCGCCGCTCTGAACTGCCTCGACTGCATACCGGAACCAGTTCACAATTCGGCCGAATGCCGGCCAATTATTTGCCATAACGTGACGGGTTTCGACGTACTTTTTGCGAACTGGCTCTAGCCTTCGCTCAGTTACGGCCTCACGGCCTGCCGAACGATTACGGACTGGCTCGACCGATGATTCGTCAGATTCACGTTGATTTGCTCATTTGCGGCGCCTGGCTGCTTGGCTGGCCCAGCCTCGCCAACGTCGCCGCCGAGTCGTCGAGCGACTCGGCCGGGCTCTCAAATACCGAGTGGGGGCTGCTGGCTATAGGTTTGGCCGCGGCGCTCATCGCGACGCTGATTGTCCGTGCATCGGCCGGCCAGCTCGCGCGACGAATTACGGAGCGCACCGGCCAGCGTCGTATTCAGAAAATTCTCAGTACACGCAGCAAGGACGTGCTGAATCAATTCATCCTGCCCGGCGCCTATGGCGGATTGACGCAGATCGATCATGCCATCCTGACATCCGGCGGCATACTCTGCATTCAGACCAAGCACTACAACGGCATCGTTTTCGGCGCTCCAGACGAGCCGCAGTGGACGAACGTCGACGGGGTTCACCGGCAAAAATTTCTTAACCCGCTCATCCAGAACGAAGGTCGCACAAAGGCGTTGCAGAAAGTCGTGCCCGAGGTGCCAGTAGCAAACCTCGTCGTTTTTACCGGGTCCATCCAGTTCACCACACCACCGCCGAAGAACGTCATCCACGTCGACAATCTTGACAGCTACATCGCCAAGTTCGTATTCGGTCCGTGCAAAATCAAGGATTGGGATGCTGTCTGGCTAACCGTCAATGCCGCCGCTCTGACCGACGAGGAGTCCCGCAAGGACCTCAACGCACAGGTCAGTTTCTGCTAAGACCGGATATAATGCCGGCTCCGGATTCAAGGGGTCGCAACAATGCCAGATGAATTGATCAGCTCTCCTGGTGGAGTGCTCGCCGTTTTATGCGCAGTCGCCGCATTCTGGTTTTTCGTCGAGCAAAGAAGCGGCTGGAAACTGTTTCAATACGTTCCGCCGCTGCTGTTCATCTACGCGACACCCGTTTTTCTCAATAACTTTGGCGTGATTCCGTCAGCGTCGCCTGTGTACTCGGGACTCAGTTCCTTCGCACTTCCGGCATTTATCGTGCTCATGTTGATCAAGGTCAACGTCCCCGCAGCCGTGCGCATAATGGGGAAAGGCGTGCTGGTGATGCTGATGGGAACGGCTGGCGTCGTGGTTGGCGCGGTCGTTTCGTACGTGATTGTGCATCGCTGGCTTTCGGAAGACGCCTGGCAGGGCGTCGGCGCACTCGCCGGCAGCTGGATAGGCGGTACCGGCAACATGGCGGCAACGAGCGAAATGCTCGGGACCTCGGAAGAAATGTTTGGCCTGGCGGTCATCGCAGACAACGTCATCTATATTATCTGGCTGCCAATCCTGCTCGCCTCGAAAAATTTTGCCGACCGATTCAATCGCTGGACCGGCGTCGACGAGGGGCGGCTGCAGACGATGGATTCTGCGTCCGCTGCCGTTATCCAGGAAGAGCGCGTACCGGAAATGCGTGACTACATCTTTCTTGCCGCTATTGCCATAGGCGTAACCTGGATCGGCAGTTCGCTGGCAGCAATGTTGTTCGAATGGACGCAAACGAGTTTGCCCGCGTTGCAGGGCATGCTCACCCAGTCGACCTGGCGCGTATTGCTGATAACGACGATCGCGCTGTCGTTGTCCGTAACGCCTGTTGCGCGTTTGCCAAACTCCACGGCAATGGGCACCGCAATGATCTACATTTTCGTTGCCGGCATGGGCGCCAGAGCCTCGATCGAAGGATTCGCGCAGGCACCGGCCTTCCTGCTGGGCGCACTGATCTGGATATTCATTCACGGCGGGTTTTGTCTGCTTGGCGCCAAGCTCTTCAAAGTGGATGTACACAGCGTCGCAATCGCGTCGGCCGCGAATATCGGGGCGGCGGCATCCGCACCGATAGTTGCAGCTTTTCACCGGCCCAGCCTGGTGCCCGTGTCCATACTGATGGCGCTGATCGGCTACGCGCTCGGCAACTATCTTGCGCCGCTGGCCGGCCACCTCGCCAGGATAGCCGTTGGCCAGTAAACGTCCGGGCTGACCATGCAAAAGTACGCACGCGCCTTTCGCTTCGCGTTTCTCGTAACCGCTGCTATCGCCTTGCTGTCGATACTTGTCATCGCCTGGCTGTGGCAGGACCGTGCCGCAGTGGAGGAACTTGACTGGCCGGTCGCCATGTCGCCGACGCGCACCGACGATGAGGTGGCGGTAACCTGGCTCGGCGTCACCACTTTGTTGTTTGACGACGGCGAAACGCAAATCCTTACCGACGGTTTCTTCTCGCGGCCCGGATTATTCGAGCATCTGCTGATCCGCCCGACGCAGCCAGACGTAGCTACGATTAACCTGGCCCTTGCCGAATACCGCGTAAATCGACTGGCCGCTATTGTGCCGCTGCATTCGCATTTCGATCATGCAATGGATGCGGGCGCCGTAGCCAACCGCTCGACCGCGGTTATTCTGGGCTCGGAGTCGACGGCCAACATCGCCCGCGGCGCGAGGGTACCGGTCGAGCAATACCAGATTCTCGCCAATCGTGAATCGCGACAGTTCGGTAATTTCACAATCACGCTCATTCATTCTCGCCACGCACCGATTGGAACGGGTGGCAAAGCAATCTATCCAGGCGCTATCACGGAACCCCTGGTTCCCCCTGTTCGGCTGTCCGCTTACAAGGAAGGCGTGACGTACTCGGTGCTGATCGAGCATCCTCGCGGACGCGTGCTGGTACAGGGCAGCGCCGGATATCGCGAACGCAGTCTTCGTTCACGCGAAGCTGATGTCGTGATTCTCGGCGTCGGCGGACTACAGCGGCTAGGCCGGGATCATGCCGAAAAATATTGGCAGGAAATCGTTGTGCAAAGCAACGCGAGCCGCGTGTTTCCAGTGCACTTCGATGACTTCACAAAGCCATTCGGAGAGTTGCGGCTGTTTCCGAAGGTCGTCGACGACGTGTTGCAGACCGCGCGCTGGTTCGACGACTTTGCGGCTTCCGGCGACCAGGCCATCATTGTGGAACAGCTCCCTTACGGGCAACCGCTCATTCTCTTCTAGCGAGAGCGGCTATTTGCCGGTGAGAATCTGCTCGATCCTGGCCGGCAGCGTCTCGGTATTTTCTTTTACCCGCCGCGGGAGTCTCCTGAGGTAGTGCTCGACCCGGCTCGCCGCGCTGCGACTTCCGACCTGTTGCTGAAAAACCAGCGCCAGTGGGCCCCGGCCGCGCAGATACTTTGCCCCGCGCTGACCACTCACATGCTCGTCGAAGCGACGCGTCACGTCGGTCGCGATACCCGTATACAGGCTGCCATCGCGGCAACGTACCAGGTAGACGCTCCAGTCACGAACGGTATCAGGCATGCCCACCGGTTAATGTATCACCCAGGACTCGAAACGCACCGGCTTCAATACCCGAGCGATTCTCCGGCGTATCGTCGAACACGAGCACCAGCTCAATGATGCCGTTGAGCTCCTCGGCAGGCTTGTGCAGCACGAGAGTCAGCATGTTGCCTGTCAGCCGCGCCTCGCGCACGAGGTCATGCCCCGCCAGCTGCTGTTCATTGACTTCGAGATAAAGCGCATCGTCCAGGTCCTCTCCCTCGGCGCGCATCAACAGAAGATAATCTTCGATGTCCCCGGTCTTAGTGGTCCTGGCGAAGAACAGCATGCTGGCGTTTTCTCGAACGTCAAACGCGACGGTGTCGTAGTTGCGGGTTGATGACATGCAAGAGTCCGGGCGAGAAGCAGGAGCCTAGTCTACGCGAACTGGAGCGCCGATTCCTGTCAGCTTTGCCGATTTTCGCCGAGGATTGTTGCCAGCCGACGGTCCTTGGCCTCCCAGAACCGGGTTAACCATTGATGGAAGCGGCTACGGAATTCACGGTCGTTTGCATAGTCCCCCGTTACCATCCAGTCGTCGACATCGTGCCTGCTCACGTCCACCACAACCGGCTTCAGGTCGCCGCAGCAGAGCTCCCAGAATTGCGATACACCCTGCGGATACACAATGGTCACGTCCAGTATGCTGTCGAACATGCTGCCCATGGACGACAAGGCCAGCGCAATTCCGCCGGCTCGCGGCGGTAACAAATGCTCGAACGACGAACCTCGGGCTGCCTTCTTCGCTTCGGAAAACCGCGTTCCCTCGATAAAGTTGATGACACTCGTCGGGGTGTCCCGGAATTTCTCGCACGCCAGGCGGGTGGCTTCCAGATCCCTGCCCTTTTTCTCCGGGTGCTTCGCCAGGTATGACTTGGAGTAGCGCTTCATAAATGGCATATCCATCGCCCAGAATGCAATGCCCATAAACGGGAACCAGAATAGCTCCCGCTTGATAAAAAATTTGAGGAACGGTATCCGCCGGTTAAATACGGTTTGCAGAACGATGATGTCGACCCAGGTCTGGTGATTGGCTACAACGAGGTACCAGTTGTCGCGCGCCAAGGACTCGAGACCGCGGACGTCCCATTGCATCGAATTGCCAAGACTGAACGCAAACGCGTTACAGCTGACCCAGTTCTCGCCTATCGCCATGATCCACCGCGTCAGAATGCGCCTGAGTGCCGGGATCGGCAACAATAACTTGATGACGGCAAACACCATCAACGGCGCGAACCAGAACAGTGTATTCAGAGTCAACAGGGAAAACGTTGCGACACCCTGTACATTTTTCAGGAAACTTCGAATCCGAATCACCGCTTGCGGTCGTGGAAGACGCGACATTCTATCCCGAATGTTTCATTTGCCGAAGCCGGCGACCTGGAGTAATGTCGCGAAACTCGTCGCCAGCAGGGCAAGATGACCATGATCACGCTGACTATCAACGGTGAAACACGACAGCTCGACGTGGACCCGAGCACGCCGATTCTCTGGGTTTTGCGAGAACAGGCAGGTCTGAGCGGAACCAAATTCGGTTGCGGGATTGCGCAATGCGGCGCATGCATCGTGCACCTGAATGGCAACCCGATTCGCTCATGCGTGACACCCGTCGCCGCCGCTGCGAACCAGGCAGTTACAACAATCGAAGGTATAGCCGGTGCACGCCCTCACCCGGTGCAGCAAGCATGGATCGACGAGCAGGTTCCACAGTGTGGCTATTGCCAGTCCGGCCAGATCATGTCGGCGGTCGCACTGCTGGACGCCAACCCCGACCCGAGCGACGAGGATATCGACCTCGCGATGAGCGGCAACATTTGCCGCTGCGGCACCTATCCGCGCATCCGGCGTGGCATCAAACGCGCGGCTGCCCACCTGCGCGCGCTTCAGGAGGACTCCTCGAATGGGTAAGTGGACGCGGCGCGCATTCATCACCACCGGCGTGCTCGCCGGCGGCGCGGTCATCTTCGGCATCGCGATCCGGCCCGGTAACCGCGCAGCGAAGCTCGCCGGCCTGGTCGCGGGTGACGATGAAACCCTGCTGAACGTGTGGTTAAAAATCTCGCCGGATAACACGGTTACGGCAATTGTGCCGCACGCAGAGATGGGGCAAGGCACACATACCACACTCGCAATGATGCTGGCGGACGAGCTGGACGCCGACTGGAACGATGTCCGCATGACGGAAGCCCCGGCGCACGAAGAGTACGCAAACTATGCGTTGGCAAAAGGTTACCTGCTCGAGGATCCGGAATTTCCCGGCTTCCTGGTCGACACAGTCGACGGTTTCTTCCTGCTCGCGACGAAGTGGGCGAAGCTGCAGATAACCGGTGGCAGCTCCGCCGTGCCGTACACTGGCATGCTGGCGATGCGTGTCGCAGGGGCGTCGGCTCGTGCCATGTTGCTGCAGGCGGCCGCCGACCAGTGGGACAAGCCGGTCGAATCCCTCATCGCCGAACGCGGCATGGTCCGTGAAATCGACGGTGGGTTGTCCGCGACTTTCGCGGAACTCGCGCCGCGGGCGGCGGGTGTGCCCGCACCGAGCAACCCACCGCTCAAGACTCAGGAAGAGTTCAGGATCATGGGAACGTCTGTTCCAAGACTCGACATACCGGCCAAGACGGATGGCACCGCAATCTTTGGCATCGACGCCGTCGTCCCCGGTATGAAGTACGCCACGATCCGCCAAGCGCCCGTGTTCGGCAACGCCGTGAAATCAGTCGACGAATCGTCTATCGAGAACATGCCCGGCGTTCGCAAAGTAGTAACGCTGGACGGTGCAGTTGCGGTCGTCGCAGATGGTTACTGGCAGGCGAAGCAGGCCCTCGACAAACTCGCCATCGAATTCGAAAAGAGCGACAACGATACCCGCGAACAAAGCGACATCTATGAGCATTTCGCCGAAGTACTGGATGCCGCGAAAACGAACGGCGAGGAAGAAATCGACTTCGCCTCGGGCGACGCAGACGCGGCATTGGCGGGTGCCGCACGCCGCATCGACGCAGAGTATCGGGTCCCGTACCTGGCGCATTCGCCGATGGAGCCACTCAATTGTACGGCGTGGCTGCACGACGGCCGGTGCGAGATCTGGACCGGCTCGCAGAATCCGCTGGGCTTTGCCGCCGAGGTGGCCGGCGCACTCGAAATAGAACTCGAGGCAGTGACGGTGCACAACCAGTTCCTGGGCGGCGGCTTTGGCCGCCGCGCGTTCCCCGACTATGCCGTGCAGGCAGCGCTGATCGCCGCTGAGGTGCCGTATCCGGTAAAGCTGATCTGGTCGCGGGAAGAGGACACCCGACACGACTTCTACCGGCAGGCAACGATCAGTCGTTTCTCAGCCGGCCTCGACAGTGACAGCAAGCCGGTTGCCTGGCTTAACCAGTTCGTCGACAAACATGAACCGGTCGAAGCAACGCGAATTCCGTACGCAATCGACAACCAGAAGATCCACTACGCCACGAGCCGGACACACGTGCCGTGGGGATACTGGCGCAGCGTCGATCACTCGCTGCACGGATTCTTTACGGAGTCGTTCATCGACGAACTCGCGCATGCTGCTGCGCAGGATCCGTACGAGTATCGTCGCGACCTTCTGACCGACCAGCCTCGTTTTCGCGATGTGCTCGACCTGGCTGCCGGGAAAGCGAACTGGGGCGCGCAGCTTCCTGAAAATTTCGGCCGCGGCATTGGCCTGCAGAAATCGTTTGGCAGTTACGTTGCACAGGTGGTCGAAGTGGAGATCACCGACGGCAAGCCTGTCGTTCGCCGTGTTATCTGTGCGATCGACCCTGGTTTCGCGATGCACCCTGACGGGCTGATCGCACAGATGGAGAGCGGCATCATTTTCGGCCTGACTGCCGCTTTGTACGGTGAAATAAGCATCCATCGTGGCGCCGTGGCACAAAGCAATTTCCACGACTACCGGATGCTGCGCATGAACGAATCGCCGGCGATCGAAACGCACATCATTAACGGCGGCGGCAAGGTCGGTGGAGGGGGCGAACCCGGTACCCCGGCAATCGCGCCTGCGCTCGTCAATGCAATCTACGATGCCACCGGCTATCGCATTCGCGAATTACCGATCAGCAATCACAAGCTGGGCCCGGGGGGCCTGGAGTCGAAAGACGTCGCCTGACTATCGCGGCACCGCCACTGGAACGGGCTCAATCCGAGCGGCTTGTGACCTCCAGCAAATGAAATCCGAACTGCGTCTGCACCGGTCCCTGCACGGTGTTGACGTCGGCGCTGAAGACCACTTCGTCGAATTCCTTGACCATCATGCCGGGGCCGAATTCACCCAGGTCACCGCCCTGCTGGCCGGATGGGCACGACGAATGCTGTTGCGCCAGCGCCGCGAAATCCGCGCCGTTTTCGATCTCTTCCTTGAGTGTCTGGCATTGCTCTTCGGTGTCTACCAGGATGTGCCGCGCGGTCGCCTTTGCCATTGTCTGCTCCAGTAGTGGATTGAGTGGCCGCATTATCCCCGATAATGACGACAATTGGGCGACATTTGCTACCCTGCAGGGCATGGCCATGGTATTTCCGCCACCGTGACGGTGGCCCCAGCCAGAGGAACAAACATTGTCTGATCAACCGATAAGCCGTTTTCCGGTGCCGCAACTCGATGACCTGCCCGACGACATACGCGAACGCATACTCGAAGTGCAGGAAAAATCCGGCTTTGTACCCAACGTATTCATGGCGCTGGCAGCACGGCCCGACGAGTTTCGTGCATTTTTCGCGTACCACGATGCGCTGATGAACAAGGAAGACGGGCTGACGCAAGGCGAACGCGAGATGATCATTGTCGCGACATCGGGCTTCAACAACTGCCTTTACTGCGTTGTCGCACACGGCGCAATCCTGCGGATCCGCGAAAAAAATCCGCACGTCGCCGACCAGGTAGCGACGAATTATCGCAAAGCCGACATAACACGCAGGCAACGCGCCATGCTGGAGTACGTGGAAAAGGTCTGCCGTGCATCGCACGAAATTAGCGACTCCGATTTCGCAAAACTCGAAGAGCATGGGTTTTCGCAGGACGAAATCTGGGATATCGGGGCAATCTCGGCGTTTTATTCGCTCTCCAACCGCATGGCGAACATGTTCAGCATCCGCCCCAACGACGAGTTCTACCTGATGGGCCGGATACCCAGGGAAAGCAGTTGACGAAAAGCCCATGGGCGAGCACCGGCAGAAAAGCGTTCCACTGTTGCTATGGCCTTTCTATGCCATCTGGCGCCTGTTGACCTTTATCCTGCAACTCACCGGCCGCATTATCTGCGCCATACTCGGGCTCGCGATAATGGCGGCAGGCACCACGCTTACAATCACGATTGCTGGCGCGCCGCTCGGCATACCGCTTACGATTTTCGGTTTTCTTCTGTTGATACGCGCGCTGTTCTAGCGAGGGCTTATGTCGGTTTCGCGGCTTGAATACATCACGAAGATCGGCGTCGAGCAGATGGGCGATCTCGCGGACAGCCTGCAGGACCCGGACGTTCTGCGCCTCGAGAATCTCGATACCAACATTGCACCGCCCGCGTCGGCGCTCGACTTCACACGCAACGCTATTGGCGACGACGACGCCAACAGCTACCTCCCTTTCCTCGGTCTGGACATTACCCGCCAGGCCGCCGCCGGGCTTGTCAGTCGTCAGTCCGGCCAGGCCTACGACTGGAAAAGGGAGTGCATCATCAGCGCCGGCGGCCTGTCTGGCGTTCTGAACGTATTGCTGGCTGTGCTCGAACCGGGTGACGAAGTTTTGATGACGGACCCCACTTACGT
>JAHHOT010000099.1 GCA_018677555.1 Gammaproteobacteria bacterium | reverse complement strand
AAGTCGGCGATCGACATGGCCTGCTGGGATTTACTGGGAAAGCAGACTGGCCGGCCGGTCTGCGACCTTCTCGGCGGACGGCACGGCGAAAAAATCGAGTTGTACCGCGCAATAAGCCAGCGTGCGGCCGACGACATGGCACAAAACGTGGCCGGCTATCGGGACGAGGGTTACCGCAAGATACAGCTGAAGGTCGGCGGCAATCCGGCGGACGATATACAAAGAATCCGTGCCGCCGCCGACGTGCTGCAATCCGGGGAAACGCTCGTGGCGGATGCCAACACCGGCTGGAAAGTCGGCGACGCAGCCCGTGTTGTGAACGCGGTCGGTGACGTCGACGTCTACATCGAGCAGCCCTGCCTTTCATACGAGCATTGCCTGGCTACGCGCCAGAGAACCTCGTTGCCGTTCATCCTGGACGAAACGATAGACAGCCTCGACGTATTGTTGAAAGCGCATCATGACCGGGCAATGGACGCGATCAACCTGAAGATTTCCAAAGTGGGCGGATTGTCGAAAGCACGACTCATTCGCGATGTCTGCGTGGCGCTGCAAATTCCGATGACGATCGAGGACAGCTGGGGCGGCGACATCATCACGGCTGCAATCGCCCATCTCGCGCATTCGACGCCCGAACCGATGCGGTTTTCGTCGACCGACTTCAACAGCTACAACACTGTGAGCAATGCGACCGGGGCGCCGCAACGTGAAAACGGCTGCATGGTGGCCAGCGAAGAGCCGGGCCTCGGCATAGTGCCGAATTTCGACGCGCTCGGCGCGCCGCTGGCTGTGTACGACCGACGCTCGCGGTAACCGAGAGGGAGCCATGAGCAGACCAGCGCCGCCGAAACGTCCGCTCACGCTCGCGCAGTCAGTTGCGGCGGATATACGCGAACGCATTCTGCGGCGCGAGATTGCCGGCGGGGAGCCGCTGCGGCAGGAGGCGATCTCCAAAGCGCTCGGCGCATCGATTATCCCGGTGCGGGAGGCGCTACGGCAGCTGGAGTCCGAGGGACTGGTCGAATTGCATCCGCATCGCGGAGCGGTCGTCACGGAGTTCACGCTGGCGCAGGCGCTCGAGTGGATCCATCTGCGCCGAATCATCGAAACCGATCTGATTGGCGTTGCCATAGACAAGCTGACAGACGCGCACCTCGCCCGCGCGCAGAGCGTACTGAGCCGATTTGACGCGGCGCTCGAAGAAGGTCGGGATGTCGCACGCTGGAGCGAATACAACTGGGACTTTCATTCCGCGTTATACGAATCGGCCAGCCGCCCGGAGACGATGAAAGTGCTCGCGATGCTGCACAAGAATTGCGATCGGTATATTCGTTTACAACTGCTCGAGCAAGATCATATAGAGCGCGCCGAACAGGAGCATGCCGAACTGCTGGAACTGTGCGGCCAACGAAAAAAGCGCGAAGCCAAAACCCTGCTACACAAGCACATCGTGGGTGTCGAGCGCGACCTCGTCGAACAGCTTGGCGGCTAACTGCGCGGCCGGTAGCATCAAAGCCTCGGCCAGGTGTCGCTCAATCGGTAGCCTTCGGGCCACGGGTCTTCTTCGTCGAGCGTCAGAAAATACTTCCCGGTAATCCAGGCGCGGCCGCTTATCGACGGGCGGATCGCCGGCAGGTCTCCAACAGTGGTTATCTGCTCGATGCGACCGATGAACGACGAGTCGATAATCGAGCGGGCAACCAGAGCCTCGCCGACGGATTTTTCCCCTTTAGCATGCAGTACGGCCAGCCGCGCCGACAGCCCCGTCCCGGTTGGCGAACGATCGACCTTGCCCGGACGGATGACAACCGCATTCTTGCCAATGCTCTGGCCATCGACGGATTCCACCGGGTTCGTGAACTGGCAAAAAGAAATACCGTTGATGCCGTCGTTCTCCGGGTGGCGAAATCCGATTTGTTCGTTCGCCGCTGCGGTGATTCGAACACCGGCCTCGCACAGACCGCGCGCATGTTCGGGCGCGATTTCCAGGCCGGCCGACGCGGCGTCGACGAGCACGAAAGTATCGCCGCCGTAAGCGACATCCACCGCAAGTGAACCGAGCCCGGCGACCTTGAGCTCTGCATCCAGCCGATAAGCAAACGACGGAACGTTGCAAACGGTAACCCGCTCCGCCTTGCCATCGCGGCACTGCGCGGAGACTTCGACGAGCCCACCAGGTGCTTCGAGCAAGAAGCGTGTTTCCGGTTCTTCCATCGGCACGATGCCAGTTTCGAGAAGAACGGTCGAGACGCAAATCGAATTCGATCCGGACATCGGCGGCGTGTCCTCCGGCTCCATGATGATCCAGCCGATCGCCGCAGCGGGATCGATCGGCGGTACCAGCAGGTTTACGTGCCGGAACACGCCACCACGAGGTTCGTTGAGCACGAAGTTTCTGAGCGTCTGGTCTTTTTCAATCCAGCGCGCCTGCGCCCAGATCGAGTCGCCCGGTGGCGGTGCGACGCCCCCGACAATCACGTCACCCACCTCGCCCTCGGCGTGGCAGCCGACGATCTGGATTGCATCCGCGATGTTGACCGTCATTGTTGCTGGTCCCGGCGACCCGTTCGAACGA
Source organism: Gammaproteobacteria bacterium (assembly GCA_018677555.1). Classification (GTDB taxonomy): domain Bacteria; phylum Pseudomonadota; class Gammaproteobacteria; order Steroidobacterales; family Woeseiaceae; genus JAHHOT01. Next base: position 4,363 of record JAHHOT010000099.1, on the reverse strand, counting down.
ATTTTGCGGCGCTGCGACCTCGCAGCGCTGCAGGAGAAACAATATATAATATATCAGCGGGTGCTTCAGAGCATGCGGCGGACAGAGGCTTTATCCCTGGAAAAACAATCAATACAACGAGTTAGGGCGATCGATTCGCATACGGGCGGGGAGCCGACGCGCGTAATCATTGCGGGCGGACCGGAAATTGGCCACGGCACAATGACCGAGCGCCTGCAGCGATTCAAAGACGACTTCGACGGGTTCCGCGCCGCGGCGGTCACCGAGCCGCGCGGCTCGGATGTGCTCGTTGGCGGGCTGTTGTGCGACCCGGTCGACGAGGACAATGCCGCCGGCATTATCTTTTTCAACAACGTCGGCTATCTCGGCATGTGCGGACACGGCTCGATCGGCCTTGCGGTAACACTCGCCTGGCTGGGAGAAATGGAACTCGGGGAGCACACGGTTGAGACGCCGGCGGGCGATGTGCGGGTCCTTCTTCACGATGCGAACACGGTGAGCGTCAATAACGTGCCGAGCTATCGCTTCAGGAAAGCGGTGACCATCGACGTGCCGCAGATCGGGCAGGTTAGCGGCGACATCGCCTGGGGTGGCAACTGGTTCTTCCTTGTCTCGAATCACGGGCAGGCACTCGACTACGGCAACGCGGACCAGCTCACCGAATTCGCGTGGGCCATCCGGCAGGAGCTGGATGAACAGGGCATACGCGGACGGGACGGCGGACTCGTCGATCACGTCGAACTCTTTGGCCCACCGTCCGACGCGTCACTGGCGGACAGCCGAAACTTCGTGCTGTGCCCGGGCAAGGCCTACGACCGATCGCCCTGCGGCACGGGCACCAGCGCGAAGATCGCGTGCCTGATCGAGGACGGTAAACTTGCCGAAGGGGATTCGTGGCGCCAGGAAAGCATCACCGGCAGCGTTTTCGAGGCTCGTGCCGACATACGCGGTAACGACATCTTGCCAACGATCACCGGTACCGCTTACGTTACCGCCGACCTGACGCTGATCATCGATCCGGCGGATCCGTTTCGCCACGGCATCGTCGACGCATCGGGCAAGCACTAGAAACGGAGACAACCATGTTGGCCCGATTGCATTTCATCGGAATACTGCTCGCCGCTTGCGTACTCGGCGCGTGCAGCAGCGCGGAAAATCCGGCAACAGGCAACACGACGGAAAACAGCGCCGCGACGACCGCGCTGCACGAGCTATTCGACGACGAGTGGGCCAGCCGTTTGCGGCGTAACCCGCTACTGGCGAGTCGCATGGGCGTGACCGATTACGACGAGCAGTTGCCGGATATGTCGCCGGAGGCGCAGGCACGTTCTCTGGACGAGGATCGCGCGTTCCTGGACCGATTGAAATCCATTAGCCGCGACGAACTGCCGGCCGAAGATCAGCTGAACCATGACCTGTTCGAATTCGTGCTGCGTCACCGGGTGAAGCTGGGGGAGTACCGGCCGTATCGAATCCCCATACTCAGCGATTCCGGCTTCCACATGAACGTTCAGCGTATGTACGAATCGATGCCGTTCGCGACGCCGCCTGACTACGAGCGCTACCTGGCACGGCTTGCGGCGCTGGATCCCTACTTCGAGCAGAATATCAGCAACATGCGCGACGGCATCGCGGAGGGATTCACGCAGCCCCGGGTCATCCTCGATGGAATTATTCCGTCGATCTCCGGCGCGATCGTCGATGAGCCTGAGGCCAGCGTTTATTATCGGCCATTCACCAACATTCCGGCGCACTTCAGCGATGAGGATGCGGCACGGCTGCGCCGTGAAGCACGGCGGGTCATCCGTGAAACGGTAGTTCCGTCCTACGAAAACTTTCTGGCATTTTTCACGAAAGAATACATTCCCGGCGCGCGCACGACGCTCGGTGCATCCGAGTACGACGATGGCAGGCGCTACTACGAAGACCTTACGCGCTTTTTCACGACGCTCGACGACGCAACGCCCGATGCCGTGCACGATCTGGGCCTCGAGGAAGTCGCCCGTATCCGTGGCGAGATGGAGGACATCATCCAGCAGGTGGAATTCGACGGAAGCTTTGCCGACTTCATCGAATTCCTGCGGACCGACTCACAGTTCTACGTCGACGAGCCGAAGCAATTGTTGAAAGAAGCGTCGTACATCGCAAAAAAAGTCGATGGGCAGATGCCGGCGTTCTTTCGAACCCTGCCGCGGCTGCCCTATGGTGTGCGTGCGGTACCCGACGACATTGCGCCAAACTACACGACCGGCCGCTACTGGGGCGCACCCATCGGCGGACGCCGCGGCGGCTACTACATGGTCAACACCTATGCGCTGGACAAGCGGCCGCTATACACGCTAGCTGCGCTGACGGTGCATGAAGGGGTTCCCGGACATCACCACCAGGGCGCATTGCGCCAGGAGTTGCAGAACATACCCGAGTTTCGCAAAGCGCTTTATCCGCATGCCTTCGGCGAAGGCTGGGGCCTTTACACGGAGAAACTCGCCATCGACATGGACATCTACGAGACGCCGTACGATCACTTCGGTCGTCTCAGCTACGAGATGTGGCGGGCCGTGCGTCTGGTGGTCGATACCGGCATGCACTACAAGGGCTGGACGCGCGACCAGGCCATGGCTTTCCTTGCCGACAACTCCGCGCTGTCGCTGCACAACGTACGCACCGAGATAGACCGATACATCGCCTGGCCGGGCCAGGCGCTGGCGTACAAAATGGGCGAGCTGAAAATCCTGGAACTGCGCGCGCGTGCGGAGGAAGAACTGGGTGAGAAGTTCGATATCCGGGATTTTCACGACGCCGTGCTGCTGACGGGTGGCGTGCCGCTGCAAATCCTCGAGCAGGAAATTTCCCGGTACATCGAGCGCACGAAGAACGCGGATTAGCATCGCAGCACGGAACCGCAGTGGCGAATAAGGGCAATAGCAAACGTTCGACGATCGTCGTCGGTGCCGGGATCGTGGGCACTGCAATCGCTTTTCGCCTGGCGCAGGCCGGGGAAGACGTGATGCTGCTCGATCGCCAGGACCCGGGGCGGGAAGCCTCCTGGGGAAACGCGGGGCACATCGCGACGGAGCAGGTATTTCCGCTCGCGTCGCCAGCTTCGGTGCTGCGCGCGCCGGGCTACCTGCTCAAGAGCGACGGGCCGTTGTCGATTCGACCGGGCTATGCGCTGCAGATCGCGCCCTGGCTGTCGCGCTTCATGCTGGCATCGCGCCCCGAGGCGTTTCGCCGGGGTACCGCGGCGCTTGCAGCACTGCAATCCCGAGCGCTCGAATCATTTACAAAGCTGTGCACGGATTGCGCAATTGCAGGCCAGCTTCACCGGCGCGGTCACCTGATCCTGGTCGAACGGCAAAGCTCGGTATCGGCAGCCCGCGAAAACCTCGCATCGATGGCGGAGCACGGCATCTCCGGGGAGTGGCTGGAGCCGTCAGCGGTGGCCGAACGCGCGCCGGAGCTGACGCGCGACGTCGCCGGCGCGCTGCTGCTGCACGACACCGCGCATGTCGGCGATCCCTATCGGGTGTGCAAAGGTATTTACGATGCGTTCGTCGATGCGGGTGGCGCGTTTGCCAGAGAAGAGGTGATGCAGGTCGACGCCGGAACGCCGGGTACCTGTCGCGTACGCACTGCGAAGCGCGTCATTCATGGCAGCAACGTTGTCATTGCAGCCGGGGCCTGGTCAAAAAACCTGGTGGAGCAACTCGGTTACTGCGTGCCGCTCGATACGGAGCGCGGATACAACGTGACCGCTGAAGGCTGGCACGGGCAGTTCGATGTGGCAATTGCATCGCATGAGCGGAATACGATCATGACGCCGCTTGATCGCGGTCTGCGCATCACCGGTTTCGTGGAATTCGGCGGCCTCGACCTGCCGCCGGCCCAGGCGCGCCTCGACACGCTGAAGCGGCACCTGCAGGAATTGATCCCGGGTGCCGACATGCCGGACATGTCGGGGTGGATGGGGTTTCGTCCGTCGATGCCCGATCACCTGCCCGTGCTGGGCGCAAGCCCGCAAAACGAGAACGTATTGTTCGCATTCGGGCACCAGCACCTGGGCCTGACGCTGTCCGGCATTACCGCGGATATCATCGCCGACCTCGTGCTGCACAACGAAACGTCCGTCGACCTGGCGCCCTATCGCGTCGACCGTTTCTCAGTCCTGTAGCTCGATGTCAGTCCCTTTGTGCTGTGTGACCGCCTTCGTGTAGATCGCGTGCGCCGCATAAAGGTCCTGCGCGGTATTGCCGCAGGATTTGTAGATCGTGATCTGCTCGTCCGAGCTTCGGCCAGGCACATCGCCGCCAATGACATTGCCGATCTCCCCCTTGATAGCGTTTTTCGTTATGCGCCCCTCGCC
>JAHHOT010000213.1 GCA_018677555.1 Gammaproteobacteria bacterium | reverse complement strand
CGGTCACACCACCCGGCTGATGCAGGAATACGCGAAAAAACACGACATGGTAATCGTTGTACCGATCTACGAGGAGGCGATGCCGGGCGTTTACTACAATACCGCGGCTGTCATCGATGCCGATGGTTCCTACCTCGGTAAATATCGCAAGACGCACATTCCGCAAGTCGATCCGGGCTTCTTCGAGAAATTTTTCTTCAAGCCCGGCGACACGGGCTACCCGGTGTTCGACACGAAATATCTGAAACTCGGCGTATACATTTGCTACGACCGTCACTTCCCGGAAGGCTGGCGTGCACTGGCGCTGAATGGCGCCGAGTACATCGTGAATCCGTCGGCCACCGTTGCGGGGCTCAGCAAGTACCTTTGGGAACTCGAGCAACCGGCCTCCGCAGCGGCGAACGGTGTGTTCATCGGTGCCATCAACCGCATCGGCAAGGAAGAACCGTGGGCAAGCGAAATGGGCGAGTTTTACGGCTCGAGTTATATCGTCAATCCGCGCGGCACGATCGAAGCCCAGGCAAGCTACGGCGAGGACGAGTTGCTGGTGCACGAAATTGACCTGGACATGGTTCGGGAAGTCCGCAACACCTGGCAATTCTTCCGCGACCGGCGACCGGACACCTACGGCCCGCTGGTGCAATCCTGAGCCCGGGCGATGAGCGCGTCCTGAGATGAGCCCTGGCGAAAGCAGAATAGTAACCGTCGGCGAGCACATCGAGCTCGAGGTCGGCGACGATATCGCGACCAGCCCGCGCTACAACGAAGACATTGCGCCGACCAGGGCAGCGCAACGAACCTGGTCGCGCTGGAACGTCGCATCGTTATGGGTCGGCATGGCGATCTGCGTTCCGACCTATACGCTCGGCGGCGTGCTGACTGCCTACTTCGGGCTTTCAGTCAGCGAGGCGCTGTGGACCATCTTCGCCGCCAATGTCATCGTGCTGATTCCGCTGACCCTGAACGCGTATCCGGGCACCCGCTACGGCATTCCCTGCCCGGTTGTTTTGCGGGCGTCGTTCGGCATCATCGGCTCGAACGTGCCGGCGCTGATACGCGCGATCGTTGCCTGCGGCTGGTTCGGCGTGCAAACGCTGTTCGGCGGAATCGCGATTCACCTGCTGTTTTCCGCGCTGTTCGACGGCTGGGCGGCCCTGGGCGGCACCGGCGAGGTCATCGGCTTTTTCATTTTCTGGGTGCTGAACATCACCGTCGTCATCCGCGGTTCCGAATCGATCAAGCACCTCGAAGCCTGGGCCGCGCCGCTACTGCTGCTGGTTGCGTCAGGTCTGATCCTCTGGGCATGGCCGAAAGTGTCCGTGAGCGAGTTGCTGGCAACCCCGCCAACACGCCCCGAAGACGCGCCGGTGTTCCGTCATTTCATGGCGGCGCTGACGGCGATGGTCGGGTTCTGGGCTACCTTGTCGCTCAATATCCCGGACTTCAGTCGTTTCGCGCGCTCCCAGCGCAGCCAGGTCATCGGCCAGATCATCGGCCTGCCATTGACGATGTTCCTGTTTTCCGGGCTCGGCGTGCTGCTCACCGCAGCATCGATGACGCTGGTGGGTGAAACGATTTCGGACCCGATCAACCTGATCGGCCGCATCGACAGCACGCTGTGGGTCACGCTCGCCATGCTGATCATCATCGTGGCGACGATTTCGACGAATACCGCGGCGAATATCGTGTCGCCGACCAACAGCTTCCAGAACATCGCGCCGAAGTACATCAACGAGGCACGCGGTGTTCTGCTGACCGGCGTCATCGGCATCGCGCTGATGAGCTGGGAATTGTTCAAGAAACTCGGCTGGCTGGAATCCGACGTCAGCCTGGAAAGCCTCTATTCCAACTGGCTCATCGGATATTCGAGCCTGCTCGGCCCGATTGCCGGCATCATGATCGTCGACTATTTCCTCGTGAAGGACCAGGCCTACGATCTGCTGGCGCTCTACAAGGACAATGCCGGCTATCCGGCATGGAATATCTCCGGTCTGGTGGCCTTTGCGATCCCCGTTTCCCTTACAATTATTGCGATAATCAGCGGTAGCTCCGGCTGGTACCATGACTGGTTCTACAGCTACGGCTGGTTTACGGGGTCCACGCTCGGCGGCGTGATCTATTACATACTCAATCGAGGATAACGACATGTCTGTTCTCATCAAAGGTGGCACGGTCGTAACAGCGGACCTGACCTATCGCGCTGACGTTCTTTGTGCCGACGGCAAGATCCAGGACATCGGCAGCGATCTCGATGCGCCAAAAGGCGCGCAAATCGTTGACGCTGGCGGTCAGTACGTGATGCCGGGCGGCATCGATCCGCATACCCACATGCAGCTGCCGTTCATGGGAACCGTGGCCAGCGAGGACTTCGAGACCGGCACCGCTGCCGGACTCGCCGGCGGCACGACGATGATCATCGATTTCGTCATCCCGAACCCGCAGCAAAACATCATGGAGGCCTATCAGCAATGGCGCGAGTGGGCCGAGAAGTCGGTTGCCGACTACACCTTCCACGTGGCAATCACCTGGTGGGATGACACGGTCAGCCAGGACATGGAAACGCTGGTGCGCGATCACGGCATAAACAGCTTCAAGCATTTCATGGCGTACAAGGGCGCCATAATGGCGGACGACGAGATCCTGGTGAACAGCTTCTCCAAAGCCATCGAACTGGGCGCAATCGTTACTGTGCACGCTGAAAACGGCGAGCTGGTTTACCGGCTGCAGCAGAAGATTTTCGACATGGGCATCACCGGCCCCGAAGGTCACCCGCTGTCACGCCCGCCCGAAGTCGAGGGCGAAGCTGCCAACCGCGCAATACGCATTGCCGAGGTACTCGGCGTGCCCATCTACCTCGTGCACACCTCCTGCCGGCAGGCGCTGGAGTCGATCACCCGCGCACGCAACGAGGGGCAACGCGTGTATGGCGAAGTGCTCGCCGGCCATTTGTTGATCGACGATTCTGTCTACCGCGATCCCGACTTCAACGTTGCCTCGGCGCATGTGATGAGTCCGCCGTTTCGACCGAAGGAAAACCAGGAGCTGTTATGGCGGGGCCTGCAGTCGGGCAACCTGCAAACCACAGCCACCGACCACTGCTGTTTCTGCGCCGACCAGAAAGCCGCCGGGCTCGACGACTTTCGGCTCATACCGAACGGTACAGCCGGCATAGAGAATCGCATGGAAGTGCTGTGGCACCACGGCGTACGCAGCGGTCGCCTGACCATGAACGAGTATGTCGCCGTGACTTCGACGAATGCCGCGAAAATTTTCAACGTATACCCGCGCAAGGGTAGCGTTTCTGTCGGGGCCGATGCCGATATCGTCGTGTGGGACCCGGCGGCAACGAAGACGATCTCCGCCAGGACGCACCACCAGAACGTCGACTACAACATTTTCGAAGGCATGGAGGTCACGGGCGGCGCATCGACCACGATCAGCCAGGGCAAGATCGTGTGGTCGGACGGCAAGCTGAACGTCGAAAGGGGTGCCGGTAACTACATCATGCGTCCCGCGTTCGCCAGCTACTACGATGCAATGCAGAAACGCGCGGAACAGAGCCGGCCTCAAGCGGTCGATCGCGGCAGTAGCCGGCCGCAGGCGGTCGCGCACGGCAAGGGCGGTTGAATCCGTGCCGGATGTCAAGCCGCGGCGCTTGTCTGACGCTGAAATCGCTGAAAATTTCAGCGACATGCATCCGCCGCTGTCGCGCGCCGAGGCGCTGATCGAGGCAGATCGCTGCTACTTCTGTTACGACGCGCCCTGTACTGAGGCCTGCCCCACCGACATCGACATACCGGGCTTCATCCAGAAAATTCGCAGCGACAACATCAACGGCGCGGCGCATACCATTCTGCGAGAGAACATCATGGGCGGCATGTGCGCCCGTGTCTGCCCTACTGAAATTCTGTGCGAGGAAGCCTGCGTGCGGATGACGCACGAGGAGAAGCCGGTTCGCATCGGCTTGTTGCAGCGGCATGCGACCGATCCCGTATTCGAGGAGGACGTGCAGCTCTTCACGCGAGGCAGGGAAACGGGCAAAAACGTCGCCGTCGTCGGCAGCGGTCCTGCCGGACTTTCCTGCGCACATCGCCTCTCGATGCTCGGTCACAACGTCGTCATCCTGAATCGCGACGACAAGCCGGGCGGCCTCAACGAGTACGGCATTGCCGCCTACAAGACCGTCAACGATTTCGCACAGCGCGAAGCAGAATGGATCCTGAGTATCGGCGGCATCGAGTTACGCTCCGGGGTTGCCCTGGGCGACGATTTTTCGCTCGAGCAGTTGCGCGAGGAGTACGATGCCGTGTTCCTGGCGTTTGGTCTCGGGGGAACCAATCGATTGAACGTCGCCAACGAAGACATCGACGGTGTACTGAACGCCGTCGACTACATATCGCAGCTGCGGCAGGCTGACGACAAGGGAGACCTGCCGGTGGGCAGGAACGTTGTCGTCATCGGCGGCGGCATGACCGCCATCGACATCGCGGTTCAGACAAAACGGCTCGGCTCCGAGCGCGTCGACATCGTTTACCGGCGAGGGCCCGAGCAAATGGGTGCAAGCCAGTACGAACAGGAATTCGCGCAAACGAGCGGCGTGCACATTCAACACTGGTCGCAACCAAAAAGGCTGCTCGTTGAGGATCGCGTGAGCGGTGTGGAGTTCGAGCGCACGACAATCGACGCGGACGGCACACTTCGCAGTACCGGCGAAACCTGGTCGCTCAATGCGGACATCGTGTTCAAGGCTGTCGGGCAGACGGCGAATACGCATATTCTCGGGAAGCTGGCGAAGGAATTGCGGCAGCAGAACGGCAAGCTCGTCGTCGACGACAACCGCATGACCACGTTGCCCGACATCTGGGCCGGCGGCGACTGCATATACGGACATGACGATCTTACGGTGACCGCGGTGCAGGATGGCAAGATCGCCGCTAAAGCTATCGACCGTTATCTGGCCGCAGGAGACTGACATGGCGGACCTTGCTTCGGAATTTCTTGGAATAAAGTCGCCGAATCCTTTCTGGCTGGCCTCGGCCCCGCCGACCGACAAGGCCTACAACGTCAACCGTGCATTCGAAGCAGGCTGGGGTGGCGCCGTGTGGAAAACGCTCGGTGAAGATCCGCCAATCGTCAACGTCAGCGGGCCACGCTATGGCGCCCTGCACAGCAACGAACGGCGTGTCATCGGGTTTAACAACATCGAGCTGATCACCGACCGGCCTCTGCAGGTCAACCTGGACGAGATGCGCCAGGTGAAGCGGGACTGGCCCGACCGTGCCCTGGTCGCGTCAGTGATGCTGCCAATGAACGAGCCGACCTGGGCGAAATACGTGCCGATGATCGAGGACACCGGCGCGGATGCATTCGAGCTCAACTTTGGCTGTCCGCATGGCATGTCGGAACGCGGCATGGGCGCCGCCGTGGGCCAGGTTCCCGAGTACATCCAGATGGCTGCCGAGTGGTGCAAGAAACACGCGACGATTCCGGTCATCGTGAAACTGACGCCGAATGTCACCAATATCCTGCCGCCAGCCAGGGCTGCCTGGGAAGGCGGCGCCGACGGGGTGTCGCTGATCAACACGATCAATTCGATCATGCGCGTCGACTACGACTCACTCACTATGTACCCGGCAACCGACGGCATGGGCTCACACGGCGGCTATTGCGGGTCGGCTGTAAAGCCAATCGCGCTGCACATGGTCGCCGAAATCGCCCGGCACGCGGAAACGTCCCGCATCCCGATCTCGGGAATCGGTGGTATTGGCGACTGGCGCGACGCCGTAGACTTCATCGCACTCGGCGCATCGAACGTACAGGTTTGCACCGCAGCAATGATCTACGGGTTCAAGATCATCGATGACCTGACTGACGGACTCAGCAATTTTCTCGACGACAAGGGCATCAGCTCGGTCGACGGCCTCGTTGGCAAAGCCGTGCAAAGTGTGACCGACTGGCAATACCTGAACCTCAATCACGTCGAAAAGGCCGTTATCGATCAGGAGCTGTGCATCAAGTGCGGGCGCTGCCACATAGTTTGCGAGGACACGTCGCATCAGGCTATCACGCACACCGTCAACGGCGAGCGGCGCTTCGAGGTCATCGACGAGGAATGCGTCGGATGCAATCTCTGTGTGAGCGTTTGCCCGGTCGATGGCTGTATCACCATGCAGCCACTCACGAGCGGCGTCGACCCGCGTACCGGCCAGGCGATCGATTCGAACAAGGCCGACTGGACGACGCACCCGAACAACCCGATGCGCAAAGAAACATCGTAGCACCGCGATGACCACGGTCGCGAAGCAACTGGTGCAAGCCGCAAAGCAGGTACGCACGCATGCGCACGCACCCTACTCCGGATACAGGGTCGGTGCAGCGCTAATCGACGACAAGGGCAATTTACACACAGGCTGCAACGTCGAGAATGCGGCGTTTCCCGAAGGCACCTGTGCCGAGGCAAACGCAATCGGCGCCATGGTTGCCGCCGGTGGGCGCGTCATCCGGGCCATAGCCGCGGTTGGCGGCAGGGATTCCATCGACTATTGCACGCCGTGCGGCGGATGCAGGCAGAGCATTCTCGAATTTTCCGATTCAGACACGCAGATCATACTGGTGGACGAAAAAGAGTCTACGCAGCAGTTTACGATCGATGAGCTTCTACCGGCTGCATTCCGTTTCAAATAGCCACGGAATCCACGTCTTTTCGCTGTGGCAACGAGGTTTGCGCGCCCGCAACCGTCGTTGACAGCGCTGCGGCCGTGCAGGCGAATTGCAGTGCGCGTTGCGGATCCACCTTCTCGAGCAGTGCAACAGTCAGCGCCGCGGTAAAGGTGTCACCCGCGCCGGTCGCGTCGATCGCGTTCACTTCAGGCGGCAGTGTGTTGGCGAGGACCTGCTCGCCACGCCGCAGTTCGGCACCTCGTGCACCGAATGTTGTCGCTATCAAGCCACCCGCAGCGGACAACGACGAGCCGTAGTATGCCGCCTCGGTTTCGTTGACGACGATGAGATCGGCGTTCTGCAGAACCTCCACAGGCACCTGCATGGCCGGCGCGAGGTTGACGCAAACGAATCCCGGGAACTCGATAGCGGCCTTGCAGACCGAATCGGCCGGAACTTCGAGCTGGCAGATCAAACCGTCCCCCTCGGGAATGTGCAACAATTCCGGAAGGAGTGTGCGATTCGCGCCGGGCGCGACGACGATCTGGTTTTCGCCGGACGGCGCAACCGCGATCAGGGCGATGCCGGTCGATGTCGATTCGTCTGTCTCGCAGTATTGCAGGTCGACGCCATCGTCGCGCAATATCGACAATGCCTCGTCGGCGACCGAATCGTTGCCCACGCGCGCTACCAGGTACACATTGGCGCCCAGGCGTCTGGCCGCCAGCGCCTGATTTGCGCCCTTGCCACCAGGATAACGATTCAACGACGCGTCCGTTACGGTCTCGCCGGCCACGGGCAGACGCGGTGCCGACGCGACTATATCGAGGTTGACCGACCCGAGGACCACGATCGTGGGAGCAGTCATCGCGAGTAACGCTCGAGGTATTCGACCAGCAGGTCGTAGAAACCGGCCGCATCAGCCTCGTAAACCCATTCCGCGTTTTCCGGACGGCCGCTGATTCCCCAGAAATCCACGGCGGTGTGTCCCGCGGTGAGCTCGGACGTGGTTTCTACCGCAACGTTGCAGCGCTTCGACTTGAACAGCTCGGGTTTCAGCAACCACGCGACGGTGCACGGGTCGTGCAGCGGACCCCCGTGCATCCCGTATTTCTCCATGTCATGTCGATTGTAGAATTCCAGCATATCGGCCGTCGCCACGGCGGCCTCGCTACCCAGCGCGCGGATACGCTCGATCCGGTCGGGCGTCGACAACACCTGGTGGGTGACGTCCAGTCCCATGGCTATTATCGGCGTGCCGCATTCGAACACGACGTGCGCGGCGTGTGGATCGACCAGCATATTGAACTCGGCAGACGGCGAGTGGTTGCCAGCTTCGCGCATCGCCCCGCCCATCAAAACTATCTTGTCGACGGCGTCCAGTATCGCCGGCTCCTTGACGATGGCCATGGCAATATTCGTCAGCGGCCCGGTCGGCACAAGCGTGATCGGTCCGTCTTCGGTCGACAGCAACGAGTCAACGATAAAGTCCACCGCGTGTTGCGACTTCAGCGGGCGCGACGGCTGCCGGATCTGGAGCGGGTCGATGCCGGTCCGTCCATGCACTTTTTCCGCGGTAATCAGCGAGCGCACCAACGGGCGACTACAGCCCGCATATACGTCCACGTCGTCGCGACCTGCGATGTCGCACATTAATCGCGCATTTCTTTCCGTCAACTCCAGCGGCACGTTGCCGGCGACCGTGGTGACGCCGACGACCTCGAGTTCCGAGTTAGCGGCGAAAGCCAGCAGCAGGGCAACTGCATCGTCCTGGCCCGGATCGCAGTCGATAATAATTTTCCGTGTCATAGCTCGATGGATTCCGAATCAAAAAGTCAGTAGCAGTCCGGCGAGGCAGGCGCTCATCAGGTTCGACAACGAGCCGGCGGCAACCGCTCGCAGGCCGAACCTCGCGATGATCTCGCGCTTTTCCGGCACCAGGACGCCAAGCCCGCCGAGAAGGATCGCGATCGACGAGAGGTTGGCAAATCCACACAGCGAGAACGTCGCGACGGCGACCGTACGCGGGCTCATTCCCTCGAGATAGGTGTCCAGATTGCTGAATGCAACGAATTCGTTGAGTATCAGTTTCTCGCCGAACAGCGCACCCGCTGCCTGCGCCTCCTCCCATGGCACGCTCAGCAGATACATCAACGGGGAAAACACCCAGCCCAGTATCTTCTGCAATGTCAGCCCTTCGATTCCAACGAGACCGGCCAGCCCGCCGACAATCCCGTTGAAGAGCGCTATCAATGCCACGAACGCGATCAGCATTGCGCCGATATTTACGGCGAGCCTCAGGCCGTCACCGGCGCCAACGGCCGCCGCGAGGATCACATTGGCGTGATGGCTGTCTTCCGTTTTCAGTTTACTGGTGTCCTTGATCACACCGGGGTCGTCGTCCGGCATGATGATTTTCGCCATCAGCAATCCGCCGGGGGCCGCCATGAAGCTGGCCGCCAACAGGTATTTCATTTCAGCACCCATTAACACGTAGGCGGCAAGAACGGTGCCCGCCACGGATGCCAGGCCCGACGTCATGACGGCAAACAATTGCGGCTGTGTCAGGCCGCTCAGGTAGGGCCGAATAACGAGGGGTGCTTCCGTCTGTCCGACGAAAACATTTGCTGCCGCGTTCAGCGACTCGATCGGTCCCGTGCCGATGATCCGGCGCAACGCGCCGCCGACCAGCTTGACGACCCACTGCATGATCTTCAGATGATAGAGCACCGACATCAACGCTGAAAAAAATATAATGATCGGCAAGACGTTGACCGCGAAACTCAAGCCAATGATATCGGCGTTCGCCAGCGGGCCAAACACCATGTCGATGCCGGCTTTAGAGTAACCGATCACGGCCTGCACCCCGTTGCTGAGCGACAGAATGGCCGATTTCCCGGTTTCCGAATACAGCACGAACGCCGCAATTGCGGCCTGCAGGGCGAACGCTGCTCCGACGACGCGCAGCTGGATCGCTTTGCGATTCGTTGAGAACGCGACCGCAATTGCGAGGATGACGACGATTCCCGCGAGGCCGATGAAATTGCCGGACATACCGTGAATTCCCTGTGTGTCACCGGCGCCGGCGCACATCGTTATTGTTCTTGGAGCTCGCTAGGATACCGGCTCCTGTCGCGGAATTCCTGTTATTCCGGCCGCAGGGTCCGCTGTATCACCGCCCGCTGCGGCGGCGCAGCATCGGCTATCTGGCAGGCATCGAGATACGTTTCGACGGCCTGCTGCGCAGCGGCCTCGGATGCCGCATGGATCATCGCCAGCGGCTGGCCGCGGTCCAGCTTGCTGCCGATCGCCTGTACGTCGGAGAAGCCCACGCTGAGATCGAGTGACTCGCCGAGAACCCGCCGGCCCCCGCCGAGCTCGATAATTACGTTGCCCAGCCGCATGGTTTCCATCGACTCGAGAAACCCGTCCCGAGGGGCGGGCACCGGCCGTACAACGGGCGCCGTCACGAGATAGCTCGCTCTGTTGTCGAGGAAATCCGACGGGCCGCCCAACTCAGCTACCATCTGCGAAAACTTCTCCGCGGCACCGCCGCTGTCGATCGCCTGCTGCACTTTTGCCGCTGCCGCCGTCGGCTCGGTTTCCAGGCCTGTTGCGAGCAGCATTTCGGCCGTCACCGCGATCACCACTTCATCGAGCCGCTTCTCGCGCACTTCGTTTCTGAGGTACGCGACCGATTCCGCAAGCTCGAGCGCGTTACCGGCTGTTGTGCCCAGGACTTCGTTCATGTCGGTCATGACAGCATGCGTTGTCAGCCCCGCTGTTGCGGCAGTCCTGATAATCGTATTCGCCATGTCAAGCGCTTTGTCTTCCGTCGTCATGAATGCACCGCTGCCGAACTTGACGTCCATCACCAGCGCATCCAGACCGGCGGCGATCTTTTTCGCGAGTATCGATGCAGTAATCAGCGGCATCGACTCCACCGTCGACGTAACGTCACGGATCGCATAGAAGCGGCGATCGGCGGGAGCGAGATCGGCAGTCTGCCCAATAACCGCGCAGCCGGTTTTTGCGACGACGCGGCGAAATTCGTCAAAGCTCGGCGCTACGTTGTAGCCGGGTATGCTTTCAGCCTTGTCAGTGGTGCCGCCGGTATGCCCCAGGCCGCGACCCGAAATCATCGGCACGTAACAGCCGCAGGCCGCCGCAATCGGCGCCAACAGAAAGCTGACCTTGTCACCGACGCCGCCCGTCGAGTGCTTGTCGACCACTGGCCCGTCGAGATCCAGGTCTGACCAGTCCAGTACTTCGCCCGAATTCGCCATCGCCACGGTCAGGGCCGCGGATTCCGCGAAGCTCATGGAATTGAGAAATATCGCCATGGCGAGCGCCGACACTTGCTCCGCTGGAATGCTTCCGTCTGCCAGGCCGTCCGCGAAAAACTGAATCTCGGCGCCGCTCAACTCCCCGCCGTCACGCTTCTTGCGAATGATATCGGTGAACAACATCCAGTGGCCTTTGTGTTCTCAGGTGAATCCACGCAGCGGCATGTCCGGGCTTCGCTGCAGCCAGTTGTTCTCCGGGTAGCGGCAAGTCTTGTCGATGACGTGCAATGTGTAGGCGTGGCGTGAATGCGCGGACAGGTTGGGACCGCTGTAGTGAGGGGCGCGGCCGCTGAATATCACGAGCGTTCCGACCGCGGCCTCCGCGGCCACCTTGCCTTCGTCTGGCCAGGGCCTGTCATCGACCAGCTCGGTGGTCACTCGCCGGTCGCTCACCCGGTAGTTGCGGTATTTAAGCGGGGTTCGATGCGCACCCGGGATGAAATACAGGCAGCCGTTTCCAATCGTTGCGTCTTCGAGTGCAAACCAGAATCCGATGCACGATTCCGGTTCAGTATAAATGTACGTCGAATCCTGGTGCCACACGACCTCGCCACCAATACGGGGCGGCTTGAAAATATACATGGACTGCAAGATACCGGGGTCCCTGATACCAAGGCGCTTCACGACCTCTGCCAGCTCGGGCGTACGGGAGAACTCGTCGAACACAGGGTCCAGGTCGTGCATCGCGTGACCCATTTTGTTGAGTGACTGCTCTTTTGACTGCCGCAAGTGACCGTCGTCGTCGAAAGCGCCGCTTTCCAGGAAGAAGCGGATCTTGTCGCCCGAGTCGATAAAATAGCGGTCGTCCAGCTGCGTCTGCTCGGTGGTCGAGAAAACGCTGCGCACTTCGGCCGGATCGAATTCGTCGACGAGTTGCAGGGCCCGCTGGCGCAATCGTTGGCACTTCTCAACGGGGACGAATCCGCGCAGCGCAATCACGCCGGCGTCGCGATACGCGGTCAACATCTCCTCGCTCAGGGCACCGTTCGGCGGCGCATCGAAGGTGGGGAGCGTTGTCATTTCGGATTCCGCATCTTTCAATGAATTCAACCGGTTCCACGGCCAGACGGTAGAAACTAGCGGATAATCGTCGCGCACACAACGATTCCGGCCAACGCTCACGCGGCAGCCTGCAAGCCACATATCCGCTAGAATGCGTGCGCAAACGGGCCGCCGATCGCCGCGGGCATCCGATCACAATTCACGAAGGTCGACAATGAGTATCGAATCTGTTCGTACAAGACCAATCTCCGTCGTCGCGCTGCTGAGCCTGCTCGTGGCTTGTTCGCCTGGGCAGTCGCCGGATGCCAGCAGCCAGGCCGAAAGCGATCCTCCGCCGCCGCAAGAGACAGAGTTCGATGGCATCGATCTGATCGTCGAGGGGGCCTACGTCGTCACCATGGACGACGACGGGACGATCTATGAGAACGGCGCGATAGCCATAGATGCCGGAATTATCGTCGCAGTCGGAACATCGTTTTCAATCAACGCCGAATACGACGCGCGAGTTCACATCGAGGGCGCCAACCGGGTCGTAATGCCCGGACTGATCAACGGGCACACGCACGCCGCGATGACATTGTTGCGCGGCATTGCGGACGACCTGGCACTGATGGATTGGCTCAACAACTTTATTTTTCCTGCCGAGGTCGAGTTCGTTGACGAGGAATTCGTCAGGATTGGCACCGAGCTCGCGTGCTGGGAGATGATTCGGGGTGGCACAACCACGTTCGTCGATATGTATTACTTTCCGGACGTAATTGCCAGCGTTGTCGAGGACTGCGGCCTGCGCGCGCTCATATCGGCGACCGTCATCGACCAGCGCAGCCCGGACGCCGAAAATGCGGCGGACTCACTGGACAAAGGCAGTGACTTCGTTAGCGACTGGAAAGGAACCAATCACCGCATCACGCCGATATTCGGTCCGCACGCGAACTACTCACTCAACGCGGAGCAGCTGCAGGCAACGCGCAATGCCGCCGATGACAGCGGCGTTCCGATCAGCATACACATCGCCGAATCGCAGTTTGAAATACAGTACTCGAAGGACAGCTTTGGGCAAACGAGCATCGAATTTTTTGACACCATCGGGTTTTTCGACGGACCGACGATCGCGGCGCACGTCGTGTGGCCCACGCAAGCGGAAATCGGATTGCTGGCCGAAAAGCAGGTGGGCGTGATCCACAACCCGACGTCGAACATGAAACTCGCATCCGGTATTTCACCGGTTGCTGAAATGTTGCACGCTGGCGTAAAGGTCGGCCTTGGCACTGACGGCGCTGCCAGCAACAACGACCTCGACATGTGGGAAGAAATGAGGCTCGCCGCATTCCTGCAAAAAGTCGGGCAAATGGACCCGCAGGCGCTGCCGGCCTCCGCGGTCCTGCGCATGGCGACCCGCGGCGGCGCCGCGGCAATAGGACTTGCCGACCGCACCGGGTCGCTCGAGGCCGGGAAAGCCGCCGACGTGATCCAGGTGTCGTTTGACGATGTGCATTTCGTCCCGACCTTCGACGTCGTATCGCACCTCGTGTACGTCGCAGATGAACAGGACGTCTCGACAGTCGTCGTCGATGGGCGTGTGCTGATGCGCGACGGTGAATTTCTCACGCTGGATCCCGCAAGAATCCGCAGGGAAGCCACGGCGCTTGCCGCACGAATCCAGTCGGCACTCGAACAGCGCAACCGGCAGCCGTCAACGGATGATGATTAGCGGGGATGCCGATCCGCTACCTGCTCCTCTGGTTCGGCCTGGCGATTGTCGCTATCGTCAATGGCGTCGTGCGACAGGCCACGTACGGCAAAACAATGTCGGATCTTGCTGCGCATCAGCTGTCGACCGTGACCGCAGTGCTCGCCAGTGGCGCCGTTGTCGGAGTCGCAGCGAAATTCTGGCCCATCCGGTCGGCGGCCCAAGCCTGGACGATCGGTGTCTCCTGGCTATTGATGACAATCGCTTTCGAATTCGGCTTCGGGCATTTCGTCGCCGGACATAGCTGGTCCCGCCTGCTGGCCGATTACAACCTGTTCGCGGGGCGAGTCTGGGCGCTATTCCTGTTGTGGATGACCGTATTGCCCTATCTGCTGTTTCAATTTTACGCGCCGCGCTGACGCCGGCGGTTGCACCGCAGCTTAACCAAACGTGTACGGATTTCGCAATGCGGTGTGCGTACAGCAATTCCTGCTTTCGACAACGTCGACGAGGCCGAGTCCTGGCTATTGCGCAAGGACGATACGTCCCGGATGTGCATCGTGAAATAGTCACGCCGGCCGTATCGCCCCGCGGACCCCGGCAGAAAGAATCTGCACGGCTCGCTTCCTGCTCATCGATGGCAGTTGCGATTGAGCTTCATTTACAATGGCCGCATGTCGATTCGTTCATTCAGGCGCGTTGCGCGACGATCAATGCTCGTCGCCGTAATGATTGCACTTCAGCCGCTGGCAGCCGTCGCCAGGGCTGATACACCGGCGGTGTTCGCAGCGAATTACGACCTCATCCTGATCGCTGACGACAGGAGATTTCAGGCGACCAGCAAAGCACGGGTTTCCTCCGGTAGCGCGATTCCGGTGGACTTCGGTCGCTTTCGAGTTGACATGAAACTGTCTGACGCCGAGGCTGACAGGGTAGGCGTGACGCTGGAAATCTACGAACGCAGCAACGGCGCCTGGTACGCCATCGAGACAGACGGCCTGGCATTCGAGACGGAGCTGGTCAGCCCGATCGGGTTCGAGTGGGAATCGGCAGGCTTCGAAATCGACCTGGCCCTCATTGTCAGCGAGGCGCCAAGCCGAGCCGATCGCCAGGCGGATTAGTGATTCCGCAGTCGCGAATTGTTGCGTAACATATGACGTTTCCCGGACTGTATTGCAGGAAGCTTGCAGGATGACGACAGCGGTTTACGCATTGGAACGGTTAAAAGAAGGCAATCGACGCTTCGCGGAACGAATGCGCGACGGCGAGTCTGCCCTCGTACCACCGCGTGAAATGCCAAAGGAACAAGACCCGTTTGCCATCATTCTTGGCTGCTCCGATGCGCGCGTCCCTGCCGAAATCGTGTTCGACCAGGGCCTCGGCGACCTTTTCGTCGTGCGCGTTGCGGGCAATATCGTATCGCCGTCCCAGGTCGGCAGCGTCGAATTCGCGGCCGCATTGTTC
>JAHHOT010000086.1 GCA_018677555.1 Gammaproteobacteria bacterium | reverse complement strand
TAGGCATCTGGACGATGCATTTCATCGGCATGCTGGCATTCAACCTGCCGATGGCCTTGAACTACGACGTAGGGATAACCCTGTTATCACTGCTGGTCGGCATGGCCGCGTCGGCATTCGCTATCTTCGTTGCTTCTCGCAAGAAAAACAGCCTGGTCAGGATAGCGGTCAGTGGCCTGGCGCTTGGCGCGGGCATTGCTGGCATGCATTACACCGGCATGGCAGCCATGCAAATGGACGCCGCGATTGCCTACGACCCGAAGATTGTAGGCCTGTCAATCGCAATCGCCGTCGCCGCCGCCTGCGCCGCCCTCTGGATCATGTTCACGCTGGTCGAAAACCGCAGTCGCTACCTGGTCCTGATGAAGATCGGCGCGGGTCTCATCATGGGCGTCGCTATTTGCGGTATGCACTACACGGGTATGGCAGCGGTGCACTACGTATCGTCCGGGGACGCCATGGCCATGGATGGCAACAACAATCAAACATGGCTGGCGTCAACGATTGCCGCCATGGCACTGGTGATCCTCGGATTCACGCACCTGACCCTATTCTTCGACCGCCGGCTGCAGAAGCAGCAGGTGCAGAACGAAAAAGCCGAGCAGGAAAAGGTGCAATTGAGCGAAGTGCTGGATGAGTCGTCGAACGAAATCTATTTCATCGACTCCGAGTCGCATGGATTTGTCACGGTCAATCGCGGCGCGCGCGACAATCTCGGTTACACAGCCGGGGAGATCAAGACGATGACGCTGCTGGACCTGCAGCCGGACATCGATGTTGCCGCATTGAACACGCTTCTTCGACCTTTGCGTGACGGCCGCGAGAACGAGCTGCTGTTCGAAACACGCCATCGGCGCAAGGACGGTACCGACTATCACGTGCAGGTGCATCTGCAACTGTCGAAATTGACCGAGCCGCCCATGTTCGTAGGGATCGTTACGGACATAACGCAACGGAAAGACCTCGAAATGCAGCTGCTGCAGGCGCAGAAGATGCAGTCCATAGGCCAGTTGGCGGCCGGTATCGCACACGAGATCAATACACCGGCGCAATTTGTTGGCGACAACACGCGCTTCATACAGGATGCGTTCAAGGACCTGGTCGAACTTAACAATTGCTTCAAAAAACTCTACGCCGCTGCGCGCGAGGATGCTATCTCGCCGGATTTGCTCGACGAGGTCGCAGCATCGATGGAAACCGCGGACCTGGAATTCCTGACCGACGAGGTACCGGCAGCCATCGACCAGTCGCTCGACGGGATCTCGCGCATATCGAACATCGTGCGCGCCATGAAAGAATTCTCACACCCGGGCGGCAAGGAATTCGAGTCTACCGATTTAAACAGCTCGATTAACAACACGATTACTGTCGCATCGAATGAATGGAAGTACGTGGCGGACATGGAGACCGACCTGGCCGAGGCCTTGCCACCGGTGATGTGTTTTCAGCAGGAGGTCAACCAGGTCATTCTGAACCTGATCGTCAATGCTGCCCATGCAATCGAATCGAGTAAGGGCCAAAACTCGGAGGAGAAGGGCACCATCAGAATATCGACTCGTGCGACCGACAGCGACGTTGAAGTTGCGATCGCCGACAACGGCTGCGGCATCCCGGACGATGTCAGGGAACGGATTTTCGAGCCCTTCTTCACGACCAAGGAAGTCGGAAAAGGCAGCGGCCAGGGCCTTGCCATGGCGTATACAACAATTGTCGACAAGCACCATGGAATGCTGCTCGTCGACTCCACACCCGGCGAGGGCACAACGTTCACCATACGTTTACCGCTCAATCGACCGGCAACTGAAGTAGAGAGCGAGGCGGCCTGATGCGTGTACTTTTTGTTGACGACGAACCGAACATTCTTAACGGAATTCGGCGAATACTGCGTCCGTTGCGTAAAGAATGGGAAATGGAATTTTGCGAGAGCGGCAAGGAAGCGCTGCAGGCGCTCGAGAAAGGCGATTGCGACGTCATCGTCAGCGACATGAAGATGCCCGGCATGGACGGTGCGGAGTTCCTGTCGGCTATCAAGGACAAGCATCCGGACTCGATACGGATTGCATTGTCCGGCGAGACCGATTCGAACATGATTTTTCGCTGTGTGCAGCACGCCCACCAGTATCTCGCCAAGCCCTGCGACATGGACGTCCTGACTGGTACCGTGAACCGGGCATTGTCGCTGCGGTCACTGGTGCAAGACGAAGAGTTGCAGAAAGTCATAGCCAACATGACGTCCCTGCCGAGCCTGCCGGAAGCGTACACCGCCATAATGGAGGAGCTGCAGTCCGAGGATGCATCGCTCGAACGTATTGCCAAGATTATCGAAACCGACATAGCGATGTCTGCGAAGCTTCTGCAGATCGTAAACTCGTCGTTTTTCGGGCTCGTGCGCCATATCTCGTCGCCGGCCGAAGGAGCAATGTTTCTTGGCGTCGACGTAATCCGCTCGCTGGTACTGACAGCCGGCGTGTTCTCTCAGTTCGACGAATCCAAGGTCAAGACAGAGGATCTTAGCGCGATCTGGAACCAGAGCCTGCGCGTTGGTGCGGTGGCGGAAAACATCATGCTGGACGTCTCAGGCGACAAGTTGCTTGCCAACTACGCGATGATGGGGGGGCTGATGTCAAATGTCGGCAAGCTCGTAATCGCCGCCAATTTTCCTGACCGGTTTGCGGAGATCCAGAAACTGATTAGAGCCGGCGACCGATCCGAAATCGACGTCGAAAAAGATGTCATGGGACATTGTCACACGGATATCGGCGCCCACCTGCTGTGCATCTGGGGCTTGCCGAACCCGGTCGTGGAATGCGTCGCCTACCATCATTCACCAGCCGCATGCGTTGAGGAACATTTCGTGCCGGTGTCCGCGGTGCATGTTGCGACGGCGATTATAGACGCGGGAGCAAGCGATGAGCCGAAAGGGCTGGACGTCGAGTACATAGAGAAGCTGGGCGTCGCCGACGAGATCCCGAAATGGGTTCGCGCAGCGCATGATACCGATGCGGACGCGGAGAACGGCGGTGGCTAAAAAGGTGCTGTTCGTCGACGACGAACCGAACGTACTGCAATCCATTCGCCGCAGCCTGCGCAAGGTTTTCGATGTCGACACCGCTGAAGGCGGCCAGGAAGCTCTGGAAATGATCGAGGCGAACGGCAGCTATGCCGTTATCGTGTCCGACATGCGCATGCCGGGCATGAACGGCGTCGAGTTTCTGTCTGAAGCGAAAAGGTGCGCACCGGATACCGTGCGCATGATGCTGACAGGAAATGCCGACCAGCAGACGGCGGTCGATGCTGTCAACCATGGCGATATTTTTCGCTTCCTGAACAAGCCATGCGCAGCCGACGAGCTCACGAGTGCGTTGAACGGCGGCATTCGACAGCATGAGCTGATTACCGCCGAGAAAGAACTGCTCGAGCAGACCCTGCGTGGCAGCATCGATGCGCTCGCGAATGTCCTGGCGTTGTCGAATCCGGAAGTGTTTGGTAGCACTTCGAGGTCGAAACAGCGCGTTCACCACATCGCCAAACACATGAACCTCGAGCAAAACTGGATATACGAGAGCGCGGCGATGCTCTGCAAGATCGGTTGTATCGCGATCTCCGAGGATCTCGTCCGCCGGAAGGTCGGCGGGCACAAGCTGGATGCCGGCGAGTACGCCGAGTTTGCGGAGCACGCCACGATCGGTGCAAAACTCGTCAGCACAATTCCGCGCATGGAAGATGTCGCCCGTGCGATCCAGTACCAGGAAAAGTGTTACGACGGCTCCGGTTTCCCGAAAGACGGTGTCAGCGGCGCTGATATTCCGCTTGGTGGCCGCATGCTCAAGGTCGTTCTCGACTACGATGCGATCGAGGCCTCGGGTGCACAGATGACAGAGGCCATCGAGCGACTGAACAGCACGCCGGAGAAATACGACCCGCAGGTCCTCGTTGCGTTCGAGGAATCGATGCTGGCCGACCAGGGCCTGGTCTTATCCACGGTATCGATCATGCAACTCGATGACTCGATGATCGTCGCCGAGGACCTGAAAACGGAGGAAGGCGTGCTGCTGATCGCGAAGGGCCAGGAAACAACGCTTTCCGTTCGCCGCCACCTGCAAAAGTACCGCGACAAGGGCCTCATCGGCAGCGACGTAGTCGTGCGCCACCCGGCCGCAGTGTAGGAGCGGCGCCCCCGCCGCGACCGTACCGGGGCGAACCAACCTGTGACAGCCCGGAACGAGCATCAATCGATAGCAATACGTTTCGCGAGAATTTCTCCGCCGCAAACGGAACAGGTCAGCCTCCGGTCGTGCGCATTGTTTCAAAAAACGCTCCCGTCAGCTGGTTCGCCAGTTGGGCAAGTCATGCTTGCCTGAAGTGCACGACGTCTTCGATCATCAATGAACGTTTGATACAGTGGAATCAATCACCGGATATCGAAACTCCGCGCGATCGTAAAGACAAGCGTCTCGTCACCGTCCGTATCGCTGCCCGTGTTCAGGTGCTCGTCGTTGATGATCAGCGTGAGATCGACGTCGAAGTTGGAAACCTGCTGGCCGTAGCCGATTTCCAGGTATCTTCCGTCGAAGTCGTTCGAGAAACCGGCCAACCTGCCGTGAAATCCGGAATGCTCCAGCGACACGGCGTAGTAGCCGTAGTTTTTGTCGGGACCCGAGAAGTTTCGGAAGCGCCCGGCCGCGTAGTCAATCGTGACGAATCGATAGCCCACGTTCAGGTTCAGTTCTTCGTACGTATCGTCGAAGTCGCTCGTGTAATAGTAGCCTGTAAAGCCGATGCCATAGGAAAAGTCCCCGGCAGATCCGCTATAGTCGACAAAGCCGTCGACCTCGAGTCCGTCGCCGACATCGGCGGCCCAGGTGCCGGCGCTGAACCCGCCATGCTGGTAATCGATGCCGCCGCTCGCCGACGACGCCTTCTGGAATACGCCGCGATAAAAGTATTCGCTGGTCCAGCCAATGTTCGCAGTCCACTCGGCCAAGGCCGGCGCGCCGGTCAGCAGAATCGCGATCGACGTGGCTGCCTGAAATAACTTAATCATCGTATTTCCCCCTGTTGGGCCGGCGTTGACTCCCAGCGCCCGTCCCCTGAAACGGCAGCGCCGACGCCAGACCATATCCTCGATATATATGAATTCGAAGGTCTCGACCGACAATCTCCATCCCCGGTTGTGGCAATCCGGTCATCACAGTTCCTGCGAGTTCATGGCGAGCATCTTGCTCTGGCGCATCGTATTGATCGCGTGCCGGACGTCGCCCCCGATCCCGAGCCCGACCCCGGCGAACGGCATGCCGCCGGGATCACGCATTACCTGGTCGTTCACCGTCACCGCAGACGCGTCGAGTTGCCGAAAAACGCGTAATGCTGCATTGAGGTCGCTTGTAAAAACCGCCGCTTGAACCGCAGATGTCTCGTCGTTTGCGGTAGTGATCGCCGCATCCAACGTGTCATATGCGTACACTTCGATGACGGGGCCCGGGATTTCGACACGACTAAGTCTGGTGTCCCCCAGCGGGTTGAACAGCACCGTTGGACGGTACAGCGACTCGCCGATCGCAGACCCCCCGGTCAGCAGTTCGGCCCCACAGGTTACCGCCTCGTTGACGCGCGCACCCACGCGGCTTGTTTCGGACGGCCGCATGAGTGGCCCGACTTCGGTGGTCACCGCCACCGGGTCGCCGACGGCGAGTACTTCGGCGCGTGCCGCCAGCACGGCGGCGAACTGGCGCGCGAACGTATCCGGCACGAATATTCGGTGCATCGAAACGGAGACCTGACCCGCGTGGTAATAGGCTCCCCTGATGATGCCGTCGACCGCCGACGCCGCGCAGGCCTCCTCCATGACGAAGACCGGCGCCGCGCCGCCATACGTCGCCGCCCACCGCGTCTTCGGGTTGAGGCTCGAGCGCAGCCGCCAGCCGGCTGTCGCGTCGCCGACGTAACTGAGCGTGCCGACGCGCACATCCGCAACAAGTCTTTCCGCTGTCTCGGCATCCGCGGCTACAACAACCTGGCACCAGGGTGCGGGCAGACCTGCCCGCCGCAGTATCGCGACAATCTGCAGGCTCGATAGTGGCGCCTCCTCGGCCGGTTTGACGACGACCGGACATCCGGCGGCGACTGCCGCAAAGATCCTCTGTGCTACGACATTCAATGGATGGCTGTAGGTGCTGACTGCAACGACGACGCCGGCGGGTTCATAGCGTGTCAATGCGAACCGGTGGACGGTCTCGTGCGTCGCTCCCGTCGGAAGTACATGTCCGGCGTCCGAGCGCAGATGAACGACGCAGAGTCGCGCTTCGTCGATAGCATGCTGTACCTCGACACGAGAATCCCGCAACGGCTTGCCAGCCTCACGCGACGTAGTTACCGCCAGCGTGTCCTGCATCCTGGCCATGATGCGCACGCAGCGCTCAAGCACGCCGATTCGCTCGTCGAGCGGCAACCAGGAGCGCCGATCCCTGAACAGACCGTATGCGATATCCAGGCCGCGTTCGACGTGCTCAAGTCCCGAGGTTTCGATCCGCGCCAGCAACCTGCCATCGAACGGCATCGTTACGTCGAGCAGGCCAAACGGCTTCGTCATTCCGCCGACCATCAGGGGCCAGTAAGTGACGCCCTCGGTGGTCGCCCTGCCGATATCGGAAAATCGCTGCACCGAATATCTCCTTGCCCCGGAAGCTTCCCGCAGTCAGCGGTATTGCGCGGCGGTAATGAATTGGCTAAATGATTCGCACCAGACGATAACGGTGTTGAACCTCGAGAGGTCCACGAAACTCGACAGCGGTACGATGAAATTTTCGAATGTCTTGACATCGCCGATGAGCGTCATTTCTCGCTTGAGCCGAAGAAAATCATCCTCCGTCTCGACGAATACCGGCGACAAATAGAGCTTGTAATCGGGGCCGGGCGCAATCCTGCCGTCGAGCACGATGGCTTCGCGGCTTAGGAACACCGTCCCGTCGCCCCAGTGGACGGCATCGCTGTCCGCGAGTTCCCGACGGAACTGCCCGGTGAACTCGGCTACGGTAGCCTGGTCGCGGACCACCGCGATATCCGGCGCCGGTGGCGCGGTCAGGATCGGCAGGAAATACACGCCGGCGCCGAAGCCAAGTACTGCGACGGCAACGTGTGAAACCATTAATGTAAGTATCTTTTTCATGTGAACAAATCCCGGGTGTAAACGACAAAAAAGTGCTGCGGACGATACGACGGCGGCATAAGCTGCCGTCGTATCGCGGGGCAGGTGTTACATATCGATTCCGGTCAACCCGAGAAAGTTATAGGCACCGGGACCTTTTTCCGTCGCGGCCTGGACCTTGTACTCCTCGTTGAGCCTGAGCGTTCCGTTGTCGTCTATATCGAAGCTCGATACCGTGAACGTCTGGTAGGCGCCGAGATTGAACAGGTAGCGGCCGTCGGACGTGATGTACATGTCCTTCGTATCTCCCGGCGGCGTGCCGTCCTTGCGGCGTGCATATACCGTTTCGCTGCGGTTGCCAATGGGCTTGACGCTACCGTTATCCGCGACATCGAATACGCTGATCAGGTTGCCACCGAAGCTCGACACGTAAAGGCGCCGGCCCGAAGCATCCAATATTGTCCAGCATGCTTCGTCGATGTCGGCGCCCTCGCCGGTTCCGAAGTTGCCGATCTTCCTGACCGACTTCCCGTCGTCGCGAAGGACCGTCAGGCTGTGATCGCGTGTCTCGGGAACCAGGTTGAAGTTCGAGACGAATAATGTCGACGTCTTGTCGTGCCAGCTGAACCCGATGCTGCCGGCAACGCCTTTCTGTTCGAAGAAGCGTACGTTGCTTGCGGCACCACTTTTGCGGTCGAAGTCATAGACATAGACACGGCTCGGTTTTTGCCTTGTCGGCGTCTCGGTCGCGAAGTGGGCGATGCCCCAGGTGGACACGGCGAGTTTCGATCCGTCCGCATTGAACGCGACCGTGGCCGGGCCGCCGTGCGTTCCCACATAGCTGTCTAGAGAGCGCTCGGGCGTCAGCGAACCTGTCCTTTCATCGAAGGAAAACAGGTAGACATTCCGGTCCGCCAGATTCGCCGTGTGGCCTCCGCCGGCGGCATGGAACGCAGCGTCGGGATACATCTCTATCGGTCCTTCGCCTTTTCCGCCTTTCTGCACGTTCGGGTTATTCCACTGGTTGCCGACAACGACCCAGTGCTGGCCGCTGGCGCCCGCTTTGGGAACATTCGCAATGCTCACGGGGCGCGTTCCGCCGGAAGCGACGTTAACGCGCTTTGCGAGCTTGCCGGTCTTCCGGTCAAGGTCGAACACGGAAATCGTGTTTCCGCCGGCGTTCACGACGAGCAGGTAGTCACCGATGATCTGGATCGCCCCCTGCGAGTCGAAATCCCCGGCGGCGTCGCCACCGGCCGCACGGTTTGCGCCGCCTTTCGAACCGGTTGGGTAGGCCACCTGTTTGCCGAGTCGGCCGCCGGCGTAGCGCTCGATCGCGATGACCTGGTTCGTCGCTTCGCCGTTCAGGCTGGTATACAGATAGCCGTTGATCTTGTCCGCATGCGCGGCACCGGCAATGAGCGTCGCGCATCCGGCAATGGCTGCCGCCGCGACTATTCGTTTCGTGAGTGTTTGTTTCATGTTTCTCCCCTTGTTGGTATTTGCTTGTCACGCTGTGTGTTTCAGGTGTCCTTCGTGACAATGCCCTGCGGCCGCGCCCTCGGGTGCACACCGTCTTGCGCCAGGTGCCGGGACTTCAGTACGGAGAGTTTGCCGCCCCGGTTTATTTTCAGGACATGCAGGACGTTGCCCAGGTCAGACTGGTTACCTTCAGTCTGATCGATTCGCTGCGCGAGCACCCACAACAGTTTCCCGGACGGATCGATATCCAGCTGGAAAGCGGTGCTGTTGGGTTGCGGGATATTGCGATTGTTGACGAACGTGCCAAGCGGCATGGGCAATTCGACGCGGCCGATTTCATCCGGCCGACCTGCTTTTTCGCCACTGACGTCGAACACGGTGACGGTGCTGGCATTATCCTTTTCGTCTTCACGCGGCAGGTTGTTTACTGCATAGAGCCTCGTGCCGTCCTCGTTGACGCGCAGCCAGCAAATGTCCTGCCCGCTGTTGGCCATTGCCGTCAGGAAAATCAGGCTGCCGTCCGTGTCATAGCGGTAAACGCCCAATTGATTGCGCGTAACGAAACCGACGTAGAGAATGTTCTTTTCCGGATGATCCCAGATTCCCAGTGGCACGGTCGGCACGTCGGGCGCGGGATCCGCAGTTTCAACGAGATCCACCGCCGCGGTTGTTGTGAGACGGCCTTTGCTATCCAGACGCATCGTCCGCAATCGACCTCTTACGAAAGCCTCATTGCTGAAGAGTTTGGACACGTCGCCGTCGCCATCGAAGTCGGCATCGACCTGGAACTCGTTGCCAAAGACAATGCTCGGGTCGCGTTGGGATACGAGAACCTGTGTCGGTTTCTGCCCGTCTGCAATGTCAACGATGGAAACGAAGTCCAGGCGACCGTCCGGGAGAATTCGAAACGATGCATAGTTCCCGTTCGCAGCACCGCGCAGCTCGTCCAGCTGATGCGGATCTTCGTTGCGGTTTGCAACAAGCAGAAAGTCGCCGGAGATCGCCAGGCTTACCGGGCCCACGCCCATTGACGGAAACGGCGATCCATTGACATGGCGCAGCGCACCGTCGTCGAGAATATCGAACGCCGCGATCGTGTTGCTGTGCCCGTTCACCGCAAACAAACGTTTGCCGTCGGCGCTCAGCACGATCGGTGTGTCGTTGTCGTTCGGCCCGAGCTTGCCATTGGTGTCGTTGTCGATACCGGTTCCACCCGTCAGGAACGGGCTGCCCGCAATCGGCACCAGTTCGCCGTTGGACATACGATCGTATGCGACGATCGAATTCTGGCCCTCCGCAGTGTTTGCACTTTGCAGGTACAGGGTTTTTCCGCCGGCCAATGCCGTGCCGGAAGCTGCAAAAAGCAACGCTACGGCAAGGACAAGCTGCCGGACGGCGCGCAGCGTAATGCGCTCGCAGCGGAACGTAGTTGTATAAACTTTCATCGTGGTCCCCTTTGGGTTCAGTCATCAGATCTAAAACGTCTTCAGGTTGTCACGCCGCAGAATATTTCAGTCGCTGCGTGAGCTACCAAAGTCATAAGCATTTTTCGTGCCAGCTTTGGTCCCTCGTCGAAGGCACTGATTCCAAAGGCAATTACCAGGGCGTCATATTCGGGGCTGCACGAGAAATGTCTCGAGATACGAGAAGTCGTTACGAGATTTCGCATCCGGGCGGCCGCAGAACATGACGGCAGCGTGGCGATACCAGATAATTAGCCGGGTGGGTGATTCTTCAGCGGCGAGTCGGGCTGCCGAGGCTGCGAAGCTCCGCTCTGGGCTATACTTGATCCGACAGCTGAATAAGAAAAAGGGCCGCATCGGTACGTACAGCGAAGCATAGAAAGACCGCGGCCTATTGGAGGGGGGATGACGCCACGCGCTTCACGCAATGAAGTCGAGCGACTTGACGCGTTGCACCGATATAGCACGCTCGATTTCGCGGGAGACAGTGTCTTCACCGGCATCACGAGTCTTGCCGCCGAATGCCTGGACGTGCCTGTTGCTGCGATCAGCCTGGTGGACGGCGACTGCATCCGATTCGCCGCCAGCTACGGGACGGAGCTCGAGGAGACCGAGCGAGTTGCCGGGTTCTGTGACTCGGCGATTCAAGGGCATGACGTCTACCACGTACATGACGCGACTGAGAATGGCGGTACGCAATCCCATCCGTTAGTCGGCGGTGACACAGGATTTCGATTTTACGCCGGCGCGCCGCTGCGGACGCCGGACCAATACAACATTGGGACTCTGTGCGCGATGGACCGGCGGCCTCGCGATCTTTCTGACGCCGAGCGCAACCTGCTGACGAGGCTGGCCGGCCTGGTGATGAACCAGCTCGAACTGAAACTCACGGCCGACAGGGTCGCGAAACTCGAACTGCAAGAGCGGCAGCTGGCAGAGCGTCTCGAGAAAGCGAACGAAGCGTTGCACGCGAGTGAGGAGCGGTTTCGCGACCTTTTCGACGAGGCGCCGATCGCCTACGTTCACGAGGACCTCGAGTCGCGGTTTATCCGCGCAAATCGAACGGCGATCCGAACACTGGGCCTCAAGCCCGAGGAGGCGGTGGGAACACTGGGCATATCGCTGGTGCCGGATACGCCGAGTGCCAAACGACGTGTACGGGAAGCCCTGGATTCCGTCGGAGCGGGAACGGACACGAAGGGCGTGGTGCTCGAACTGCAGCGCAAAGACAACGGTGATCCCGTCTGGATTCAGTGGTGGTCGCGGCCATCGCCAGATGGCAGCTATACGCGCACCATGTTCATCGACATCACCGATCGTGTGTTGATGGAGCGCGAGAAGGAAAAGTTGCAGGCTCAGAATGCCTACCTCCAGGAAGAGATACTCGAAGTCCATTTCGACCAGATAATCGGAAACACGGTTGAAATGAAGCAGGTTTTTGCGGACGTTTCTCAGGTGGCACCTACGCAGGCAACCGTTCTCATACTGGGGGAGA
The DNA here is from genome assembly GCA_018677555.1 of Gammaproteobacteria bacterium. Lineage (GTDB taxonomy): Bacteria > Pseudomonadota > Gammaproteobacteria > Steroidobacterales > Woeseiaceae > JAHHOT01. Next base: position 2,729 of record JAHHOT010000086.1, on the reverse strand, counting down.
CTGGCACGGGTAAAGAGCTGATCGCTCGCGCCGTGCACAAAGTCAGCGATCGTGCTGAGAAACCTCTCATCAAAGTCAATTGCAGCGCGCTGCCCGGGTCATTGATCGAGAGCGAACTGTTCGGCCACGAGAAGGGTGCATTCACCGGCGCCACGGCGCGCCGACAGGGTCGATTCTCGCTGGCGGACAGGGGCACCATTTTCCTGGATGAAATCGGCGACCTGCCGATCGAACTTCAGGCAAAGTTGCTGCGAGTGCTGCAGGAAGGCGAATTCGAGCCGCTGGGTAGTGCCGAAACATGCCGCGTTGACGTTCGGGTGATCGCAGCGACAAATCGTGATTTGCAGGAGGCAACGCAGAACGGCGAGTTTCGTGAGGACCTGTATTTTCGCCTCGCGGTTTTTCCGATCACCTTACCGCCGCTGCGAGAGCGGCTGGGCGACCTGCACAAACTGGCACAGCTGTTTGTTCGCCGTTTCGCAGAGAGGTTGGGGCGCGAGCCCATCGATCTCCAACAGGCGGAAATCGATCGGCTATCGAGCTATGCATGGCCGGGCAATGTCCGGGAGCTGCAGAATGTCATCGAGCGCGCGTTGATTACGTCGGTTGACGGGTCACTGAACCTCGATCGTGCGCTTCCCGAGAGTACGGCCGAAGACCCGCATGACCGTGACACAGGATACGAGAAAAGAATACGCACGATCGACGAACTTCAAGAACTCGAGCGCGACAACTTGCGCCTTGCCCTCGATGCAACCGACTGGCAGGTCGCCGGGCGAGGTGGTGCGGCCGAATTGCTGGGGATGAACCCGACAACGCTGAGTTCCCGAATGAAGTCCTATGGTCTCCGACGAAACCTGTGAATTTCGCGGCCGTAACGTCAGTGACGCTGGCGCTGGTCGCATACGGCCTGATTAGCCGCAAACTAGAAGGAACGATACTGACGGGACCGTTGATCTTCACGGCGTTCGGCCTCGTCGCCGGTCCCGCGGCATTCGGCTGGGTGCCGCTGCAGGTCAGCAACGACGCGCTGCACCTGCTGGCCGAAGTGACGCTGATCCTGGTGCTGTTCTCGGATGCGGCCAGCATAGACCTCGGCCAGTTACGCCGCGATCACAACCTGCCTATGCGCATGCTGTTGTTCGGCATGCCGCTGTCCATTGCACTGGGCGCTGTCGCGGCACTGCTGTTGTTTGGCGAATTCACAATTTGGGAGGCTGCGCTGCTGGCGGCGATTCTCGCACCGACCGATGCCGCGCTCGGCCAGGCCGTGGTCAGCAACAGAGTCGTGCCGGTTCGAATCCGCCAGGCGCTCAACGTGGAAAGCGGGCTGAATGACGGCATCGCGCTTCCTTTCGTCCTGTTGTTCGCGGCATTCGCCAGCGCAATGCACGCCGAATCGGCTGCCGCGGAGTGGCTGGCATTCGGCGCGAAACAAGTCATATTCGGGCCGCTCGTCGGAATTGGAATCGGCTACATCGGCGCAAAGCTGGTCGCAGTGTGTTATCGCGCAAACTGGATGTCAGAAACCGCTGAAGGAATGATTGCGCTGGGACTTGCATTCAGCGCATTCGCGATTGCGGAATCCGTGCACGGCAACGGCTTCATTTCAGCTTTCGTTGCCGGACTGACGTTCGGCAACACGCTGCAGCAAAAGTGCAAGTTCCTGTACGAGTTTGCAGAGTCGGAAGGACAAATACTGATCTTGTTGACGTTCGCTGCGTTCGGTGCGGCGATGCTGCCCCAGGCAGGCGATACGATCAACGCTGTCTACGTCCTTTACGGCATCCTGGCGCTGACGATAATTCGGATGCTGCCGGTGTACCTGTCCCTGCTCGGTACGGGTATCAAACCGGTAACGTCGTTTTTTCTTTCGTGGTTCGGGCCGCGCGGACTCGCATCGATCCTGTTCGTGCTGCTGATCCTGGAGGAGGCGGAACTCGACAACGAAGCAAGCATTTTTGCGACGGTCATCGTCACCGTGACAATGAGTATCGTCTTGCACGGAGTATCTGCGGGACCCGCAGCCGCATGGTACGGCGCGCTGGCGCAGGACATGGGTGAATGCGAAGAGAACAAGCCGGTAAGCGACGAGCCGTTTACGACTTCGAGAGAATGAGGAGATCGACAATGAGTACGTTAAACAAACAACAACTGGAAATGTGCGAAACCAGCAAATGGGATTTCTCGGACCTCAAGGCGCTGTTCATCAACTGCACGCTCAAGCGCTCGCCCGAGCGATCGCACACGCAGGGGCTCATAGACATCGCGACGGCCATCATGGACAAGAACGGCGTGGCCACGGAGACGATCCGCGCCGTCGATCATGACATCGCCTACGGTGTCTGGCCGAACATGACGGAACACGGCTGGGACAAGGACGCATGGCCGCAGATTCTAGACAAGGTCATGGCTGCAGAAATCCTGGTCATTACGTCGCCGATCTGGCTGGGCGAAAAGTCCTCGGTGTGCACCAAGGTCATCGAGCGCCTGTATGCAGCATCGGGCGAACTGAACGATGACGGGCAATATGCCTACTACGGGCGCGTCGGCGGATGCCTGATCACCGGCAACGAGGATGGCGCGAAACACTGCTCGATGAATATCCTTTACTCGCTGCAACACCTCGGCTATGTAATCCCGCCGCAGGCGGACGCCGGCTGGCTCGGTGAGGCCGGCCCGGGTCCCTCCTACCTGGACGAAGGCTCCGGCGGACCGGACAACGACTT
>JAHHOT010000167.1 GCA_018677555.1 Gammaproteobacteria bacterium | reverse complement strand
GCTCTGTACGTGACTGACCGGCTCGCTGCCGATTGCCGTTGGAAAAAACAGTATCTCGGCGCCCGCCAGTACCAGCGCGCGTGCAGTTTCCGGGAACCACTGGTCCCAGCATATTGCGGCACCGATGTTGCCGAATGCGGTCTGCGACACTACAAAACCGGTGTCGCCGGGAGAAAAATAATATTTCTCCTGGTAACCCGGCCCATCCGGGATATGGGTCTTGCGGTAGTGCGAAACTATCTTGCCATCGGCATCCACTACGACCAGTGAATTGAAAAACGTGTTGCCGGCTTTTTCGAAAAATGAAACCGGTAGGACGACACCATGTTTTTTCGCGACCTCCACCATGAAATCGATGACCCGCGAGTCCTCCAGCGCCTCTGCAAGCCGAAAATGTTTTTCCAGCTGATCCTTGCAGAAATACGGTGTCGCGAATAACTCCTGGATAAGGACGATGTTGGCCCCGCCTTTGACCGCTTTTTCCACAAGGCTCGCGGCTTTGTCGAGGTTTGCCTGCATGTCCCAGCTACAGGCCATCTGGGTCGCCGCTACCGTCGTCAATTCTTTCGTCATTTCGTATTCCTTTCGGGACGATCGTTACCGCGCTGCCCGACTCCGGCCTGACTACAAACCCATACCGCCATCGACAGGAATGGCGGTACCGGTGATATACGCACCGGCCGGGCTGCACAGATAGGCGACCAGTGCCGCAATTTCGGCAGGCTCCCCGCGCCTGCCCAGGGCGATAATCGAATTTTCCGCTTTTATTACATCGCGCGTTGCGACGCTTTCCAGGCCGGCCACCAAATCAGGCGCCCCGTCGCGGGTCCCGGTTGTCACCGCGCCCGGGCAAACTGCATTGCAGCGAATATTATCCGGACCGAATTCCTGCGCAATCGCCTTGCTCATTCCCACGGCTGCAAACCGGGATGCTGTGACCACAGGCGGTACGGCAGGCATCGCTTTGAGGCCGCTCAACGATGCGATATTGACAATGCTGCCGCCTCCGCCATCCCGCATGTGCGGGATGACCGCCTGACTGAAAAGCATCATCCCCCGAACGTTGACGTCAACGGCGATTTCAAAGTCCGTCGCCGTCTGCTCAAGGAAGGCAGCCGAGCCGATGCTGGTGCCCGCATTGTTAACCAGGATATCCAGTTTCCCGTGCGCGGCAAGCACCTCCGAAACGCAGCTGCTTACCTCATCGCCATTGGTAACGTCTACCTGCATGCCGGCACCGTTCGTGTCCGTCGTGACGATGGTAACTCCGCGTTCGCGCAACAATGTTGCGACCGCAGCGCCAATATCCGTGGATTGTCCTGCGCCGGTCACGATTCCGACCATGCCCGAGAGTGATTTCATACCTGTTGCTTCAGATCGCAGATCCGTCTTTGCTTTTGCGTCCCGACCCACGACTGTGCGCCCTTTCCTTACCCGTCACTTACCATTGCTACCACTCGCACACAATTTCGACCATTCCCCGGTCGATTGTCGTATCGGCTTATCTCCGATGCTAGGATCGGGAACCGATTGATTGGCACGCCTGTCATACAATTATGCTTGCGAAATCGGCAGTTGTCCCCCTCTCGGCGCTGATCGTTGACGATGAGGCACTTGCGCGTGATCTGCTGGTGTCGCTCGTGCACCGCACGCCCGGCCTGACCCTCGCAGCACAGTGCGCCAACGGCGGCGAAGCATTGCGAGCCGTGCGGGCGAAGAACCCTGACCTGGTCTTCCTGGATATCCACATGCCCGTGATGGACGGCATAACCGTTGCCGAGAAACTCGCACAATCAGCCGACCCGCCGTATATCGTATTTGTGACTGCATACGATGAGTTTGCGATCAAGGCATTCGAGCTGAATGCGCTCGATTACCTCGTCAAACCGATCGAGAAGAAACGATTTGCCGCGGCTGCCGCCCGTGCCGCAGACGCGGTGCGCAGCAGCGAGCTATTGTCGCTAACCCAGCGCCTGTTGCAATTCAGCCGTGAGGCGCGGTCAGGTCAGGCCACGCGGCAGATGACAGGAAAAGAACTGACGGTTCGCTCCGGCGATGCGCTGGAACAACTGACGACGGACGATATCCTGTGGGTCGAAGCCGCGAACCAGTACGCGCACATCCACACGGCGAATAAAACCTATACCGTAAGCGAGTCCCTGAGCCAGTACGCGCGCAGGTTCGATGATCCTTTCTTCTACCGCATTCACCGCTCCACGCTGGTCAACGGCAGCGCGATTGTCCGGGTGAGAAAAATGCGTAACGGCACGCATCTCGTGAGGCTCGTAAACGGTGACGAGCTCGTCGTCGCCCGCAGCCGCGCCTCGCTGGTGCCGAGTATCCTGCGCGCTGCCCGGCTGGCTGCTGCGCGTGGCTGAGCCCGCACTTACGGCCGCAGATATCGAGGCGGAAAGCCACTCATCACGGCAAAACTCGATCATTCGACGGCACCTGATGTCGAATGCAAAGACGCTGGCCGCCGTCGTGCTTGCATGGTCGATCGTTGCGGTGATTGCCACAACGACGGCGTTTATCGCGATTCGCGGCGACAGCCTGTCAACCTGGCTGCAGATATTCGGGCCGATGGTCACCTACTACGCGGTATGGGTTGCGGTATCGCTGGCAATCTACCGCGTTGTCGAAGCCTTCACGGGAAGTGCGGCCAGGCAATTTCTTGGAGTGGCCGCACACCTAGTGCTGTTTCTCGTCGTCGCCGTTGCATTGCCGTTCATCGTGCACAGCGACGACTGGCGAACATGGTTGTATGGAGACCGCGCGCCGGGCTTTCATACGCTTGCGGCCGTGATTTATCTGCTGAATCTTGCGGGCTCGTTCCTGATTCGCTTCTACCGGCTCAGCGTGCAAAAAGACCGCGAGGCCCGCGACGCGCGGCTGCGCAGCTCGCTGCTCGAAAACCAGCTGAACCTGGCGCGCATGGACGCGCTCAAGATGCAGATCAATCCGCATTTTCTGTTCAATGCGCTCAATTCGATAGGCGCCCTGATAGAAACCAACAGAAACGTCGAGGCATACGACACCACGGAATTGCTGGGCGGCTTGCTGCGGAGCGCGCTGGATCAGTCCAGCGAGCGGCTGTTGCCGCTCGAGCAGGAACTCGAGTTCGTGCGCCGTTACGTCGAGGTCGAAAAGGTTCGTTTCGGCTCTCGAATATCGTTCGAGACGGATATCGACCCCGATTTCGCGCAGTGCCGGGTGCCGGCGCTGGTCCTGCAGCCGCTAATCGAGAATTCGATCAAGTACGCACTCAATGGCCCGGCCGCGGCAGTCAGGATCGATGTCAGGGCGCGGCGCGACGGCGACCTGCTGATGATCGAGCTCGCGGACAATGGCCCGGGTCTTGCCGGCAGCGCCGGCAACAGCGTCGGCTACGGATTGAAAAACGTCCGCAAGCGGCTGGAGCTTCTCTACGACAACGCGGCTTCGCTGGACGTGGCCGATCGTCCGTCCGGCGGCGTGCGTGCGACGCTCCGCATCCCCCTGGCCGCCAGACGCCAGGACTAGCGCATAAAGACCCGGCGGGGGTGCCATTCAGCACTCACATTGTCCACTCCCCGCGCATTTCAACCGCTGGCAAATTTATGACCGCGTTTCGCGTGCACAGCATCGACAATATGCGCTGGTTCCTGACGATTTCCTGGAGACAGCAATGAAACGGTTTTGCATTTTTTCCGGCGCACTACTGGCAATATGTGCGAACGCGTATGCCGACAATTTTCGCGCCCTCACCCAGCGCTGCGAGGAGTCGCTGGCCCTCAGTGCCCTGCCTTCCGCGCTCCGGGAGCGGGCCAACGTTTACGTCTGGTCCGATGGGAAGTTTCGACGAACGATTTCGTCCGACGGCGGATTTCATTGTGTCGTGCAACGCAATCATCCGGAGTCGATCATACCGGAGTGCGTCTCCTCGACCGGCGAAGACTCGATTCTGCAGGGCATCATGGCGCAGACTAGAATGACGGCGGACGGATTATCGCCGGAAGAGATACAGGAAAGAACCGCCAGCATGATCGAGGCCGGCAAGATCGCGACGCCGAGCGAACCGGGTGTCAACTATATGATGTCGGCCTACAACCGGATCTACTCGGCCAACGCCGGGAAGATGCTCGATATCGGGCCGCACACGATGTTTTTCGCACCGAACGCGTCGAATGCGGTCATCGGTGGCTCGTTCGAGATGGCTACGGCGACCAAGGGCTTCCCGTTCGTTGCCGAGGCTGGCGCACACAGCTACATCGTCACGTTTACGTCGCAAAGCGCCGAGACCGCGGACGTCGAGCAGCACTGCGCCGGGCAAATAGACTTGACAAGCAGTGCCACTGCGATGAATTGATCTCGCCATTCGTTGCGGTATCACAACAATCGTTGTGCTTCCTGGCGGTGCCGGACTTCGTGGCCGGTGCCGCTATTTTTCGTCCTTTTCACATGCGAAATACCGTCGAAAACGCAGCGATTTAACCTTTTTAAAATTCGTATTTCAGAATTTGACCTGGTTCACACTTCAAACGGCCGTGTCGTCGATTCCCGACCAAATCCGAGTTGTTGACCGCGGAGCGATTTGTTTAGCTAGAGGCTGATCTTCCGTACTTCGCTGCACCGGGGAAATATCATTGGGCGCTTACATCAGGAACTCGCACGTTGCTGTTTCGCATTCGCAACGCGCACGAAAACTTCACTCGAATTCATCGAAAGCGGTTACGCCGATACCGCGTTACCCGGGCAGGCCCCTGCTAACCGCACTGCTCGCCATATCGCTGGGTGCCTGCGGTGGCGGCGGCAGCGGGTACGGTAACAACGGCGATTCCGACACCAGCGCACCACCACCGCCGCAGAACAGTGTACCGACAGCCAATGCCGGCGCAGACACGGACGTCACGGAGGGACAGACCGCGACACTTTCAGGCAGTGGCTCCGACCCCGATGGCGATCCGATTTCCTACGAGTGGACGCAGTTCGCCGGCGACACTGTCACCCTGTCGGATGCGCGCGCGAGCAGTACAACGTTTACAGCACCTGCAACCGATGTCGACCTGGACCTGGGCTTCCGCCTCACGGTGCGGGATGTAAACGGAGGAACGGCGACGGATGACGTCATCATACATGTCGCCAACGACGACCCTCCTGTTGCAGACGCGGGCGCGAATCAAACTGTCGACGAACAGAGCCTGGTTGCACTCGACGGAACAGCGAGCTTCGACCCCGATGGGGACGCAACCACCTACGAGTGGACCCAGGTTGCGGGTGCGGCGGCGCGGCTGGACGATGCGACATCTGCATCGCCCGGATTCACTG
>JAHHOT010000194.1 GCA_018677555.1 Gammaproteobacteria bacterium | reverse complement strand
GCTGCCGTTCACCGCGCTGCTGGTCGTGTTTTTCGCCATTGTCGCCGTTATCGATAACCAGGGGCTGTTCACACCGGTTATCGACTGGGTCATGACTTACGAAGGCAAGACCCAGGCAGCGCTCTTCTACGTGGCGAATGGCGTACTGTCGATGATCAGCGACAACGTATTCGTTGCGACCGTCTATATCACCGAGGTGGCCGAATTATACGAAGCCGGCGTGCTGACACGGGATCAGTTCGATGCGCTTGCCGTTGCGATCAATACCGGCACCAACATTCCCAGCGTGGCCACGCCGAACGGACAGGCAGCCTTCCTGTTCCTGTTGACCTCGGCGCTGGCGCCGCTGATCCGGCTCTCGTACGGTCGCATGGTCTATATGGCGCTGCCATACACGATCACCATGAGCATCACCGGCCTGCTGGCCATGTGGTACCTGACCTGATCGACGGGAACTGAAGCACCCGCGGGAATTGCGTCTCGCGGGCGTATGTGCGACCGGTCCGGGCTATTTCTGCCGATCTGTGGTATCTAGCGTCGGTGGACGTAAATACCTGATCTTGTTATGAGCTTTGACCCTGAAAATCTGCGCATTGGCGTCATCGGACTGGGCTATGTCGGGCTGCCGCTGGCGGTCGAATTTGGCCGCGTGTATCCGACCGTCGGCTTCGATATCAACGAGGCGCGTGTCTCGGAGCTGGTTGCCGGCAAGGATTCCACGCTGGAAGCCAGCGCGGAAGAACTCGCTGCGGCGACGGAGCTCAGCTATACGTCCGATCCACAGGATCTGGCCGCCTGCAATTTCTACGTCGTGACGGTGCCGACACCGATCGGTGATGGCAATCGGCCGCTGCTGACACCGTTGCGCGATGCCAGCAGGACGATTGGCGCCGTGCTGAAGCAGGGCGATATTGTCGTCTACGAATCCACCGTGTATCCCGGCGCCACGGAAGAGTATTGCGTGCCGATTCTGGAGAAAGTGTCCGGCCTGAAGCTCAACGAAGGCTTTTTCGTCGGCTACAGCCCGGAGCGGATCAATCCCGGCGACAAGGAGCATCGCCTGCCTTCGATATTGAAAGTGACTTCGGGCTCGACGCCTGAAGTCGCCGACTACGTCGACGATGTCTACCGGAGTATCATCACCGCCGGTACGCACAAGGCGTCCAGTATCAAGGTTGCAGAGGCGGCCAAGGTCATCGAAAACACGCAACGCGACGTCAATATCGCGCTGGTCAACGAGCTCGCGATGATTTTCGAGCGCGTGGGCATCGACACGGAGGAAGTCCTCGAGGCGGCGGGTACCAAGTGGAACTTCCTGCCGTTTCGTCCCGGCCTGGTTGGGGGCCATTGCATCGGCATCGACCCGTACTACCTGACCTACAAGGCGCAGCAGCTCGGCTACAATCCCGAGATGATACTTGCCGGCCGCCGGATCAACGACAACATGTCCGAGTATGTGGCCCAACGCATCATCAAGCTGATGCTGGCCAACGGGCAGCAGCCGCTTACGGCCAGGGTGCTGGTGCTCGGGCTGGCATTCAAGGAAAATTGTCCTGACGTTCGCAATACCAAAGTTGTCGACATCGTGTCTGAGCTGAAGTCTTACGGCACGTCGGTCGATGTTCACGACCCCTGGGTCAGCGCCGAAGATGCGCGGGCGGTTTGCGGCATGTCGCTGCAGGAGCAGCCAGAAAAAGGCAGTTACGACGTCGTAGTACTGGCCGTCGCACACCAGCAATTCCGCGATATGGGTGCCGACGGCATCAAGTCGTACGGCAAGGACGGTGCCGTTATCTACGACGTCAAGTATCTGTTACCGCCGGATGCGTCCAGTGGACGTTTGTAGACGATGACCGAAAAGGATAACCAGTCATGAAAATTCTCGTAACAGGCGCAGCGGGCTTTATAGGGTTTCACACGGCGCTGAAGCTACTGGAGCGCGGCGACACCGTCGTCGGGCTCGACAATTTCAACGACTACTACGACGTAACTCTGAAAGAGGCACGCGCCGCGATTCTCGAGCGCTACGACAGCTTTCGCATGGTCCGCATGGGACTGGAGCAGCGGAGTGGCATGGAGTCCCTGTTCGCCAGTGAGAAATTCGACAAGGTGGTGCACCTCGCCGCACAGGCGGGCGTTCGTTACTCGATCGAAAACCCGCATTCCTATATCGACAGCAATATTGTCGGCACCTTGCACATTCTCGAGGGATGTCGCCACAACGGCGTCGAGCACCTCGTTTACGCGTCGTCCAGCTCCGTCTACGGTGCAAACACGACGATGCCGTTTTCCGTGCACCAGAATGTCGACCACCCGCTGGCGCTTTACGGTGCAACGAAGAAAGCCAACGAATTGATGGCGCATTCTTATTCCAACCTGTACGAATTGCCGACGACCGGGCTGCGATTCTTTACGGTGTACGGGCCGTGGGGACGTCCCGACATGGCGCTATTCATGTTCACCCGAAATATTATCGAAGGCAGGCCTATCGACGTTTTCAACTACGGCAAACATCGGCGCGACTTTACTTACGTCGACGACGTCGTCGAGGGCGTCATTCGCACGATGGACCACACCGCGAAACCGAATGAGCAATGGGAATCCGCCGACCCGGATCCCGGGACCAGCCGGGCGCCGTATCGTATCTACAACATCGGCAATCAGCAGCCGGTCGAACTGATGCAGTACATCGAGATCATCGAGAATTGCGTCGGACGCAAGGCAGAAAAAAACCTGTTGCCGATGCAGCCGGGCGACGTGCCGGATACCTATGCAGACACCGAAGCGCTGGTCAACGATGTGCAATACCAGCCGGATACGCCAATTGAAAAGGGCGTCAGGAAATTCGTAGACTGGTATCTCGATTTTTACAAGGTCGACCTCAAGCAAAGTGCCTGAACGCAAGCTCTCCGCCCGCTATCCGACCGATCTTGCCGCGTGGCGCAAGCTGCGCGAGCATTTTCGCGAAGACATGCGCAAGCGGACGCTGCGCGATCTTTTCATGCGCGATAGCAGTCGCTTCTCGCGATTCTCCCGCCAGTTCGGCAGCCTGCACATCGATTTGTCGAAAAACCTGGTTTCGGCAAAGACGCTCAAGCTGCTGTTGCGCCTTGCGCGGGAGACGCGGGTTGCGGACGCGACTGCGGCGATGTTCAGCGGTGACAGGATTAACCGCTCGGAAAATCGGTCCGTGCTGCATGTTGCGTTGCGCGCCGAGATGTCCGACCAATTGGCGCTGGACGTTCCCGGAGTTCCGGATGTCTGGGGGACGCTGACGGCGATCGAGCAGTTTGTCTCGGATGTGCAGGGCGGGCGAATCGTCGGGATCAACGGACAGCGACTAACAGAGATCGTAAACATTGGTATCGGTGGCTCGGACCTGGGTCCGGTAATGGCATCGAATGCGCTGCGTCACTACTGGAAACCCGGTATGAATTTTCACAGCGTGTCGAATATCGACGGCACGCAGCTGGTGGACCTGACGGAGCGGCTGAATCCCGAAGAAACGCTGTTCGTCATCTGTTCGAAGACGTTCACTACGCTGGAAACGATGACCAACGCCGAGCAGGCGAAGCAGTGGATCACACGTCAGCTCGGGGACGAGGCAGTTGCCCACCACTTCGCCGCGGCGTCGACGAATCACGAGGCGATGGACGCGTTCGGCATCAATCCCGCGTATCGTTTCGGATTCTGGGATTGGGTTGGCGGTCGTTACTCCATCTGGTCGGCCGTGGGACTGTCGCTCGCGCTGGTCATCGGCATGCAGGCTTTTCGGGATTTTCTCGCCGGTGCGCGCCGCATGGACCTGCACTTTCGCGATGCACGTCCCGAGGAGAACCTGCCGCTGCTGATGGGTCTGGTGAGTGTCTGGTACAACAACTTCTTCGGCGCCGCGACGCAGGCCGTTCTGCCCTACGACAACCGGCTCGATCGCTTTCCGGCATATCTGCAGCAACTGCACATGGAAAGTAATGGCAAGGGCGTCCGCGAGGACGGCCGGCCCGTTAAAGCAAAAACCGGCACCATTATCTGGGGCGAGGCAGGGTCCAATGCGCAGCATTCGTTCTACCAGCTGTTGCATCAGGGCACGCGTTTCGTGCCGGTCGATTTTATTCTGCCGGTGAAGTCGTCGGGCTGCTCGCAGGAGCAGCAGGATCTTGCCATCGCGAACTGCCTTGCGCAGAGCGAGGCGCTCATGGACGGCTATGCCGCGAAGCAGGCGGTGCTCGACCTGGTCGCGCGTGGCATGGATGAGCGAGACGCAAAGACTCCGGCCGCGCAACGCATGCATCCGGGCAATCGCCCGAGTACGACGATCCTGTTCGAGAGATTGACGCCAGCGGTTCTTGGCCAGCTGATCGCGCTGTACGAACACAAGGTATTTGTCGAAGGCGTCATCTGGGGCATTAATTCCTTCGACCAGTTCGGCGTCGAACTGGGCAAAAAGCTTGCAACCTCCCTGGCCGGCAGCGTTAGCACTGCGACCGGTTACGAGGGCGGCAACGACTCCACGCGCTACCTGCTGGAGCTGGTCCGGATGCTGCGGACGAACAACTGACGCCGTCGCGGGGACTGGTTCGCGGCCGTCGTGCTGGTACCATGCCCAATTTCGCGCGGGCCTCGTGTCGGCATGGGGAAACACTCATCAACATGTTCGCCAGATTCTTTGCCGTAGCCGGCATGTCGCTGTTGCTGGCGACAAACGTCGCTGGCGGCAGCCCGTTGGTTGCCGCCGGTGATGCGCTTCTGCGCCACGATATCCAGCGCCTGGCTGACCTGGGCGTCATCCGCGGCACGGTAACATCCTGGCCGCTGGCCTGGGGTCCGATTGCTGCCGACATTCGCAACTACGACCGAACCCATGCGTTGCCCAGGGACGCAATCGATGCGATCGCCAGGGTCCTCGCGCGCGCCAGCTGGGAGATGCGCACGGACGAGTTCACATTCAACGCGCGCGTAGCGCTGGCGGAGAAACCGACGCGAATTCGCTCGTTCGCGGATTCGCCGAGAGAGAAGGCCGGGGTTTCGCTGGGTGCGTCTTTGACGACGGACCTGTTC